>CAJKFC010000037.1 GCA_905199135.1 uncultured Eubacteriales bacterium
GGCTTTAAACGCCCTGCCGTAATAGACCATTAGGGCGATGGGAGTAAGACCCAGTTCAAAGCATATCGTCGTGAGTACGAATGTAAAGGCGATTCTTTTGAGGGTAAGCTCTTTTTTGTAGAGCAAAAGGCCGAACACCACGCCTTTGAGTCCCGCGATTATCGTGAAAATAGGATTGAAAGCGAGACCCGCCGAGTTGAGAAGCATACCGAGTACATCTGCGACGACCGCTGAGAGACCTCCGTAAACAGGGCCCAAAAGATAGCTTATAAGAACTGCCGGAACAAAGCCGAAGCTAAGTCTGTCGAGATTTCCGGGAGTGTAAATGTAGAGAAATCGGGACAGGACGATTTGTATTGCCACAAGCATGGCGGCAATAGTGAGTTTTTTGAGTTTAGACATAAGACCCCTCCGTATGTATGTGTTTTTTTCGGGTTTTTACCCGAACGCAAAGGATATGCATATAATACCATATTCGTTATAAATTGTAAAGGCAAAAACTGCACAATAATGGGGTGTTTGCTATTGCCCATTTGAGATTTTTTTGATATAATATAATAATAAAGCAGAATGTGCTCATTACGAGTGTCAAGGGGTGAGATTATGGATAAAAAACTTATGAAAATTATAGAGCCGGGCGTAAGGCTCTGCTTTGTCTTTCTGCTTTTCTTTTCTCTTTACAGCCTGACCGTCTCAATCAAAGTGGGATTTGTGCAGCTGGGAATATCCATACTGCTGCTCATCTACTACAAAATAGGTTCCAAAAAGCGCAGCGCCATAGTGGGAAAATATGTGGAAAGCCTCATATTCAAGGTGGACGACGCCTCGAAAAATTCCCTTTTGGATTTTCCCCTGCCCATGATGATTCTTGAAGTGGACAGCTCCGAGATAATATGGAGCAACGAGAGTCTTCTCGATACTTTCGGCTATAAGGACAGAATATACGGCAAACTTTTAAAGGATATAGTCGACGGATTCGACACAAGGTGGCTCAAGGAGGGCAGAACGGAGTGTCCCTACGATGTCACTGTGGGAGACAAGGTATACAAGATAAACGGAAATATAGTCAGAAATAAAGACGGAGAGGGCGGCGGTCTTGCGGCTTTGTACCTTACCGATATAACCGAGCTGAGAAAACTCGAGGAGACTTACGGCAAGACCCGTCCCGTCGTAGCCCTCATAAATCTCGACAGCTATGAGGAGCTGGTTAAAAACCTCTCCGAATCGGATAAATCTCAGCTTCTGTCCCAGGTGGAAAAGGAGCTGACAGGCTGGGCGGAAAAGGCCTCGGGCATACTCAGAAAGCTGGAGAGAGACAGATTTCTGTGCATATTTGAAAAGAGCGCCCTCGATGCCTTTGCCGAGGGAAAGTTTGAAATTATCGAGAAGATAAGAGAGCTCAAAAACAACGAGGGAATGTCGGCAAGCCTTTCGATAGGCATAAGCCGAGATCTCGGCAGCTTTTACGAGCTTTACAAGCAGGCGGGCGTGGCCCTCGACATGGCTCTGAGCCGCGGAGGAGATCAGGCTGTAATAAAATCGCCGTCGGGCTTTGAGTTCTTCGGCGGTCAGACAAAAGAGGTGGAAAAGCGCACAAAGGTCAAGTCGCGAGTGGTGGCCAACGCCTTGAAACAGCTAATAGCCGAGTCCTCCAATGTGTTTGTCATGGGTCATAAGTATTCCGACCTCGACAGCCTGGGCGCCTGCGTGGGCGTGTGCGCCGCCGTAAGGGCGCTTGGCAAGACGCCTTACATTATTATAAATCAAAACGCCACATCGGCCACTCCTCTCATAGAAAAGCTCAAGAAAATGGAGGAGTATGAAGGCACTCTCATCGACTACGATGAGGCCATGTATTACGCAAATCCCGATTCGTTCCTGGTCGTGGTCGATACCAACCGCCCCGATATGACCGAGTATCCCGATGTTTTGACCACCGTTCCAAAGATAGCCCTTATAGACCATCACAGAAGGGCGGCGGATTATATAAAGGACACGGCAATAACCATGCACGAGCCCTATGCCAGCTCCACCTGTGAGCTGATTTCCGAGCTTTTGCAGTATATGCTGCCAAATCAGACTCTTACGAGGGGCGAAGCGGAGGCTCTGCTTTCGGGTATTTACCTCGATACCAAGGGCTTTACCGTCAAGACGGGCGTCAGAACCTTTGAGGCTGCCGCACATCTCAAGCAGGCAGGAGCCGATATGCTGGAGGTCAAGCACCTCTTCTACAATGACTTTGACTCCTATGTCAAGAAATATCAGCTTATTTCGGCGGCCGACGAGATGTTCCCGGGCATTACGGGCGTGTATACCGACGATATAACCGAAAGAGCCACGGCGGCGCAGGCGGCCGATGAGCTTATAAACATAAAGGGTATAGCGGCTTCGTTTATCGTGTTCAGGGAGAAGGACGGCGTATGTGTATCGGCTCGTTCCTACGGACAGGTAAATGTGCAGCTTGTGCTTGAAAAGATAGGCGGCGGCGGAAGCCTCACCATGGCGGGCGCCCAGTTCGGAAACGACGAGACACCCATGAGCGTGTTTGAAATGGTCAAAAACGCCGTCAAGGAATATTTGGATGAAAAACAAAAATAGCAGATAAGGAGATAAACATGAAGGTAATTCTTTTGCAGGATGTAAAATCCCAGGGTAAAAAAGATCAGATTATAGAGGTTTCGGACGGCTACGCAAGGAACTTTTTGTTCCCCAAAAAGCTGGCGGCCGAGGCCACAGCCGATGTAATCAACAGCAGAAAGATAGCCGATGCAGCTGCCGCAAGAAGGGCAGAGCTTGAGAAAAAGGCCGCTTTGGAGCTCAAAAAGAAGATGGAATCCATGTCAGTGACAATCAAGGCAAAGGCCGGCACGGGCGGAAGACTTTTCGGCGCCATCACCACAAAGGAGATATCCGACGCATTAAAGGAGCAGCACGGCTTTGAGGTGGAAAAGAACAAGATAACCATCGAAAATCCCATCAAGGCTTTCGGAACATACAGCGTAAAGGTAAAGCTCTACCCCGAGATTTCGGGAGCGCTTACCGTAAAGGTCACAGAGGAATAAAATGGAGAGGGAGCTTCTCATAAGGCAGGTTCCCCACAGTATAGAGGCGGAGCAGGCGGTTTTGGGTTCTATTGTCATAGACCCCGCCTGCGTTCCTACTGTTTTGGGCATGCTCAGCCCCGACGATTTCTATATCGATGTGCACAAGATGATATACGAGACTGTGGTGGCCATGTTTACCATGGGAAAGAAGATCGACTATGTCACAATTCTCGATGAGATAAAGATGTCGGGAAACAAGGGCAAGGTGGACAGAGATTTTTTCTTAAAGCTTGTCGAAACGACGCCCACCTCGGCAAATGTGGAGCAGTACGCCGATATAGTCAGGGGAAAATCAATGCTGAGAGACCTTCAGTCGGTCTCTTCCGAAATAATGGAGCTGACCAAAAACGAGCAGGAAGACCCTCAGAATGTGGCCGAGCTTGCCGAGCAAAAAGTGTACTCGGTGAGACAGGGCAGGGAGATAAAGGGACTGATAAGTCTTAAAAGCGCCATCAAGGATGTGTACGACACCCTTGACGAACTGGCTCTCCACCCGGGTCAGATTCCCGGCGTCACCACGGGATTTTCCAGCATAGACAATTTCATAGGCGGTCTAAACAAGGGTGAGCTTGTGCTTTTGGCGGCAAGACCTGCTATGGGTAAGACCAGTATGGTGCTCAACATGGCGACTTCCGCGGCAAGATCCAGCGGAAAAACCGTCGTCATATTTCAGCTTGAGATGTCGAAAGAGCAGCTCGCCACAAGAATGCTATCCAGTGAAGCCCTTGTCGACAGCAAAAAGCTAAGAATGGGCACACTCGACGAAAAGGACTGGATAAAGATAGCGGGCGCCAGCGAAAAGCTTTCCAAGCTGAGCATAATGATAGATGACAATTCCGCCATAAGCATATCCGAGATGAAGGCAAAATGCCGCCGCCTGGGCGACAGGCTGGGACTTGTGGTAATAGATTACCTTCAGCTTATGCAGGGCTCACGCCGCACCGAAAACCGCGTGCAGGAGGTCAGCGAAATATCGAGAGGTCTTAAGATAATGGCCAAGGAGCTCAATGTCCCTGTCCTGTGCTGTTCGCAGCTTTCCCGAGCTTCCGAGTCGAGAAAGGACAAGAGACCCATGCTCTCGGACCTCAGAGAGTCGGGAGCCATAGAGCAGGACGCCGACATTGTAATGTTTCTCTACCGCGATGACTACTATGACCCCGAAAACGGCAAGAAAAATGTTGCCGAATGCATAATAGCCAAAAACCGACACGGCGAGATAGGAACGGTGGAGCTCCAGTGGCTCGGACAGTTCACTTCTTTTACAAGTCAGGACACGGTGCACAATGAAAGCTAAGGTCAAGGCGTTTATCACAAGATACGGCATGATAAAAAGGGGCGACAAGGTATTGTGCGCCCTTTCGGCGGGCGCCGACTCTATGGCCATGGTGATGCTTTTGAAAGAGTTGTCAAAGGAGATGGGCTTTGAGGTTGCCGCCGCCCACTTTATCCACGGCATAAGACCCGAAGAGGCTGAAAAAGAGAAAAATCTGGCCCAAAACCTCTGCGAGGAGCTTGGCATCGAGTTCCGTTTTGAAGAGGGCGACACTTTGAAATACTGTAAGGAGCACAAGCTGGGCACCGAGGACGGCGCGAGGCGTCTTCGGTATGAGTTTTTGGAGAGGACGGCAAGGGAGCTTAAAGCCGATAAAATAGCCACCGCCCACAACAAAAACGACAACGCGGAGACGGTGCTTCTCAACCTCATAAGAGGGTCGGGCATGAGAGGCCTTTCGGGAATTCCCCCTGTGAGAGATAACATTATAAGACCTGTCATGTGCCTTTCAAGGCAGGAGATAGAGCAGTATCTCGGAGAAAGGGAATACGCTAAGGACGCCACCAACTACACTTTGGACTATACCCGAAACAAGATAAGGCATAAGCTTTTGCCCCTTGTGGAGGAGATAAACGACAAGGGAATAGACAACATAAGCCTTGCCGGGCTGAGACTTCGTGAGGAAAACGATTTCATAGAGAGCGAAGCCGAAAAGATCGTCGGCAGCTGTTCTTTTGAAAACGAAATCATCTCTGCCGACATAAAACAGCTCAAAAAGCTCTCTCAGGGGCTTTTGAAAAGGGTCATACACAGGCTCTACGAAAAAGCCGGAGGCGATATGGGAAAATTGTGCTCGGTACATATTGATTCGGTGGCCGATTTGGTATATAATAAGTTGCCGCCTAAATATATTGTAATGCCCTCGGGCATAAGAATGAGGCTGAAAAATAAAAAGCTACTGATATATAATGGGGAATGTGAGGATAAAATATGTTAAACGACATCGAGAAAGTTCTGATAAGCAGGGAAGAGATTGCGGCTATGACAGAGAGCCTGGGAAAAAAGCTCTCGGAGGATTATAAGGACAAAAACCCCATCATGGTCTGTATTCTCAAAGGTTCGTCGGTGTTTTTCGCCGATCTTTTAAGGGAGATGTCGATCCAGTGCCGCATGGATTTCATGCAGGCTTCCAGCTACGGAGACGGAACAGAGTCGTCGGGCAGCGTAAAAATTATTAAAGATTTGGACACAAATATAAAAGACAGAGATGTTATAATTGTCGAAGATATAATAGACAGCGGCATAACACTCAGCCGTCTTGTCGCAGAACTCGGAAAAAGAGAGCCAAAAAGCCTTGAAATATGCACACTTTTGAATAAACCGGCCAGAAGAAAGGCCCATGTAGATGTAAAATACAAGGGCTGTGATATCCCCGATGAATTTGTCGTGGGCTACGGTTTGGACTATGCGGAAAAATACCGCAACCTCAAAGATGTGTGTATTCTCAAGCCGGAAATATACGCAAAATAAGTAAAACATATACAGGAGGCAGGTTTGAGTAAGAGAAACCGAGGAATCGGTCTGTACATCATAATTTTGCTGATATTCATTGGAACGAGCGCAAGCTTGCTCAATGCGTCGAAGCAGAAGGTTGTTGTATATTCCGATGTAGTAAGGCTGTTTGAAGAACAGCAGGTCAAGAATTTTTCCATAAGCGGAACGACTATTACGATGGAGCTGCGCGACAGCGCGGGCACCGTTGTGAAAACAAGTATCCCCAGCCTTGATGTCTTTCTTTATGACTTGGGAGACACGATAAAAGCTCAGAGAAGCGCAGGCATTATTGAAAATCAGATATATCAGGAGGAGAGCGGCTCGATACTCATGCTGTTTCTTCCCTATATCGTCATAATAGTGCTTTTCGGCGCCTTCTGGTTCTTTATCATATCCAAGCAGCAGGGCGGCGGAGCAGGAGCCGGAATGAATTTCGGCAAATCGAGAGCGAGACTTTTCACCCCGACAGACGGAAAAACCGTTACATTTGAAGATGTGGCGGGCGCTGACGAGGAAAAGGAAGAGCTCAAAGAGGTCGTGGAATTCCTCAAAAATCCCCAGAAATTCTCGGCAATGGGCGCGAGAATTCCCAAGGGCGTCATTCTTGTGGGCCCTCCGGGTACAGGTAAAACCCTTATAGCGAGAGCGGTAGCAGGCGAAGCAGGCGTGCCCTTCTTCTCCATATCGGGCTCCGACTTTGTCGAGCTCTATGTGGGTGTCGGTGCAAGCCGTGTCAGAGACCTTTTTGACAACGCCAAAAAGGCAGCTCCCGCAATTGTGTTTATCGATGAGATAGACGCCGTGGGTCGTCAGAGAGGCGCAGGTCTCGGCGGCGGACACGACGAGAGAGAGCAGACACTCAACCAGCTTTTGGTTGAGATGGACGGCTTCTCCAACAACACAGGCGTTATAGTTGTGGCGGCCACCAACAGAGCCGACATTCTCGACCCCGCACTTTTGAGACCGGGCAGATTTGACAGACAGGTCTATGTGGGCGCTCCCGACATAAAGGGCAGAATAGACATACTCAAAGTTCACGCCAAGAAAAAGCCTTTGGCAGACGGCGTATCTCTGGAGTCGATAGCGAGAACGACGGTAGGCTTTACAGGAGCCGAGCTTGAAAATCTCCTTAACGAGGCGGCGATTATCGCTGCTAAAAAGGGTCTCAGCGCCATAGGCAACGAGGAGCTTGATGAGGCATTCCTCAAAGTCATCATGGGCAATGAGAAGAAGAATCGCGTCATGAACGAAAAGGAGAGAAAACTGACTGCATATCACGAGGCAGGTCACGCCATAGCCACAAGGGCGCTGCCATCTCAAGACCCTGTGCATCAGGTTTCTATCGTGCCGAGAGGCAGAGCGGGCGGATTTACCCTTTCCCGTCCCGAGGAGGATAAGTTCTACGCCACAAAGAGCGATATGATGGACGAGATCGTCACGCTTTTGGGCGGCAGAGTTGCTGAAAAGCTGATAATGGGCGATATCTCCACAGGCGCTTCCAACGACCTCGAAAGAGCAACCCATATTTCCCGCTCCATGGTCACAAAATACGGCATGAGCGACAAGGTGGGCAATATGGTCATTGGATCGGCTCACGACGAGGTTTTCCTTGGCAGAGATTTTGCCACATCGAAAAATCTCTCCGAACAGATGGCTTCTCTTGTAGACAGCGAAGTAAAACTCATTTTGGACAATGCATTTGTCCGCTGTGAGGACATACTGAAGAGATATATGGACGCCCTTCACAGAGTGGCTCAGAAGCTTTTGGAAAAGGAAGTCATAGACGCCAAGGAGTTTGAAGAGCTTTGGAACGGCGAAGAGCCGAGCGTTTTGGATGATATTCCTGTAAGCGTTACAGAATAAAAAAATAAAAGTCCTGCCTAAGGCAGGACTTTTTTGTGCTTTAAAGGGATTCAATGGCTTTTATTGCCTTTTCATACATAGGCTTTAAGGTGCCGAGAAGTGCGTTTAAATCGGCGGTGTTGCCGTTTCTTATGTTTTTTACAACCGTGTCGCACACGGCGCTTATCTCATCGAGGCCGAGATTCGCCGCGACGCCCTTTAAGGTGTGGGCGTGGACTTCGCATTGCTGCACATCGCCTTTTTCGGCGCTTTCAAAAAGCAGGGAATAGGAGGGGTCCGACGGAAACTTTTTCAAGATCCTTATCATAAGCTGCTCGTTTCCGCCGAATCTCGAAAGAGTCTTCTGTTTGTCGCAGCCGACCTCGGCCGCAAATTCGTCAAAAGTCATAGCTGTTCCTTTCTCATCTGAAAAGATGTTCGTTTTGAATGAAAAAATCACGGTATATGCGGACGCTTTCTATTTCCGTCCATTTTTTTACCGATACGGGGACGGAGTCCATATCGTATATCACCGCTCCCGATATGGAGAGCAGGAAGGGAGAGTGGGTGGATATGATAAACTGACAGCCGAAAAACCGTGAAAAATCCTCTATCAGCTTTTTTAGCTCCAGTTGTTTTTCGGCGGAAAGGCTGTTTTCAGGCTCATCTAAAAGAAACAGGGAGTCGTCTCGGAATTTATCCGAAAAATACATGAAGGCGTTCTGTCCGTTGGAATACTCTCTGATATTCGGGGAGAGACTTTTTTTCACAAACGCCGATTTCGAAAGGCGTTTGGCGTCGTTTCGCCTCTTGAGCTCCTCGTATTGGTCTAAGGATTCAAGACGGAAAGGGGAGTTCTTCTTGTCAAAATACTCATCAAAGAGCTCGCCGCGTTTTCTGTCTATGCCGCCGTTGACATGCCGTATGTCCAGCATGAAGTCAAAGACATCATCGCTTGTTATTATCATGCCCTTTTGAAAAGCGCGGGGCATATCGAAAGAACACATTTCGGTAAAACGGGGAAAAAAATCCGAGCTGTTCATAGCGGAGCTGCGTTCGAGTCCGAGTTTTTGAGCGATAACATTTAAAAGTGTGGTCTTGCCGCAGCCGTTGCCGCCGCAGAAAATCGTAACAGGCTCAAATTCCGCATGCCGAAACTGCTTTTTCGGGAAAATCATAAAGGGATAAAAGGTATTGTAGCATGTTTCCCTTATTTCATTGAGAAAAATTTCTTCGGCCGACCGTGAGGGCAGGCTGAAACTCTTTAAAAATATCACATCTGTCACCTACTGTTTTCAGTATATACGCAAAGCCTTGTTTTGTCAAAGCTTTTAAGCTTGAAAGGCGCATACGGCGGGGAAATCTGTGAAAAAATAGGCAAAGGACAGCGATCGCCCTCTCGTTTACGATTTGTTAATAATAATATATAGATAAGATATTGACAAAAATATATAGTCGTGATATATTAAAATCAAGTTGAATGTTTATGCAAGAAAACTTACAGACCATTCTTTTTCTTTAGAATTTAGGCCATACGGACAGCCGGGTCGACTGCCGATTGCGGAGTTTTCCGCAGTTATTGATTGCGTTAAAAGCGCAACTTTTATAAGCTGGCAACTTAATTGCCTGTTGGGTTCATCTGCCTGAAGTGTACTTGGGTACACACTTGTAAAACGGTCAATAAGAGTAGTAAAAATAGTTTCTTGCTATAAAACTCTGACGATCGGCGCAGTAAAATACTTCCTGTGCTGTTATATGATTGCTTTTATGGGTGTGTCGCAGTATGCTGTGATACATCTTTTTTTGTTGTGGAGGAATAGAAAATGTCAGACAAACTCAAGCTCTACGGTTTTAACAATCTCACCAAATCTTTAAGCTTCAACATCTACGATATCTGTTACGCAAAGACGGCCAGAGAACAGCAGGATTATATAAAATATATCAACGAGCAGTATAACTCTGAGAGACTGACTTCTATTCTGACCAAGCTCACCGAGATGATAGGGGCCACCGTCCTTAACATCTCCAAGCAGGATTACGAGCCCCAGGGCGCCAGCGTCACCTTCCTCATCGCCGAGGAGAGCCAGATCAAAAACCGCAGCGGCGAAACCGTCGTGGCACACCTTGACAAGAGCCATGTGACGGTGCACACCTATCCCGAATATCACCCCGAGACATCTATCGCCACCTTCAGAGTCGACATAGATGTGGCCACCTGCGGCGAGATAACTCCTCTCTCTACACTTGATTTCCTCATCGGCAGCTTTGACTCCGATATAATCACCATGGATTACAGAGTCCGCGGCTTTACAAGAGACATGGAGGGCAACAAGGTATTTATCGACCACAAAATAGCCTCCATACAGGATTATATCGATCCCAAAACGCTGGAAAAATACGACGCCATAGATGTCAATGTCTATCAGGCCAATGTTTTCCACACAAAAATGCTCATAAAGGACATGGTTCTTCAGAACTATCTGTTCAATTCCGATGTTTATGAGATACCCCCCAAGACAAGACTCGACATAACAAACTCCCTCCGCCGCGAGATGATAGAGATATTCAGCGGCACAAACATCTATCAGGAGGTGAAGCGCTGATGGATCAGAGCAGAGCCCCTCTCCTTGAGGCTTTGGAGCGTCTCAAGGCCGACAGAGTGGTTCCCTTCGATGTGCCCGGACACAAAAGGGGAAAGGGAAACCCCGAGCTCACAGAGTTTTTGGGTGAAAAGTGCGTCGGCATAGATGTCAACTCAATGAAACCTTTGGACAACCTCTGCCACCCCACAAGCGTCATCAAAGAGGCAGAGGAGCTGGCTGCCGAGGCTTTCGGAGCGGCTCACGCCTTCTTTATGGTAGGCGGCACCACCTCGTCGGTGCAGGCAATGATACTGTCCAATGTCAAAAAAGGCGACAAGATCATACTGCCGAGAAATGTCCATCAGAGCGTCATAAACTCCCTTGTGCTGTGCGGCGCCGTGCCGGTATATGTCAATCCCAGCACAAATAAGAGGCTGGGAATAGCCCTCGGCATGTCGGTAAAAGATGTGGCAAAAGCCATAGAGGAAAACCCAACCGCAAAGGCTATACTTATAAATAACCCCACATACTACGGCATCTGCTCCGATCTGAAGCAGATAACGGATATGGCTCACCGCCACGGCATAAAGGTGCTTGTGGACGAAGCCCACGGCACACACTTTTATTTCGGAAAAAATATGCCTATATCAGCCATGGCGGCGGGAGCCGACATGGCGGCCGTCAGTATGCACAAGTCGGGAGGCTCTCTCACCCAGAGTTCAATTTTGCTGTGCGGCAAGGATATGAATGAGCACTATGTGCGCCAGATAATAAACCTCACTCAGACGACGAGCGGCTCCTATCTGCTGCTTTCAAGCCTCGATATATCCAGAAGAAACCTCGCTCTGAGAGGAGAGCAGATATTCAAAAAGGTGCAGGATTTCTCACAGTATGCTCGAGATGAGATAAATGCCATAGGCGACTACTACGCCTATTCCAAAGAGCTGATAAACGGAGACAGCATATTTGATTTCGATACCACAAAGCTGTCTGTCAACACTCTGGGCGTCGGCCTTGCGGGAATAGAGGTCTACGACATTCTGAGAGACGAATACGGAATACAGATTGAATTCGGCGATTTGGGCAACATTCTCGCCTATATGTCGGTGGGTGACAAGACCAAAAACATAGAGCGCCTTATAAGCGCTTTGGGCGAGATAAGGAGACTCTATAAGAAAGACGGCTCGGATATGCTGGAGAGCGAATATATTAACCCCGTCGTGGCCATGTCTCCCCAGACGGCATTTTACGCCGACAAGCAGAGCATGCCCATAGACGAGTGCGCCGGAAAGGTGTGCACCGAGTTTGTCATGTGCTACCCTCCGGGAATACCGATACTTGCCCCCGGCGAGATGATAACTAATGAAATTATAGAATACATCAAATACGCAAAGGCCAAAGGCTGCCTTTTGACGGGCCCTGAGTCCATGGACGCCTCGAGGCTCAACATATTGAAAGGAGACGCATAATGGACGATTTGTGGTACAGTGAATTTCACACCCCAAATGTGAAATTTTCCATCAAGATAAAGAGCCAGCTCCACAGCGAGCAGAGCGATTTTCAGCATATATCGGTTTTTGACTCGGCGGAATTCGGCCGATTCCTCACTTTGGACGGCGTTATGATGCTGACAGAGTTCGATGAGTACATCTATCATGAGATGATAACCCATGTGCCCATGGCGGTAAATCCCGACATAAAGACTGTGCTCGTCATAGGTGCGGGCGACGGCGGCGTCGCAAGAGAGCTGACAAAATACGATTCTATCGAGCAGATAGACATAGTTGAGATAGACGAGCGCGTTGTCGCCGTGTGTAGCGAGTTTCTGCCTCAGACGGCCTGCGGCTTTGAGGACAAGAGAGTAAAGATATATTTTGAGGACGGTCTCAAATATATAAGGCGTATGGAGAACAAGTACGACCTTATAATAGTCGACTCCACCGACCCTTCGGGCCCCGGTGAAGTGCTTTTCACAAAGGAGTTTTACGGCAACTGCCACAAGGCTCTCACAGAAAAGGGCATTATGGTAAATCAGCATGAGAGCCCCTTCTATAAGGATGACAGAAAGGCCATGAGAGACGCCCACAGACGCATAGTGAGCGTTTTCCCCGTGAGCCGAGTATATCAGGCACACATTCCCACCTATCCTTCGGGACACTGGCTTTTCGGATTTTCTTCCAAACAGCTCCACCCTGTAAAGGACCTCAACGAAAAGGCGTGGAACGACAGGGGAATAAAGACAAAGTATTACAACACAAATCTCCATAAGGGGGCATTTTGTCTGCCCACCTATGTAGAGGAGGATCTCAAGCAGTATGAATAAGAATATACAGACCTTTATCGCATGCGACTGCGACTATGACGAGGCTTCGGCAGTAATGTTCGGCGTTCCTTTTGACGGAACCACATCTTTCCGCCCGGGCACCCGTTTCGGCCCGTCGGCAATGAGAAACGAGAGCTTCGGCATAGAGACATACTCGCCATACTGCGACAGAGATCTCACCGAGATAAATGTCATCGACATAGGCGATCTGGAGCTGCCCTTCGGCAACACCGAAAAAGTGCTCAAAATGACTGAGGACTGCACAAGAGATATTTTAAATGACGGCAAGCTGCCCGTGATGATAGGCGGTGAGCACCTTGTTACACTGGGCGCTTTCAGGGCAATATTTGAAAAATATCCCGATGTCCATGTCATTCACTTTGACGCCCATACAGATCTGAGGGACGAATATCTCGGGGAAGAGCTTTCCCATTCCTCTGTTATAAAGCAGGTGTGGAAGCTTGCAGGCGACGGAAAAATACATCAGTTCGGCATAAGAAGCGGAGAAAAATACGAGTTTGAGTTTGCCAAAGAGCACACTGTGCTTCACAAGTTTGACTTGGAGGGCTTTGAAAAGACGGTGGAAGAACTCAAGGGCAAACCGGTTTATTTTACACTTGACCTCGATGTCCTAGACCCCTCGGTATTCTGGGGAACAGGCACTCCCGAGGCAGGAGGAGTTACATTTAAAGAGCTTCTCACTGCTGTATCCCAGCTCCATGAGCTCAATATCGTCGGCTGCGATATAAATGAGCTTTCGCCACATTATGACACAAGCGGAGCATCCACAGCGGTGGCATGCAAGATCACGAGAGAGATTTTGCTTCAGATAGTGAAATAGGAGAGAGATATGGCAAGGCTTTTTGTCACAGACCTTGACGGCACTCTGCTGAGCTCAAATATCGCCCTCAGCGGTTACAGCGCAGGGAAAATAAAAGAGCTGATACAGTCGGGAGTGAATATAACCTACTCCACTTCCCGCAGTTTTTACACCGCCTCCATGCTGCTGAAAGACGCGGGCTTTAAGTTGCCGTGCATAACCTTTAACGGGGTATATGTCATAATGTCCGAGACAGGCGAGGTGGTCAAAAAGAATCTTTTGAGCCGGGAAATATATGACGCGGTGCTGGGCATCGGCAGGGAAATGGGTCTCAGACCGTATATTTTCGGCAAAGATTCAAAGGGAGAGGAAAAACTCCTCTATCAGCATCCCGACAGCGAAGCTCAGAGCAGATATATCGCCGAGAGAAGAAAGAGAAACGATAAAAGGCTTACAGCAGACGACGGCTCATGTAAACTTGCGGAGCTAATAAATATAAATTATCTCTATCCCCTCGATTTGACACAAAGACTTAAAAGCAAAATCGAGAAAGAGTGTCCGAGGGACATTTCGATAAAGGTCATAAGAGACATATACAACGAGGGATATTTTTCGCTGGAGGTGTCCAACAAAGACGCCAACAAGGGAAAAATGCTGGAATATACGGCCGATCTTCTCAAAATACCTTTGGAAGATGTGACAGTTTTCGGAGATCAGGCCAACGATATCGAGATGTTTGAAAAAGCAGGCACAAGGGTGGCGGTGGAAAACGCCGCCGATGAACTCAAAGCAAAGGCCGATTTTATCACGGAGTGCAACGACCGTGACGGCGTTGTGAAATATATTTTAAAAACACTGTTTTGATTTTGTATTTCAATAAAGGAGAGTATAAAACTATGGGAAAATGTATGATCATAGGCTGCGGCGGCGTCGCAAGCGTCGCTATTCACAAATGCTGCCAGAACGATGAAGTTTTTGAAGAAATCATGATAGCAAGCCGCACAAAGGAAAAGTGCGACGCCCTCAAGGAAAAGCTTCAGGGCACAACAAAGACAAAGATTCACACTGCCAAGGTAGACGCCGACAATACTCAGGAGCTCATCGACCTCATCAATGAGTTCAAGCCCGATGTGGTGCTCAATCTCGCTCTCCCTTATCAGGATCTCACAATTATGGACGCCTGCCTTGCCACAAAGACACACTATGTGGACACAGCCAACTACGAGCCCTTGGACACAGCTAAGTTTGAGTACAAGTGGCAGTGGGCATACCGCGAGAAGTTCAAGGAGGCAGGTATCTGCGCCCTTCTCGGCAGCGGCTTTGACCCTGGAGTAACCAGCGTATTTTCGGCATATGCACTTAAGCATCACTTTGACGAGATCAACTATATAGATATCCTCGACTGCAACGGCGGCGACCACGGCTATCCCTTCGCCACCAACTTCAACCCCGAGATCAACCTCCGCGAAGTTTCTGCAAAGGGCAGCTACTGGGAGGACGGTCACTGGGTCGAGACAGAGCCCATGGAGATCAAGCGCGAGTACAATTTTGATCAGGTAGGTAAGAAGGATATGTACCTGCTTCATCACGAGGAGATAGAGAGCCTTGCCCTCAACATCCCCGGCATCAAGCGCATCCGCTTCTTCATGACATTCGGTCAGAGCTATCTCACACACCTCAAGTGCCTTGAAAATGTCGGCATGACATCTATAAAGCCCATTATGTACGAGGGCAAGGAGATTGTGCCCATTCAGTTCCTCAAGGCTGTTTTGCCCGATCCTGCATCACTCGGCCCCAGAACTGTCGGAAAGACCAACATCGGTTGCATTTTCCGCGGCAAGAAGGACGGCAAGGAAAAGACATATTATCTCTACAATGTCTGCGACCACCAGGAGTGCTATAAGGAAGTCGGCTCTCAGGCTGTATCCTATACCACAGGCGTTCCTGCAATGATAGGCGCAATGCTCGTCATGAACGGCACATGGAACAAGCCCGGTGTATGGAATATGGAAGAGTTCGATCCCGATCCCTTTATGGAGAACCTCAACAAATGGGGTCTGCCCTGGATCGAGGACTTTAACCCCACATTGGTGGACTAATGAAAAAAAGCCTTCTTTCTGTGGCCACTCCCTGCTATGTGACAGACGAGGGGCTGCTCATAAAGAATCTCGAAATACTCAAAGACACAGCCGAGCAAGCGGGATGTAAAATCCTGCTTGCTCAAAAAGCTTTTTCTATGTTTTCCGTCTATCCCCTTATCGGCAAATACCTTTCGGGAACGACGGCGAGCGGTCTTTTTGAGGCCAAACTGGGAAAAGAGGAGATGGGGGGCGAGACCCATGTGTTCTGCGCCGCCTATACCGACAAAGAGTTTGACGAGATTTTAAAAATATGCGATCACATAACCTTCAATTCCTTTAATCAGTGGGAGAGATACCGTGAAAAAGCCCTTAAATCGGGTAAGAGCTTCGGTATCAGAATAAATCCCCAGCACTCCACACAGGATCGCGGCATATATGACCCCTGTTCCGAGGGTTCTAGACTGGGTGTCACCATTGACAATCTCCGTGAGGATCTTTTGGACGGAATTGAGGGACTTCACTTTCACACCCTCTGCGAGCAGAACAGTGACGCCCTTGTGGAGACGGTAAAGGCTGTGGAAGAAAAATTCGGCAAATATCTCCCCAGAATGAAATGGGTCAACTTCGGCGGCGGTCACCACATCACAAGGGCCGACTACGACAGACAGGCTCTTATAGACTGCGTAAAGAATTTCAAGGCAAAGTACGGTGTCGAGGTTTATCTCGAGCCTGGCGAAGCCGTGGCACTCAACGCGGGATTTTTGGTGACAACCATACTCGACATAGTAAAAAACGGCATTGAGATCGCCCTTTTGGATGCCTCTGCCGCCTGTCACATGCCTGATGTAATAGAGATGCCCTACCGTCCGCCCCTTATGGACAGCGGACTTGCAGGGGAGAAAAAATATACCTACCGCCTCGGCGGAGCCACCTGCCTTGCAGGAGATATAATAGGCGATTATTCCTTTGACGAGCCTTTGAAAATCGGCGACAAGCTGATTTTCTGCGATATGGCCATATATTCTATGGTCAAAAACAACACTTTCAACGGCATGTGTCTGCCGTCTATCGCCCTGAGAAAACAGGACGGCACAATCGAAATCATCAAAGAGTTCGGATATTCCGATTTTAAAGAGAGACTCTCTTAATACTGACGACATTCGGAGGCGTTTATGAGACCCATCGTTACAAAATTCGGCGGAAGCTCCCTGGCGGATGCGGCACAGTTTCAAAAGGTAGCCGAAATCATCAGGGCGGATGCGGCAAGAAAATACGTGGTGCCATCGGCGCCGGGCAAACGGTTTAAAAATGACGACAAGGTGACGGATCTTTTATATAAAAGCTA
>CAJKFC010000038.1 GCA_905199135.1 uncultured Eubacteriales bacterium
CTCCGCCGCGGCTCTCACCCGCCGCCAGATCCAAACGCTGGAGGCCGAATACGCCGCCCTCCAACACAGACTTGAACGCAAAAGAGCAAAATCATCTACAACAAAAACTCTCGGCGCGGCCATAGATGATTACATAGATCTCAAAAGCAATATCCTCTCCCCTTCAACCATAGCCGGCTACCGTCAGATACAGCGCAACGCCTTTCCGCTGCTCATAGACCTTCCCCTGTCCAAAATAACCGAGAAGCTCATACAAAAACAGATAAATGACAGCGCAGGCAGACTGTCGGCCAAAACCGTCAGAAATCATTACGGCCTGCTTATCGCCGTACTGAAAAACGAAGGCATGACGGCTCCCAATATCGCCTTAAAGCCGAAAGAAAAGATACAGTACAACATTCCCTCTCCCGAAGATATTCCGAAGATTATGGAGGCAGTCAGAGACAAAGGGCAGCTGGAGATATTCATTCTCATGGTTCTCACCATGGGCCTCAGGCCGTCGGAGGCCGTGGCCGTCAAATGGGATAACTATGACGGAGAAAAAATGCTTATAAAGGGCTCCAAAGTCAAAGACGCCGACAGGAATTATATCTATAAAGAGAGAAATAAAACCTATCACAGCACCAGGCTTTTGGATGTGCCCGAAATACTCAGGTCAAAGCTCGACAATCTGGAGAGGCAGAGCGAGTTTATACTTACAAAAACTCAGACCGCTTTTTATAACGCATTTCAGCTGGTTCTTTCCAAAAACGGTCTGCCTCATTACAGAGTATATGACCTTCGCCACGCCTATGCCAGCGTCATGCTCTCTTTGGGTGTACCCGACAAATACGCCATGGAGCGTATGGGTCACTCGACTCCGAATATGCTCAAAACCGTCTATCAGCACACATTCAAAAACAAACAGGACGACATCTCGAAGCAGATCAACAGCTTCTTTGATGAAAAATCAGGAAAATAAACCCATCTTTCGTGTGCAATTTTCGTGTGCAATTTGATTTTGAAACAGCGATTTTAAGTACATTTTATCAAAAATATGTTCTATTTTTGTAGGACTTAAAAAACAGCCCAAATGCCTGCAAACCCTTTATCCATGCGGTTTTGCCGTAAAAACAGAAAAAAGCGGTAGATTTCTCTACCGCTTTTTTTGGTGCCGGTGAAGGGACTCGAACCCCCACGGTTTCCCTCCTGATTTTGAGTCAGGCGTGTCTGCCATTCCACCACACCGGCATATTTCAGCATTTTTAACTGCTGAAATATTATATCACATTTCTTTTATAAATGCAATAGTTTTTATGCTTTTTTCATGTATTTTGAGGCGGTTTTTTCCATCATCATCTTTTTTCCCGCCGATTCGAACACAATTTCCAAAAGTGCGTCGCCTCCCATGGGCACGGTTTTCATAATTTCTCCCTTGCCAAAAGACGAGTGAACCACTATATCTCCCTTTACAAAAGACGGTGTAAAGCTCTGCTTGGAATCTCCCGAGGTGCTAAGACTGTATTTCGGCATTTTGGGTGCAGATGTCCTTGTATTGGACACAGGTATGCGGGCGCTGTATGACTCGCTCACCTTCGGAGTTCTGTTTTCGGTGTACTCTTCGGGGATCTCGTCAAGGAAGCGAGACGGCCTGTTAAAGGTGGTTTGTCCGTAAAGTACTCTTCTTTTACAGTTGAGCATATAAAGGGTTTTCTTGGCTCTCGTCATGGCCACATAACAGAGCCTGCGCTCCTCTTCCAGAGAATCCTGATCCTCCGACGATCTGTAAGACGGGAAAATGCCGTCCTCCATTCCGCATATGAATACGGTGTCAAATTCCAATCCCTTTGCGCTGTGCATAGTCATCATATTTACGGCGTCCGACTCGGGATCATAATTGTCGAGGTCGGTGAAAAGAGCTATCTCCTCCAAAAAGCCATAAAGAGAGGGCTCTTCGGTTCTCTCCTCGTAGTCGAGAATGTTGGACTTGAGTTCGAGGATATTTTCTATCCTCATCTTGCTCTCCTTGTCGTCTTTGGCTGCCAGAGCTCCGTAATATCCAGTAAAGTGCATGATGTCCTCATAGAGATCGCCTATATTCTGCCCTTCTTCGGCGTTGGAGCGGAACTTATCTATAAGTCTGGCAAAACTCATAAGAGGCTCGGCATATTTTGCCGTCTCGGGGTATTCGTCGGCATTTCGGCAAATCTCAAAAAGACTCTTCTGATTGAGCTCTGCCGCAACCGATACAGCCTCGATTGCCTTGGGGCCTATCTTTCTCGCAGGCACATTTATTATTCTGTTCAGTCTTACATTGTCGGCGGGATTTGCCACCAGCCAGAGGTATGCCAGCATGTCTTTTACCTCGGCTCTGTCAAAAAACCTAAGACCGCTGACAATTCTGTACGGTATGCCGTTTCTCTTGAAGGAAGTTTCTATCGCATTGGACAAAACATGGCTTCTGTAAAGAACTGTAAAGTCCGAAAACCTTACACCGCTCTCATACTTTTTAAGTATTTCCCTGGAAATATATTCGGCCTCATCTTCCTGAGTTCCGCCCGTGTAGAGAACGACCTTGTCTCCGTCGCCGTTTTTGGTCCAGAGCTTTTTGCCCTTTCGCTTCATATTGCAGGCAATGACTTCGTTGGCCGCCGAAAGTATGTTGGTGGTCGAGCGGTAATTCTGTTCAAGGCGAATGGTGACGGCGTCTTTATACTCCTTTTCAAACTCCAAAATGTTGCGTATGGTGGCACCGCGGAATTTGTATATACTCTGATCATCATCGCCCACAACACATATATTGTTGTATCCTCCCGCCAAAAGACTGCATAGAAGATACTGAGCGTGGTTTGTGTCCTGATACTCGTCCACAAGGACATACTTGAACTTTCTCTGATAATACTCTCTGACATCTTCAAAATTGTAGAGCAGCTCGACGGTCTTTATGATTATGTCATCAAAATCCAGTGCGTTCGCCTCAAACATCTTTTGAGAATAGAGAGTATATATCTTGGCTACATTGGATTTATAGTAGTCATTTGCCGCGTTTATGGCATATTCCGCCGCGTTTTCAAATCTGTCCTTGGCATGGCTTATCTCGCTTATAACCCCTCTTATGTCGAAGCGTTTTTCGTCCATGTTGAGGTCTTTTATTATCGAGGTGATAAGCCTTTTCTTGTCGTCCTCGTCGTATATTGTAAATTCTTTGCTGTATCCCAGCTTTGTAATGTCTCTTCGAAGGATACGCAGACAAGCGGCGTGGAAGGTGTGAGCCCATATGTCGGCGGCGTCTGTGCCTACGGCTTTTTCAAGCCTTTCCTTTAGCTCTCCCGCCGCCTTATTCGTAAAGGTTATGGCGAGAATTTCATAGGCTCTCGGAACATTTACGGCACACAGCATGTTTACCGACTCTTCGAGATCCTCTTTGGCGCCTCCGAGATATGCCTCCATTATGTCGATGTGATCCTGAGATATCCACTCGGGTACATAGTCGCAGTCAGAGCCGCAGCCGAATTTCAATATGTTCACTATGCGGTTTACAATTACGGTGGTCTTTCCGCTTCCCGCTCCCGCAAGTATCAGCAGAGGTCCTTCGGTTTTCATGACGGCCTTTTGCTGTATTTCGTTGAGATTTTCAAAATTGCTCCTTATAATCTCTCTTCGAAGTCTAAGATATTTTTCCTCTATGTTCATGTTTCACCTCATCTGATAGCCACATTGTCCCAGTGGAGAAGATTTTCAAGCTTGTCCATAAGAGCGGCGCTTCCGTCGGCAAAATATTCCTTTGAAAGGCTGTAAAGCTTGCCGTCCTTAAGATTTCTCACGCAGACAGGCATGTCTCCCCTGTGCTGTTTCAAAATCCCGAGAACTTTGGCCATTTCAGGACTTTTTATGTCGTCCGTTCTTATGTAGAGCTTTTTGTTCTGCGCTTTGTGTTTAGGTCTTATCCTGTTTTTCTCCAAATGTGTCTCTATATGATCTTCGTCATATGGCAGCACTGTGGAAAGTATCAGCTTCGGAGCTTCGTCCTCCCTTGCCGACACCCTGCCGTAACAGACAACAGCCCTGTCGTTCTGTATAAACTCGCCGTAATCTCTTATTACATTTGAAAAAGCCATGGCTTCAATAGAGCCCGTCAGGTCCTCAATTGTGAGATAGGATATATACGATCCGCTCTTTGTCGTCTTGAGCTTATTGGTAACTATAATGCCCGTGACGGTTATATAGTCTCCGTCTTTGACGGGGCTCTGATCTGCGCGCTCCTCGTCCATAAGCATAAGTATTTTGGAAATATCGACGGCGTTTACCCTGTCGTTATACTTTACAAGAGATTCCATCGGATGTCCCGAAAGATACAGTCCTGTCGTCTCCTTTTCCATTTTAAAGAGCTGCATATCGGAAAATTCCTCTATGTCCGGCAGCATCAAGTTCTCGTTTTCGTTCGCTTCTGCAAAGCCGAAAAGATCCATCTGACCGCTTATGTTTTTCTTCTGACTGGTTGCGGTGCTTTCCAATATCTTTTCATACACCGCCATGAGCTGCGATCTCTTGTACCCGAAGCAGTCGAAGGCACCGCATTTTATGAGATTTTCAAGGGTGCGTTTGTTTAAATCATAGGCAGTCATTCTCATGCAGAAGTCTTCAAGGCCTTTAAAAAGCCCGTTTTTTTCACGCTCTGCCGATATATTCTCCGTCAAGGCTCTGCCAACATTTTTGACGGCGGCGAGTCCGAAACGAAGGTTGTCTCCGTCTACCGTAAAATACGCTCCCGAGTGATTTATGTCGGGCACGAGGACGGATATTCCCATTTTTCGGCATTTTCCTATGTAGTCAGATATCTTGTCACTGTCGCCAACCACCGAGGTCAGAAGAGCCGCCATAAACTCCTTGGGGTAGTGATATTTTACATAAGCAGTCTGATAGGCCAAAATTGCATAAGACACAGAGTGTGCCTTGTTGAAGGCGTAGTCGGCAAAGTCAAGTATCTCGTCAAATATGCTGTTTGCCGTCTTTTCGTCCACCCCGTTGTTGACACAGCCGATTATATTTTCTTCGGGATTACCGAATATAAAGCTCCGGCGCTCCTTTACGAGTATATCGTATTTCTTCTTGGATATGGCTTTTCGCACCATGTCGGCCTTTCCGAGAGAGTATCCCGCAAGTTTGCGGAATATCTCCATGACCTGCTCCTGATAGACCATACAGCCGTAGGTGACCTCAAGGATATCCTTGAGCTTTTCGTGTTTATAGGTCACTCTATCCTTGTTCTGCTTCGATTCTATGTATTTGGGTATCGACTGCATGGGCCCGGGACGGTAAAGAGCTATAAGAGCCGTTATATCCTCTATGCTGTGAGGTTTAAGACCCATGGCCACATTGGTCATGCCCGTGCTTTCCAGCTGAAACACACCCGATGTGTCGCCTTTGCCTATCATGGCGTATACATCTTTATCCTCGTAGGAAATGGAGCCGAGGTCGAGTTTTTTGCCCGAGCTTCTGACAAGCTTTACGGCGTCGTTCAAAATCGTGAGGTTTCTCAAGGCGAGAAAGTCCATCTTCAAAAGACCTATCTCCTCGAGAATACCCATGGTATACTGTGTCACAACCAAATCATCGTTTTTGGCAAGAGGGACATAGTTATATATAGGTTCACCGGTTATAATTACACCTGCGGCATGGGTAGACGAGTTTCTCGGCATACCCTCAAGCTCTTTGGCGGTGTCTATAAGTCTTGCGACTCTCGGGTCATCATCATAGTACCTTTTGAGCTCGGGTGACACGGCAAGCGCCTTTTCCAGCGTCATTTTGAGCTCCTGAGGTATCATTTTTGCTATCAGATCCACCTCGGCATATGGCATATTTAAAGCTCTGCCCACATCGCGCACGGCGGCTCTCGCTGCCATTGTGCCGAAGGTAATTATCTGAGCCACCTGCTCCGCGCCGTACTTTCGGGTAACATAGTCGATGACCTCCTGCCTGCGCATATAGCAGAAATCTATGTCGATATCGGGCATGCTCACCCTTTCGGGGTTGAGAAAACGCTCAAAGTAGAGATTGTATTTCAAAGGATCGACATCGGTTATGTGCAGAGTATAGGACACTATGCTGCCCGCCGCCGAGCCTCGTCCGGGGCCTACCGCTATGCCGTTTCTCTTGGCGAAGCCTATAAAATCCGACACTATGAGAAAGTAGTCGACAAAGCCCATGTTCTTTATTATACCGAGCTCATATTCAAGCCTCGGCATATTGTCCCTATTGCCGTATCTCTCCTCAAGGCCTTTTTCACACATGCGTTTCAGATATTCAAAGGAGTCGGTTTCCCCTTCGGGCAGAGGAAATTTCGGCAGGTAGTTGTTGGAAAAAGACAGCTCAAACTGACACATGTCGGCGATTTTTACCGTGTTTTCAATGGCATTTTCAAAGCCCTCGAAAAGAGACGCCATTTCGTCATGTGTCTTGAGATAAAACTCGCTTGAGGGAAACTTCATACGGTCGGTGTCCTCAACCGTCTTTGCCGTCTGAATGCACAGTAAGACATCGTGGAGCACGGCGTCGGTCTTTTTCAGATAGTGGACATCATTTGTCGCCACAAGACCTATTCCCGTCTCCCTCGACATTCTCAAAAGCGAACCGTTTACATTTTTCTGCTCGGGGATTCCGTGGTCCTGAAGCTCTAAATAAAAGTTTTCCTTTCCGAAAATTTCTGAGAACTCCAGCGCCAGTTCTTTTGCTCCCGCATAGTTTCCCTGCAAAATAAGAGAAGGTATTTTTCCCGCAATACATGCCGAAAGACAGATGAGACCCTCACTGTGCTTTCTCAGCATGTCCATGTCTATTCTCGGCTTTATGTAGAATCCCTCGGTAAATCCGAAGCTGACCATTTTTATGAGATTTTTATAGCCTGTTTCGTTTTTGCAGAGCAGAACAAGGTGATAGCTTTCGCTGTCCAGCTCATAAACCCTGTCGGTCATGCCGCGCGGTGCCACATAGACCTCACAGCCGATTATGGGTTTGATTCCTTCGCTTTTGAGAGCTTTATAAAATTCGGCCACACCGAACATAACGCCGTGGTCGGTTATGGCGACGGCGCTCTGCCCCGCCTCCTTGACTGCTTTGGCTATATTTTTAATTCTGCACGCTCCGTCCAAAAGGCTGTACTCGGTGTGCAGATGAAGATGTACAAAATCTCCCATTTTACACTTCCTTTGACAACTGAATTATTTTGCGCATTCTGCCGCTCAGCCCCGGTTTACTAATGGGCGGATTGCACATGGCCGCCAGCTCATTAAGGGTCATTTCGGGGTTTTTAAGCCTGAGCTCGGCCACATCTTTAAGGGATTTGGGCAGAGAATCAAAGGTGCCGCGTTTTTTCAAAAGTTCTATGGCCTCAATCTGACGGGCTGCGGCATCGGCCGTTTTTGCCAGATTGGATGTCTCGCAGTTGACCTTTCTGTTTATGTCGTTTCTGAGGGTTTTTTCAACCTTTTTGAGCATGAGTTCCATAGCTCCGCCGCCTGCACCCAGCTCCATGAGAAATTTCTCTATCATTTCGCTGTCCTTGTAGTATATCACATTGTTGCCGCGGCGGTTTATCAGCTTGGCTGAAAGCTCCATTTCGTCGAGCAGAAGAAGTATTTCTCCCGCCACATTATAATGAGTGGTGACCAGCTCGAGATGATAAGACTTTTCGGGCTCCGAGATATATCCCGACGCCAAAAACGCCCCTCTCAAAAAGGAGCTCTTGCAGCACTCCTCCTCTATGACCGCTCTGTTGAGGTGCAGACTGCTACTCTTGTATTCATATCCGAAAATGTCGTATATTTTTCTGATGACCTCACCGTCCTCCACCGTGACAGCCGTGCCGTTATCCTCGGCAGGATACGGAAATCCGGTCTCTTTTTTGATGAGGTTCATAAAACGCCTGCGGACATTGACATTGTCCGAGCTCATCTTTATTCTGTCTGTTCCGAACTGCCCCGCATAGAGCATAAACCCGTAAAGCTCTGACGCTTGACAGCATTTGTTATGAAAGGGTATTTTACAAAGTTCATTTTTAACATCCGTGGTGAATGACATATTTCCTCACATATCTCGTTTTAAAAGTATATCGTCGTAGATTTTTAAAAGATTTTTTCTCGGCCTCATTTTCGCCGCCGTCTTCATTATACAATAGGCAAGCCTCAAAGGGTCATGTCTTGCCAATTTGCCGTTTCTCGAAAGCATATCGGCCAAGACCAGCTTGACATGCAGGTCTTTAAAATCATTTTTCGAGGCATATATGGGACATGCCCCCTCAAGGGCGTATTTTTCCAAAAGCTTTTTCTTAACCTTTTCGCTGTTGGATATGCAGACATCAACCGTATCTCTGCCGAGATATTTCTCTATCTCCTCAAAGTGCTTGAGAGCGGTATAGTTTTCGGTCTCTCCGTCCTGGGTCATGATGTTGAGGACATAGATTTTAAGAGCCTTGGAATTTGCTACCGCCTCTTTGACTCCGTTGACCAAGAGATTTGGTATAATGCTTGTATAAAGGCTTCCGGGCCCTAAAATTATCACATCGGCCTCTTCGATAGCCTTTATTGCGTCGGGCAGAGCCTTCGCGTTTTCGGGCAAAAGACCTATCTGCTTTATATTTAAAGCATTTTCCTTTTTATGCTCTGTTATGGCCGTCTCACCCAGTATTTTTTCGCCGTTGTCAAATACGGCATATATCTGAGCGTTGGCGTTTGTCACAGGAATTACCTTGCCTGTCACAGCCAAAAACTCGTTCATCTTGGCGACAGCCTCTTCGAATGAGCCGTATATCTCATTGAGAGCCAGCAGAAACAGATTTCCGAAATTCTGCCCCTTGAGAGATCCGCTCGTAAAGCGGTGATTGAGAAGAGCCGACATAGACGGGGTTATGTTGGCCAAAGACAGTATGCAGTTTCTTATATCTCCCGGAGGAAGCACATTGAATTCCTCGCGGAGCTTTCCCGAGCCGCCGCCGTCATCTGTGACGGTCACTATGGCGGTTATGTTTTCGGTATACTCTTTAAGGCCCAAAAGCAAGGACGAAAGTCCCGTTCCGCCGCCAATTGTCGTTATCTTTCTCCCTGCGGCACGGGCTGTTTTGAGCATTTTTTCGTTGAGCATTGCGTCGCTGTACATTATTTTATCCCTTCGTTATATCCCTGTGATAGGTGGAAACATTGGAAAAGCTTTCACTCAAAATTTTACCTATCTTCTCGCTTATCGCCACGCTTCTGTGTCTTCCTCCCGTGCAGCCTATCGAAATGACAAGGGAGGTCTTTCCCTCTTTTATGTAGAGAGGTATGAGAAAAGTCAGCATATCTTTGAGTTTTTCCACAAATTTACCTGTGTTTTCATCCTCAAAAACATAATCCGCCACCTCTTTCTCAAGGCCTGTTTTGTGTTTGAGCTCCTCAACATAATATGGATTTTTCAAAAATCTCACATCGAAAACCAGGTCGGAATCTATCGGTATGCCGTACTTGAAACCGAAGGAACGGACTGTTATAACGGCCGCTTCGGTGAGATTTCCGCCTTCAAAAAGATTTATTATATGTTCTCTCAGCCTTGCCGTGGCAAGATATGAGGTATCGACAACATAGTCCGCCCTGCGTTTTATGGTCTCCAGAATCTCCCTCTCTATCGCCACAGCCTCGGACAGAGGATGCTCATAGCTTTCGAGGGGGTGCTTTCTTCTCTTCTCCTTGTGGCGCTTTATCAAAACCTCGTCTGAGGAATCGAGAAACAGTATTTTTGTATTGACTCCTTCGTTGTCTCTCAAAAGCTCAATTATATTTTCCAGCTGGAGAAAATCGCTGTCTCCCCTTATGTCGACCACAAATGCCACCTTTTCATATTTAGTGGTGTTTGTCTTAAAGAGGTCGATAAAAGGCGGAATGAGCCTTGTGGGCATATTGTCTATGCAGTAATATCCTATGTCCTCGAAAACATTGGTGGCAAAGCTCTTTCCCGCTCCGCTCATTCCTGTAATAATGACACATTCCATTATCTTTCCACCACCTTAACTTCACATTCCAGTGTGACGCCTGTTTTTTCAAAGACGATCTTCCTGACTTTTTCTATAAGCTCAAGTATGTCTTTTGTCGTGGCGTCCTTTTTGTTTATTATGAATCCCGCATGTTTTTCCGACACTTCGGCGCCTCCCACCGACAGACCTTTCAATCCGCAGTCGTCTATGAGCTTTGCGGCAAAATGCCCTTCGGGTCTTTTAAATGTGCTTCCCGCGCTGGGGTACTCCAAAGGCTGCTTATCCTTTCGTCTCTGAGCATAGTCTTTCATGTGCTCGTCTATCTGAGAACGGTCACCCTTGGAGAGCTTGAGCTCCGCCCAAAGTATCACGCCGTCCATATGCTGAAAAGAGCTGCTGCGATATGAAAAATCAAGTTCCGATCTGTCAAATATCTTTATTTTACCGTCAGTGTAAAGGAAACAAACTTTACTTATCAAATCACCTATTTCCGTGCCGTAGGCTCCGCAGTTCATATATATTCCGCCGCCTATCGATCCGGGAATTCCCGACAGAGGTTCAAAGCCTGTAAGACCGTTTCTCGCGGCGAAAGCTCCTACCGACGGAGTGAGCTCTCCGGAATACACCTTAAGAGTCTCTCCGTCTCTCTCAATGCCTTTGAGTTTAGATGTCTTGATAATAAGCCCGTCATATCCTTCATCGGAAAAAAGCAGATTGGAGCCGTTTCCAACTATCATATATTTCAATCGGTTTTCTTTTGCAAACCTTATGGCTTCCAGAATATCCTCTGTATTCAAAGGCTCTGTAAAGTACTTTGCCATTCCGCCTGTACGAAAAGTATTGTGCTGTCTGAGGCTTTGATTTTCTAATATTGTCATGCATATTCCCCCGATAGAACTTGTATTTTTAACGGCAAAAACAGCCCTCAGTTTTCGGCGCTGCCGACGGTAAAAAGCATATCAAACTCAGATTCCGCCGATCTGCCAACACAGAATATTATACCATAGTTTTTTTATATTTTGTAGTGGAAAATCAAAAAAGTTTATGATATAATATGCAGTAGAGTAATTTTTTGTTTAACATAAATCAGGAGGAAGTCACATGGCAGGTAAAAACAGCAGATTTGATGAATACAGAGAGGAAAACGAGAACCTTTTCGAGGGCAAAAATGCCGTTTGGGAGCTTGTCAGGTCGGACAGGGACATAGATAAAATATTATTTGCCAAGGGCTCGGTAAAGAGCCTCGGTCATATAATAGCAAAAGCGAGAGAAAAAGGTGTTGCCACCCAGGAGTGCGACAGACGCAAGCTTGACCAGATGAGCATAACGGGTTCTCATCAGGGCATAATTGCGATAGCTTCTTCGATAGAGTATAAGACGCCAGACGACATTTTGGAAAACGCAAGAGCAAAGGGTGAAAAACCTGTGATAGTCATCTGCGACGGCATCACCGATCCCCATAATCTCGGCGCCATCATCAGAAGCGCCGAAATTTCGGGAGCCCACGGAGTTATAATTCCCAAGAGAAGAAGCGCCGTCGTAAACGCCGCCTGCGCAAAGGCTGCCGCAGGTGCGTTGGAGCACATCCTCGTCGCTAAGGTGAACAACATACCGTCGGCTGTCGACTATCTCAAGGAACAGGGTGTTTTTGTCTTTGCCGCCGATATGGACGGTGAAAAGACTATTTTTGAGGCCGATTTCAAGCTTCCCTGCGCCCTTGTCATAGGCTCCGAAGGAAGCGGAATATCCCATCTTGTAAAGAGCAAGTGTGATTTTATAGTAAATATTCCTCAGAGAGGTCACATTCCCTCCCTCAACGCCTCCAACGCGGCGGCGATAATGCTTTTTGAAATACTTCGCCAAAGATACATGTAAGAGGTTAATATAATTGAGTAGATCCATGCAAAATAATGAATATTCTCTGGAAGACATTCTGATGGAGTTTTCCGATAAGCCTGCGCCCCCGAAAAACAAATCAGAGGGCTCAGGCGATTTTCTCATGCCCGAACATAAAAAACCTGAAGAGCCTGTCAGAAAAGTCCAGACAGACTCCCCCACCGAAAAACTCAGTAAGGCCATTGAGGACGAAGAGGAGCTCACCGTCCCCGAAATGGTCTCATTCGGCTATAAAAAACCCCCAAAAAAAGAGCTCAAAAGCCTTGTAAACGGCGACGGAGACATCAAGATATACGACGCTTCCCATGCCAAAAAGGCTCCCCCTGCCGAAAATGAGCAGGATAAAGAAACAAAACCCAAGAAAAAATCCAAGCCTAAAGAAAAACACGCTGCTGTAAAAGAAAAGCAGCCCAAAGAACCGAGACACCTTGAAGATGAATACGAGACATATGAAAAGAAAAAGGTTCCTTACGACATCATCTGCGGTTTTGAAGAGGATCCCGCTCTCGGCGCCAAGCACTGCACAAAGAAAATCATAAGATTTTCCTTGCTTTCGGGCATCTCGCTCCCCGTCGTAATCACCGCCTTTATAATGTCTTTTTATACATATATACCCCTTCCCGACACTTCTTTCGTCAAGGAGGCACTTGCCATAATAGATCCGCTCAGAGAACTCATTCTCCTCATATGCCTCGGCATTATGGCGGTTGTGTCTATCGAAATAATAGTGTCGGGTATATACAGGCTCGTCATCTTTTCTCCGACACTTGACACGGTGATTGCCGCCAACACCATAGTGGCTTTGGCATACGGCATACAGTCGATGCTGCTTTTAAAGACCGACAGAATCTCTTACAGCGCCGTATCCTGTCTCGTTCTGATGATGGCTGTAAAAGAAAAGCGAAACAAGCTAATAACCCTGAAGAGGAACTACATAGCCGCCACTTTGAGCACCGCCCCTCTCGGTGTCAAGCTAAACGGCAACGGTAAGCACGCCGTCGTCTCAAAAACCTCCGCAGGATCGGATATCGACTGCAAGAAAATATCGCTTCCCACCCTGGCGGAATCCTTTGCCTGCATAGTTTCCCCCGTTCTTTTGGTTGTGCCGCCCATTCTCTCGGTGCTCATCTGCATAAAAAACGGCTCTTTTGTGGATTTTCTCTTTGATTATTCGGCCATATCCACCATGTTTTTCTCTCTGGGCTTTATAACCGCTTCATCTAAAGCGGAATATAAACTCGGCAAAAAGCTATTCACATCTGGAACATCCTTTGTCGACAACTCCCAGCTCAGAAAGCTCTGCAAAGCGCGTTCCGCCATTGTCACCGACAGCGACATATTCCCCGCAGGATCGGTGGAGATAACCGGTTTAAAAGTGGTGGGACACCAGTCTCTCGAAACGGTTTTGGCCTACGGAACGGCTCTTTTCGAACAGATCGGAGGCGGAGCCCACAAGGCCTTTTATGACATGGCAAAAAGCAGGTATGTCACATTCAGACAGGCAAAAAACATACATTTTTATGAAAGCGGCGGCATAAGCGCCACCATAAGCGGAGACAATGTCCTTTTGGGCAACGCCGCCTTTCTCATACGCATGGGCGTAAACATAACCCACGGCACCAACATGAAAAACAATATTTTTATGGCGGTCAACTCCTCTATTTCCGCCATATTTGCCATGAGCTATTCCGAAACCTCCAACACATCTTTGGCCTTTGAGTATCTCAAAAGGCTTAAGATAAGGCCTGTCATAGCCTCTTTGGACTTTCAGATAACTCCGATGCTGATAGAATCTGCCTTTGATTTAGGTCATGATTTTGTCGTATATCCCGATGTGGAGGACAGAATAGCTCTTTCCGCAGGCTCCTACGGAGAAAATGAGCCCCCTGTCGCCGTACTCTCAAGGGATAATCTGCACAGTTTTGCCGAAGTTTTGGCCTACGGCAAGCTTTTATATAAGACTGCGCGATTCAATATAATATGTTCCTGTGTTTCGGCATTGATGGGCGTGTTTTTTATGTATTTCTTCCTATCTTCGGGAGAAATAAATGTAGCTTCTGCATATAATGTTTTTATGTTTCTTATTCTTTGGTATATCCCTGTGATGATCAAAAATCTATCGGCAAATAAAATTTAATCACTTTTATAAAATTTTTGTTGATTACTTCTATAATATGTAGTATAATGTTCTTGTGGTTGTGCAAGTAGCATATCACCACTTTTTACAGTTTTATAAAGAAGGAGATCAGAAACTATGGGCTATCCAATTGAAAAAATCAGAAATGTCGTACTTGTAGGACATGGTGGCAACGGAAAGACCACTTTGGCCGAAAGTTTTTTATATCGCACAGGGGCGATCGATCGTATGGGAAAAATCTCTGACGGTACAACAACCTGCGATTATGATCCCGAAGAAATAAAGAGAAAAATCTCCATTCAAACAGCTGTTGCTCCCGTTGAATGGAACGGATACAAAATAAATCTTCTCGATACTCCCGGCTATTTTGATTTTGCAGGAGAAGTCATGCAGGCTGTCCGCGTAGCCGACGCAGGCATAATCACCGTAACAGCCAAGAGCGGTGTGTCGGTCGGTACTGAAAAGGCATGGAGAGCCCTCTCCCTTGCCCGTCTCCCCAAGATTCTCTATATGTCCAAGCTCGATGAGGATAACGCTGACTTTGACCGTTCCTTTACAGGCCTCCGTGAGGTTCTCGGCTCTACGGTCACTCCCTTTGTCATTCCGATTATGGACGGCGAAAAGACCATCGGTATCTGCAATGTCGTAGACAAAAAATCCTACCATATGGAAGGTGAAAAGCTTGTCGAAGGCCCTGTTCCCGCAAATCTTGTCGACCGTGTTGAGGAGCTCCGCGAAATAGTCGTAGAGCGTGTCGCCGAAACATCGGAAGAGCTCATGGAAAAATTCTTTGCAGGTGAAGAATTTACCGAAGAGGAAATGGCAGAAGGCATCAAGGAAGGTATTCTCACCAATGTGATTACTCCTGTTTACTGCGGCTCCGCATTCTCGGGTCTCGGCACGGATGAGCTTCTCAAAGCCATTACAAAATACTTCCCTTCCCCCGATAAGACTCACGATGAGAGAGCCCTCAATGTAGACGGAACGCTTGAGCAGGTTCCCTACACTCCCGACGGCAAGCCCGCCGTGTTCGTATTCAAGACCATGGCAGATCAGTACGGCCGTTTCTCATTCTTTAAAGTCATATCCGGTACGGTAAAACCCGATACTGCTCTTTATAACACCCGTTCCGAAGTCATGGAGAAATTCGGACGCATCTATACTTTCAGAGGCAAGAAGAGCATAGAAGTTCCCGAAATTTCCTGCGGCGACATAGGCGCAGTTCCCAAACTCATCGATACAAAGACGGGCGATACACTTTCTGCTTATAAGGACGCCCTTTCCTTTGCAGGTATAAACTTTGACGAGCCCTGTTATTCTCAGGCTATCGCTCCCAAGGTCAAGGGCACAGAAGAAAAAATGGCTCTCGGTCTCAACAAGATCATGGATGAGGATCCCGCCTTTACAGTTACAAACAACACCGAGACAAAGCAGACAATTATCTCGGGCGCAGGCGATATCCACCTCGATGTCATTTGCTCCAAGCTCAAGACAAAATTCGGCGTTGAAGTCGAACTCAGCGATGCAAAGGTTCCCTACCGTGAGAAGATCCGCAAAAAGGTATCTGTCGAAGGCAAACACAAGAAACAGTCGGGCGGTCACGGTCAGTACGGCCATGTCAAGATGGACTTTGAGCCCAACTACGAAAGCGATGATTTTGTATTTGCAGAGACAATATTCGGCGGTAGCGTTCCCAAGAACTTCCACCCTGCCGTTGAAAAAGGTATTAGAGAAGCACTGGAGCACGGTGTCCTCGCAGGCTACCCCATGGTCGGCCTCAAGGCTACACTGACAGACGGTTCTTACCACGATGTCGACTCCAACGAGCTCTCCTTTAAGATGGCTGCCCGTTTGGCCTATAAGGCAGGTATCCCGCTGGCCAACCCCGCTATTCTGGAGCCCATCGGTTCCCTCAAAGTATATGTTCCTGACTCCAACATGGGCGATGTCATAGGCGATCTCAACAAGCGCCGCGGCAGAGTTTTGGGCATGAACCCCGTTGACGGCGGCAGACAGGAAATCGTCGCAGAGGTTCCCATGGCTGAAGTCGCAAAATACGCCATCGACCTCAGGTCTATGACCCAGGGACGCGGCTCCTTTACACTCAAGTTTGAGCGTTACGAGGAGGCTCCGCCAAATGTTCAGGTAAAGGTCATCGCAGACGCCAAGTATGTCGATAATGACGAAGAATAAGTTTCAACTATTATAATAAAAATATATAAGGAGTGGTAGTATGGACAAGAAACATGTCGATTTTCTGATGAAGAGTGTAGAAGCAAACCGCGATCTCATGCTCGCCGCAGAGCGCCATATATGGGCCAACCCCGAAACTGGTTATCGCGAGTGGAAAACTACTGAATATCTTGAAAAAGAATACGAAAAACTGGGCTATACCCTGGTAAAGGCCGGCAATATCCCCGGATTCTATACAGATATCGATACAGGAAGACCCGGACCCAAGATCTGTATCATGGGCGAAATGGACTCTCTCCTTGTATCCGATCACCCCGAGTGCGATAAAGAGACCGG
>CAJKFC010000039.1 GCA_905199135.1 uncultured Eubacteriales bacterium
GCGGTCGTGCCCTACATGATTCCAACAGGCTCAAAGCCTGCACCCGTAGGGAACGGCTGAAATGCCGTTCCGTAAAGATTTATCAATACACAGGCTTATAAAAAACAAAAAGGACGGCTTTCGCCGTCCTTTTTTCTACTCTTCGGGGTAGTCTATATGGATTATATTGGGTATGTGCTTTGTGTTTTTGAGAAAGACCTTGAGGAAATCCTCGGTCTTTATGGCAAGGCTTCCTGTGTTGTCGCAGGGGTGCACGCAAAACTCGTCATATTTGAGGAGATCCTCGTCTATGAGAAGATTTACACTATTATCCCTGTCGAACATAAGCCCCATGGGGCTTATGGAGCCGCCGTGACACTTTAAGAACTCATAGAGTTTTTCGTCCTTGCCGAAGGAAAGGCGAGCCTTGCCTATGGTTTTGGACACATCTTTGGTCTTAAAGGGTTTGTCCTCCTTCATGAGCAGCAGGAAAAACTCTGTCTCCTGTCTGTTGCACAGAAAGAGGTTTTTGCAGAAAGGGGCATGGAGCTTTTCCGAGATGACCTTGCAGTCCTCCATGGTGGCAGCCGCCTCATGCTCCTCGCTTCTGTAAGGAATACCCATTTCGCTGAGAGCTTTATATACCTCTTGCTTCATTATTTCTGTGTGAGGCGGAGGATTCTCTGCATCTCGTTGTATACGATCATGTAGCCCTCGTCGACGCCCATACCGGGTTTAGCGAGGATCTGGCAGGGACCTACTGCCATAGCGACATTTGTGCAGACCTGAGCCGAACGGTCGGTCTCGTTGCAGGTACCGCCCTGATATGCGAGAATGTTCTTCTCCTTGCAGTAGAGGACAGCCTCTGCCACATTGTTGATACCGCCCAGATCAGGAGTCTTGATCTGAACCATATGACCTGCTCTCTTGTCGGCGAACAGCTTGATATCCTCAAGAGTGTTGCACCACTCATCGGCAACGATAGCTACATTTGCGCCGAGATCGTCGCACTTCTTGGAGATAGCGGCAAGAGCCTCGATCTGGTCCTCACGGTTTCCGACATCGACAGGGCCTTCGATTGCCAGCTTGAAGGGCTTTGCAGCTTCGGCAAGAGTCTTGATGTACTCTGCGATCTTGTCAAAGTCGTTGTTGAATGCTATGCCCATTGTGCCGTAGACATCGATGTGGAGCTGGGGAACATAGCTCTCGTCTTTTCTGAGGTGAATGATACGGTCGCGGAGCCATTTTACATAGTCGAGAAGGATTTCGCCGTTCTTGCCGAGCTTTGTCTCAACATTGTTGATGAGAGCGTGGGGGAGAACGCTTGCGCCCTTGATGATCATCTTGTCGGAGTTGTCATAGCGGAGGTCGCCCGACTGTGTGAAGATCGGAATCTCGTGGTCGAGAACCTTTGTGCCGTACTCTTCGGCGACAACTTCTGCCATGATCTTGTGCTTTGCCTTTGCAACGGCGTCGAGGATAGCCTGTGTTACGCCGTAGCGGATAGCTGTGTGGATGAGCTTGCCTGTCTTCTCGTCCTTCATGGAGTCGATTTCCTCTGCCAGCTCACGGAAGGATGTGAGCTCTCTGCCCACGAGCTTCTCTGCGACCTTTGTCTCGATAAAGGGAATGAAGTCCTCTGCAAGGAAGAGGGGATCGCGTCCGCCTGCTCCCGAGTACTGAACTGCTGCGCAGTCGCCATGAGCGATCTGACCGTCCTCTAAAACGAGCATTACGGAGATGGATTCACCTGCCTGACGGACAGCTGTGAAGCCGGGAGTCATCGGCTCGCCGATGTATGCCGAGCCGTCGGCCTTTGCGCCTGCCTTGATGGCCTTCTGGTCATCGAAAAAGAAACCTGTGCGTCCTTTGGAACACAATACCTTTGCGATTTTCATAGTTTTGTTCTCCCTCATTAGATTTATATGTTTGTTTATTTATACTCTCGGTAATATATGTAAGTTTATATTACCGAGAGGAGACGGGGATAACCCCCGCCGTTCTCAGCAATATAAAATAAGAATGGCTACCATGCGGCGCATTCGCCCTCGCACCTCGGCTCTGTGCCTCCCATGAGGGAGCCGTAGGGCGTTCTGAATATCATCTGGCCTCTGCCGAAGGAATCTCTCACGAGCTCGTATCTGACATTGTGGCCCTTGTCCTTAAGACCCATGAGAATGTGGTCGGAATAACCTCTCTCAAAGGTGACCTCCATGCCCTTCATCCACTGCCATCTGGGGGCGTCGAGACATGCCTGGGGATTCATGCCGCAGTCGATGTAGTTGAGCAGAACCTGGACATGGCCCTGGGGCTGCATAAAGCCGCCCATGACTCCGAAGGGGCCGACGGGCACGCCGTCCTTGGTGAGAAATCCTGGGATAATGGTGTGATATGTTCTCTTGCCGGGCATGAGGCAGTTGTCCTCGTTTTCGTCAAGAGAGAAGGTGTTGCCGCGGTTTTGCAGCTGGATGCCCGTGCCGGGAACCGTGAGTCCCGAGCCGAAGCCCATGTAGTTGCTCTGGATATAGGAGATCATGTTGCCCTCCATGTCGGCGGCGCACATGTAGACCGTGCCCGAGCGGGGAAGTATGCCCGGCATGGGCTCTATTGCCTTGTCTCCTATGAGCTTTGCCCTTTCGGCGCCGTAGGCAGGAGAGAGGAGATCCTCCACCTTGACCTTCATGTGCCTGGGGTCTGTTATATATTTTTTGCCGTCCGAGAAGGCTATCTTGATGGCCTCGATCTCCCTGTGGAGAGACTCGATGCTGTCGCGCCTCGACGGCTCGAAATTGTTGAGTATATTGAGTGCCATGAGAGCGACGATGCCCTGTCCGTTTGGAGGTATCTCCCATACATCATAGCCTCTGAAGCGTGTGGAGACAGGCTCGACCCACATGGCTTCGTGCTTTTCAAGGTCGCTCTTTCTTATGTATCCGCCGTACTCTTTGGAGAAGGCGTCGATTTTATCGGCGATTTCGCCCTTGTAGAAGTCTTCTGCGTTAGTTGCGGCTATCTTTTTAAGGGTCTCGGCGGCGTCCTTGTTGTAGAAAATCTCGCCCGGTTCAGGTATTTTTCCGTCCTTCATAAAGACCTCATGCCAGTAGGAGTACTCGTTGTCGCAGCCCACATTCTTTTTGAGAATGTTATGCATATTTGCGATGGAGCTCGACAGCTTATAGCCCACAGCCTGACCGTTTTCGGCGTAGTCTATGGCGCTCTTCATGATCTCTGTGAGAGGCAGCTTGCCGAATCTGCCGTTTACCGCTGCCCATGCGGCAGGTATGCCGGGAACAGTGACAGGTGTGAAACCGTATTTGGGCATTTCGGAGACTCCCTGAGCCTTGACCTTTTCGATGGAGATGAGCTCGGGGGCGCAGCCTGTGGAGTTGAGACCGTACATCTTGCCGTCTTTTGTAGTCAGTATTGCAAAGGCGTCGCCGCCGATGCCGTTGGACTGAGGCTCCAAAACGGTGAGACATGTGGCCATGGCTATTGCCGCGTCAAAGGCGTTGCCGCCCTTTTTGAGTACATCAAGGCCTGCCTGAGCAGCCAGGTGATTGGATGTTGCACACATGCCGCGCATGCTGTACTTGACATACCTTTTAGATGGATAGGGGTAGACATTGAAGTCCATACTTTACCTCCGCTTGCGTTTTTTATTTATATATTCACGCAAACACCCCTCTGACTATAATTTTATCACATTCGGGGCGTTTTTCAATATATTTTAACTTTTGAATTATGAAAAATGTGAAAACATGGGCCCTTTTGAGGTATTTTTCAGCTTTTTGACAATTTTATTTTTGTGCTTGCCACAACTGTTTAGTTGTGGCGGCGTTAATTCTGACAATTTTTTGACAGTTATCTGCACCCTTTGGGAGGGCCTGCCTTTATCTTTGCGTATTTCCTAGGGAAAGCAGACGGAGTGTTTGCCGTCTTTTCCACAACCACAAGGCGCCTTTTGGGGCAGTCGGTGTCTATCTGATAATTTACCTCGTCCAAAATGCGTCCGCCCATTAAGGCTATGGTCTTTTCGGCCGCCTTTATCTCGGCGGCTGCCTCATCGTTGTCGCTCTTCATGGCGACGAAAAGTCCGCCCTTTTTGACATAGGGCAGGCACAGCTCGGAAAGAGCCGTCATATTTGCCACAGCCCTCGAGAGGACTATGTCGTACTGCTCGCGGTATTGAGGCTCCATCGCAAGCTCCTCGGCTCTCGCCGTCACAACCGTGGCATTGGGGCAGTCTCCTATCTTTTCGATGGCTTCTCTTATGAAGTCCATGCGCTTGCCTGTGCTGTCAAGCATGGTTATCTCGAGACTGGGCACAGCCATAAGCAGCGGCATCGCGGGAAAGCCCGCTCCCGTTCCTATGTCGATTACCTTCTTGCCCTCTATGTTGAAATATTTCAGAATATAAAGGCTGTCGGCCATGTGGCGCAGCGCCACCTCTCTCGGCTCTGTGATGTTGGTGAGATCCATCACGCGGTTTTTCTCCATGAGAAGCTCGTAAAACTCCTCAACTCTCTCCACCGCCTTTGAATCTATATCTATTTCATGGCGCCTTAGCGCCTCTTTAAGCGTTTCCGTCATGCTTTTTTCCCTTTCCCAAATAGAATATCAGCGCTGAAATATCGGCGGGGGACACTCCCGAAATTCTGCCTGCCTGCCCGAGGCTTTTGGGTCTTACAGCCTTGAGCTTTTGTCTCGCTTCGGTGCGTAAAAGCTCAAAGGAATCGTAGTCGATGTCCTCGGGTATGGGGTGATCGTCCCATTTTTTGCGGTTTTCCAGCTCTTTGAGCTGTCTTTTTATATATCCTTCGTATTTTACAGAGATCTCTATCTGCTCGGCCTGCTTTTTGTCCTTTACTTCAAAGGGCATGAGACAGGCTATGTCACTCAGCTTTACCTCGGGTCTTTTGAGTATCTCCAAAAGATTTGCACCCGACTGGACGGGGGTACTGCCGAGGCTCTTTAGAATGGGGTTTATGCTATTAGAGGACAGATTGACCTTTGAAATCTCCTTTATGAGCCTTTCCACCTCGGCGTACTGGGCTTTTACCCTTTCGGTCTGCTCTTTGGAGACGAGACCGCCCTCAAAAGCCTTGTCGGCAAGGCGGAAATCGGCGTTGTCCTGCCTGTGCCACAGCCTCAGCTCGGAGCGTGAGGTCATCATTCTGTATGGCTCATTAGTGCCCTTTGTCACTATGTCGTCTATAAGTGTGCCTATATAGCCGTCGCTCCTTTGGAGTATGAACTCCGCTTCGCCCTTTATGGCTTTGGCGCAGTTTATGCCTGCCACAAGACCTAAAGCCGCCGCCTCCTCATAGCCCGAGGTGGAGCAAAGCTGACCTGCGGCATAGAGACCCTTTATGCCCTTTATCTCCATGGTGGGATTTAAGCACAGGGGATCGAGACAGTCGTACTCGATGGCATATCCGGGGCGCATAATCTCGGCTTTTTCGAGACCCTTTATGGTGTGCAGCATGGCTATCTGCACATCTTCGGGCAGAGATGTGGAAAGTCCGCCAACATAGAGCTCCTTTGTGTGCTCGCCGCAGGGCTCTATAAAGAGCTGATGTCTCTTTTTGTCGGCAAAGCGCACCACTTTGTCCTCGATGGAGGGGCAGTATCTGGGGCCTACGCCCTCTATCTCTCCGCCGTAAAGGGGAGAGCGGTCTAAAGACGCCCTTATAATATTGTGAGTTTCCTCATTGGTATATGTCACATAGCAGACGGCTGTATTTTTTATGTCCTCCTTTGTGGAGAAGGAGAAGGGCACTATGTCCTCGTCGCCCCTTTGCAGCTCCATGGCGGAAAAATCCACCGTCTTGCCGTCTATTCTCGGGGGAGTGCCCGTCTTGAAGCGCCTTATGGGCAGACCGAGCCTTTTGAGGTTTTCGGTGAGACCTTTTGCGGCGAAAACACCGTCGGGACCGCTCTCCCTTATGTTGTCTCCCACAAAGGTCTTGCCCCCCAAAAAGGTGCCGCAGCACAGAATGACCCCTTTTGCCCTGTAAACTCCGCCGCCCTTTGTGACTATGCCCGTCACGGCGCCGTTTTCGGTGAGTATATCTATGCACTCGCCCTGTTTCAGGGTGAGATTTTCGGTATTTTCAAGCCTTTTTTTCATCTCAACGGTGTACATCACCCTGTCTGCCTGGGCCCTCAAGGAGTGCACCGCAGGGCCTTTGCCCCTGTTGAGCATTCGGTACTGTATGCAGGCGGCGTCGGCGCATTTTGCCATCTCGCCGCCCAGAGCGTCTATCTCGCGGACAAGCTGACCCTTGCCCGTACCGCCTACGGCGGGGTTGCAGGGCATGTTGCCCACAAAATCCAGCGTTGTGGTAAAGCATATCACCTCAAGACCGAGCCTTGCCGCCGCAAGGGCGGCTTCGATGCCTGCGTGTCCTGCTCCCACCACTATTACATCGGCATTTCCTGCCTCAAACATCATATTTTTTCTCCTGCTGTGTCCAAAATTTTGATAAGGGAAAGCACAGACCCCACATGGTAGCCCGAAAAGGCGAAGAGAGCCTCGCCGTTGAGTGCCGCCGCCGTGTAGGGCAGGCGAAGATCGCCCACTCCCGTGCCCTTTCTTATATCTTCCCATTTATCGTCAAAAGCGCCCGCTTCCGCCGTGACATTTTTGAGGGACAGCGCCCTCTGCAAAAGTCCTTTTTCGGCGTTTTTGCCGCCGTATCTCAAGGTTACAGCCGTGCCTGTAAGCTTTTCGGCATTTTCTATAAGCTCCGAAAGCAGATGCTCTGTGGGCTCTTCGCCCGGCTCTATATATGCGACTATCTCCCTGCCGCCTTTTGACATTCCCTCGGGCATGGGATAATTTTTCAGCATTTCTCTCGTCTTGTCCTTGATATCGGTGAGCACCACCTCTTCCACATGACCGCTGCCGCACCAGAAAAATGTGATGTAGCCGTTCTGAGAGCCGTCGAGCTGTCTCCTGCTCTCAAAAAGGGCGTAAAATCCCTCGGGAATCATGAGTTTTCTGTGTTTTTCCACCTCGCCCGATATGCTCATGGGCACAAGTCCCTTTTCGTCGTCTATTCGGCAGAGGGATATGTTGAGACCGAATATTCCCTTTGCCGCACCCTTGTTGACTATGCTCAAAGCGGCGTTTTTTTCGTCGCTTTCGAACACGGGTACAAAGCCTGCGCCGTCATAGTAGCAGGGTGCGCCCGTCTCTTCGTCGAGTTTTGCGGCGATGCCGAGAGCGCGGCACATTTTTACAAAGTTTATGTCTACGCTTTCCTCGCAGCCTGCCTTGTATCTCATCATGTCGGTGAGATTTTCAAGGTTTCCGCCGTAGCACTCGGAGGAAAAGCGTACGGGATATGCCAAAGCATAGGCGTATATCTCCCTCGCGCCGATTTTTCCCCTGTAATTGTCCTTTACAAAGGCTCTGAAGGGATAGAGGGGCTCGTTTTTGACCCTCTGGGGCAGGAGGTATTTTTCAAATATGTGCTTCGGCAGATTGTCCTCATATTCAAAGGCGAGAACCATGTCGGCAAGGGTTTCGGCGGTAACATCGCTGAAATCTTTAAGGGTAAGGGTGTCGAGCACCGCCTTTTTCTGCCTGTCGTCTATTTCCGTGTTTGCCATGAATTTTTCGAGCTCGGGGTAATTTTCCCCCGCCTTTTTGCCGAAAATCGAGGCAGATTCCGATTTTTCAAGTCTTGTGCGTCTTTCGGCGTCGAAATATTCAAAGCTCTTTATCTCGTCCTGGGTTTTCTCGCGCCTTTTTTCGGGCACTCTGCCCTTGTCCACAGGAAGATCATATGAGAAAAAGCGGAGATTTTCCATGCTGTCCAAAAAGACCTCGGTGTCCTCGGCGCCGCAAAGGCTGACAGCCGAGCCGCTCTCGAGACTTGCAAAGTACAAAAGACCGCATTTGCCCGTCTCGAACACCGCCTTGCCGTCTCTGTCGCTTCTTTTTTCGTCGATGAGGGCGGGAGCGCCGTAATTTATCGTATAGACCCCTACCTTTGTGAAAGGCTCGGTGTGCACCGTCACCTTTTTCACATCGGCGTAACGGCCCGTCACCGCCACAGTCTCGTATATCCTGTTTTGAACGGCTGTGGCTTCTCTGTCGCCAAAACCGAATTTTCTGTATCTCACTATGGCGCTCTTTGAAGAGGCATAGTCAAACCAGCCTGTGTCCAGCACATCTTCCGGCTCGCAGGCTCCGAGATAGCGCCATTTTTCGCCGTCAAAGGCCTCGACCCAGGCGTGATTGTCGTCGCAGTGCACCCAGTAGGGGCTGTAAACCTGCCTTGCAGGTATGCCGACACTTCTCAAAGCTGTGACTAAAAGTACGCTCTCCTCGCCGCATCTGCCGAGACCTGTTTTATATACTGCAAGGGCGTTTTTCGTCCTGTCGTCGGCAGGGGCGTAGGTGGCAAAGGAGAGACAGCGGTAGTTGACGCACTTTATGGCCTCTTCCAAGGTCTTGTCCTTTACCTCGTCTTTGAGTATATCGGTGAAAAACTCCCCGTCCAAAAAAGGGCTCTCATCATTGACCCTATAAGGCAGGGCAAAATCGAGATATACATCGAGGGGTATATCTCTGCAATAGGGCATATTTTCATATATATCGAGCATTCTCACGGCGTGTTTCGCCGCCTTTTGAGGATTTACCGAAATTATGTCGGCCGCAGTCATCTTTGTGTAAAGACACATGAAAAACTCGGCCTCTTTGTGGAGAAGGGAGTCTCTCACGGCGATTATCTCGTCCCTCTTTTTGGGAAAACGGGAGACATACTGCTCAAATACCCCGTCCGTATCCTTAAAATATTCCGAAAACATACCGTTCCTCCCTGTCTCTGACTTTTATATAAATCCATACTTTATACAATTATATAATAGGGGAATTGTATTGTCAATCGCATAGTTTTGTGATAAGATATTTTCATATAACTTTAAGGAGATAATTTATGACGATAGAAGTGTGCTGCGGCGGCTACAAGGACGCTCTCGCCGCATACAGAGGGGGCGCCGACCGAGTGGAGCTGTGCTCCGACATTTTATACGGCGGTCTCACTCCCACATTGGGCACTCTTGCCCTTACAAAGGAAAACACAAGCCTTGAATGCTCCTGTATGCTGAGGTGCCGTGAAGGGGGCTTCTGCTATGACGGGCACGAGTTTGCCGTAATGAAAAAGGACGCCGAGCTGTTTATATCCATGGGGTGCGACGGTCTGGTCTTCGGCTTTCTCACAAGAGAGGGTTTTATAGACTACGAGATGACGGCGCGCATGTGCGATTTTATAGACGGCCGCTGTAAGTGCGTATTCCACAAGGCCTTTGACTGCTCAAAGGACGAGCTTCATTCGGCTCACGCCGCCTTAAAAAAGGCGGGCATCGACCGTATTCTGACCTCGGGCAGAGCCAAAACAGCCTTGGAGGGTGTATCTGTCCTAAAAGAGCTCAGCTCAATGGGCGGTATCGAGATAATGGCAGGGGGCTCTGTGCGAAGCCACAACATAAAGGAGCTTTTTGAAAAGAGCGGCTGCAATAGCTTTCACACCTCGGCCTTTGAATGGCTGAGTGACGATTCGGCTCGTTCCCCTTTCATATCCTTCAGCCCCAAAAAAGGCTTTGAGGACGGACAGTACATGGAGGCGCAGGAGAGCGTAATAAGAGATTTCACCATATCCGCAAGGAGTTTATAATGAAAATACTGACATTCGACATAGGAGGAACCCTCATAAAATCGGGGCTCTACTCCGACGGAAAGATAGATTTTTACACCGAGCACCCCTATCCTGCCATCGGCAGAGAGGGCATTTTAGAGGTGCTTTCTAATGTATTCAAGAGCTTTGAGGGCAGCTTTGACGCCGTCGGCATTTCGACGGCAGGACTCGTCGACTCCAAAAGGGGAGAGATAATATTCTGCTCCGACGCCATACCCGATTACACGGGCACAAAGCTCAAGGAAACCGCCGAGAAAATGTGCGGCAAAAAGGCGTTTATCATAAACGATGTCAACGCCGCCGCCTTAGGCGAGGGGGTATTCGGCGCAGGCGTGCCCTACTCCGACTTTATCTGCCTGACCTACGGCACTTCCATCGGCGGAGCCATCGTGATAAACGGCTCGGTCTACGAGGGCAAAGGGGGCTATGCAGGGGAGATAGGCCATATAGTCACCCACATAAACGGCAAAAAATGCGCCTGCGGAGGCAGGGGGTGCTACTGCGAGTATGCCTCGGCCACCGCTCTTGTGGAAAAATGCCGCCTTTTCGACAACAGCATCGAAAACGGACGGGATATTTTTGAAAAAATCCACGACGAAAACATCAAAAACGCCGTCGACGACTGGATAGACGAGATAGTTTTGGGTCTTGTCACCGTGTGCCACATCTTCGATCCGCCCGCGATAATTTTGGGCGGCGGCATAATGAACGAGAAATACATAACCGATTCGGTGGGTGAAAAGCTCAAAAGCTCCGTCATGGAGGGCTACCGCAATGTAAATGTGCTGCCCGCCCTTTTGGGAAACAGGGCGGGGCTCATGGGAGCTGCCGCGAAGGCTTTAAGGAGCATGAAATGATTTTCAAAAACGCCGAGGTATTTTTAAACGGACGCTTTGAACGAGCCGATTTCGAGGTGGAAAACGGCGTTTTCCGCCGTATATCTCCATGTATAGAGGAAGATGGCGCCGACCTTTCACATCTTTGCGTCATTCCCGGTCTTGTGGATATACACACCCACGGAGCCATAGGGGAAGATTTTTCCCGCTGCGGAAGAGATGCTCTTGAAAAGCTGGAAAAACACTATCTCTCCATAGGCGTAACCTCTGTTTTGCCGACGGTTTTGGCGGTAAATATTGATAAATACAGGGAGATACTGCCTGTTTTGGCGGAGTTTACCGATAAGAGCTCCGTTTTTGCAGGCATAAACCTGGAAGGCCCCTTTATATCCAAAAGTAAATCGGGGGCAATAGACAAAAACGCCATAATCCCCTTTGACAGGTGTATTTTAAATGAGCTGATATCTCTCTGCGGCGGTCAGCTGAAAATCATGACTGCCGCCCCTGAGACCGAGGGCTTTGACGAGCTTTTAAAGCTGAGCCGAGGTCTTTTCCGCCTGTCTTTGGGTCACACTGAGTGCACGGGAGATCAGGCGGCAGCCGCCTTTGAGGGCGGAGCCGAAAATGTCACCCATCTTTTCAACGCCATGGACAGCCTTCACCACCGAAAAGGGGGAATTATCGCCGAGGCTCTCTCCCGAGATGTGTTCAAGGAGATAATATGCGACGGTTTTCACATTGAAAACCGAGTTTTGAAAGGGATTTTCAAGGGCTACTCCCCCACTCTCGCCGCCGTTTCCGACTCCATGAGCGCCGAAGGTCTCTCCGACGGAGAGTATTTTCTCGGCGGTCTGCCCGTTACGGTAAAAGATAAAAAGGCATATCTCACGGGCACCGACACCATAGCCGGCTCGTGCCGCAATCTGTTTGACGGCTTTGTAAATCTCATTTCGGCAGGCGTGGGCATCTCTGCCGCCGTTTCCGCCGTCACCGAAAACCCCGCAAAAGCTGCAGGCATAGACAGGGGCGTGATAAAAGAGGGCGGCGACGCCGATTTCTTGATTTTGCCCCCCGTATATGATATAATATCTTTAAAAGATAACAGCATAAAGGCGGTATACAAGAGAGGAGAGAGGGTCAGATGAAAGCTCTTTTAAAAGATTCCCTCGGTCACGGTCTCATTTTCGCCCCGGCTTACACCGTAGCCTCGGTCATCACGGGCGGTCTCCGCTTCGGCGAGGGGGTTTCACCCATTCCCCTGCAGCTTTTAAAGTTTTTCGCCGCGGGCTTTGTCTCCGCCTTTGTCTTATGGTTTATATTCGCGTTTATAAGAAGCAAAAAGAAAAAATAAAAAAGCGCCCCGAAGGACGCTTTTTGGCGGGAACGTGTGGGAATTGAACCCACCTATGAGGTTTTATCCCCAATTACCGGTTTTGAAGACCGGAGGGCACACCAGCACCCATCCGCTCCCGTATTATGTTTTCTCTTTAGCCTTGATATTATACCACGGTTTTCGTCAAAAAGCAAGAGTTTTTTTATTTAAATATTCAGCGCCGCCTCAATATATTTTCTATATTGCTTCGGCAAGGAAAGGGGACATTATGGACATTATCACCGCATATTCGGGCGGAGGTTTTCCCTCGGCCATAGGCATAGTCAGGCTTTCGGGTGAAGGCACGGGAGCTCTTTTAAACAAGATTTTCAGGGCAAAAGGCGAGATGACGCCGAGAATGATGCGCTACGGCGAGGCTTTGGGCCGCGACGGCAAGACGATAGACCTCTGTATGGCGGCATATTTTGAAGAGGGTCACAGCTACACGGGCGAGGAGATGGCCGAGATATACTGCCACGGCTCCCAGGCTGTCGTGGAGGAGCTGCTCCGCGCCGCTCAAAAGGCGGGCGCAAGGCTTGCCGAGGCGGGCGAGTTTACAAAAAGGGCCTTTTTAAACGGCAAAAGGGATCTCACCGAGGCCGAGGCCGTCGGCGATCTGATACACGCCACCGCCTTGAATCAGGCAAAGGCCGCCATCGACCAGCTTTCGGGCGGCATATACAAAAAGGTATCCTATTACTATCAGAAGATAAACGCCCTTTTGGCTCATTTTTACGCCGTGTGCGACTACACCGACGAGGACATCGAGCCCTTTGACTATGAAAACGCAAGGGATACCCTCATCGAGGTGACAGACGGGCTCAAGGCTCTCTATGAGACCTTTGAGCTGGGCAGCACAGTCAAGAACGGACTGCCCTGCGCCATAATAGGCAGACCCAACTCGGGCAAATCCTCCCTGCTCAACGCCATTTTGGGCTATGAGAGGGCGATAGTCACCGAGGAGGAGGGCACAACGAGAGACACCGTCGAGTGCACCGTACAGATAAAGGGTACACTTTTGCGCCTCATCGACACTGCGGGCATAAGAGACGGCGAGAGCAAGGCCGAAAGGCTGGGCATCGAGCGCTCCATCGAGGCGGCAAAGCAGGCAAAGCTTGTGCTTTGCGTCATCGACGGCTCCGCTCCCCCCACAAGCGACGATTTCCGCTCGGTGGGCGTGGCAAAAGACGCCGAAAAATCGGTGCTTATAATAAACAAGACTGACAAGGGCATAAGATACATAGACGAATACGGCTTTGACACTGTATTCTATGTGTCGGCAAAAACCGGCGAGGGCATCGGCGAGCTTATGAAATATCTCGGCAGCCTTGTAAAATACAACGACAGCGAGACGATAATCACCAGCTCGAGGCAGGCATATCTTCTCGAAAAGGCCTATGACTGCCTGTATGAGGCCGAGATAAGCGCCAGAATAGGTCAGACAGCCGACGCATTTCTGTCGGACGCCGAGGCAGGTCTTGCATATTTGGGCGATGTTTTGGGCAAAACCCCATCAAAAGATATGCTCGACGAGATATTCTCCAAGTTCTGCGTGGGAAAATAAAATAAACGGAGCGAAAGCTCCGTTTTTTTATTCGAATATCATTGCCATCACTCCGCAGAAGGCGACAAGCACTCCTCCTGCCCTTATGAAGAAGAGGGACGCCTCCGAAGGCTCGGCGTCTTTATATCTGAAGCCGTATTTTACATACCACAGGGCCTTCGGCCACACCGCCATAAACGCTCCTATTATCACAAGGAGGGCATAGAGCAGGGGAGACTGCCCTTTTTTCTCCGCGGGCTCGGCACTCTCCACGGCGCTCAGTATCATATCGCCAGCCGTTCTCGAGCCTTTCTCTGTGCTTTCGCCGTCGGGCGACTTATAAGAGCCGGTCATTATAAAGCCCTCGTCGTATCTTGCCGACCAGACTGTGCCGTCCTCATAAGTGACTTCGGCGTAGCCGTCGGCTTTATATTCAAATGTATACACATCTTCCCCTACGGTAACCGTTCCCTTTGAGCGGCTTTCGGGGGAGTATTCAAGAGTTCCTTCCTTTCCGTCCACCGTTACGGATATGGCAGAGCTCTCCTCTTTATTTCCCTCGGCAAATCTCAAAACCGTAGAAACGATGAGAAGTAAGGCAAGAATTATGGGTATTATCTTTTTCATAATTTGTGTCACTCCTTTGTTTCAAGTATAGCACAGCCATTTTTTCGCCGTCAATCGGCCCCATGAATATTTTTTGAAAATCGGAAAATAATTTACATAAACCTATTGACAAATCTCATAATTTGATTTACAATATAAGTGTACTGAGAAACGAAAATGAACATACGACCTATACTCGGCTCCCCAAAACGGGGAGCCGAACCCCCATCTGTAAAACGAGGTGAAACATCTTCATATGAATAAATCAATGTACAGCATAATGCTTTCCGACAGCGTGATAAAGGCGGTGGACAAGGCGGCCTATCTCAAGGGCACCAACCGCTCCAATCTCATAAATCAGATTCTCGCCGCCCATCTGGGCGTCGAAACCCCCGAGAAAAAGGCGGCCGACATTCTCTCCCTTCTCATGGAGCGCCTGTCGCAGAACGACCAGCTGACCGTCATGAAAGAGCCGTCGGACTTCATGCTCTCTTTGAAAAGCCCCTTAAACTACAAGTACCGCCCGACGGTCAAATACTCCGTCGAGCTCTACCGCACCCCCGAGGGCAACTTCGGAGAGCTCAGGGTCTCTTTCCGCACTCAGAGCGGAGAGCTGCTCCAAAGGCTCGACGGCTTTTTCCGCCTGTGGATGCTCATGGAAAAGCACTATATCGTAAAATATTTCCCCAAAAACGCCATAGAATATGAAATAGGCGAGGGGCGCTTCAAGCGCACATTCCCCGTGGGAGACCACGATTTAAAGGACGGCGACATACTTTCGGGCGCCATCTGCCGATATGTCGAAGGCTTTGACGCCGCCTTAAAGGAATATCTCTCAAAGGATATTTCCCCCGACGAATTTGAGAAAAATTATCTCGACGCCCTCAAAGGGCAAGAATACATCATCTGACCTTGACGGAGGTTATATATTATGAACGCACAAAAATTCACACAAAAATCATTAGAGGCCATTGAGTTTTCCGAAAAGACAGTGGCCGAAAACGCAAATACCAACATAGAGCCGATACATCTGCTCTACTCCCTTTTCATGCAGGAGGGCGGACTTATCCCCTCCCTTACGGAGAAAATGGGCATCGCCGTAAGCCTTGCCCGCTCCACCTGCTATGAATACATCGCCAAACTTCCCAAAGCCTACGGCGCAGGCCGCGAAAACGGCAAGGTTTACATCAGCCAGTCTCTGGACAGAGCTTTGAACGACGCCGAAAGCATAGCCAAAAACATGAACGACGAGTATGTGTCGGTAGAGCACATCTTCCTCGCCCTTCTCGACTGCTCGGACAGCAATGTAAAAGAGGTGTTTAAGCGCCTCGGCATCGACAAGAACAAGTTCCTCACCGCCCTCAAATCGGTGCGAAGCTCGGGCAGGGTCACAAGCGACAACCCCGAAGCCACCTATGAGGCCCTTAAAAAATACGGCTACGACCTTGTTGAAAGGGCGAAAATGCAAAAGCTCGACCCTGTCATCGGCCGTGACGGCGAAATAAGAAATGTAATACGCATACTTTCCCGCAAAACCAAGAACAACCCCGTCCTCATCGGTGAGCCGGGCGTCGGCAAGACGGCAATAGTCGAAGGTCTTGCCATAAGGATAATGAAGGGCGATGTCCCCGAGGGACTTCGCGACAAGACGGTTTTCGCCCTCGACATGGGCGCTCTGATTGCAGGCGCAAAGTTCAGGGGCGAGTTTGAGGAGCGTCTCAAAGCCGTTTTGAATGAGGTCAAAGAGAGTGGTGGACGCATAATCCTCTTTATAGATGAGCTGCACACCATTGTGGGCGCAGGCAAGACCGACGGCGCCATGGACGCAGGCAACCTCTTAAAGCCTATGCTTGCAAGGGGCGAGCTCCACTGCATAGGCGCCACAACTTTGGACGAATACAGAAAATACATCGAAAAGGACGCCGCTCTGGAGCGCCGTTTCCAGCCCGTCACCGTGGCGGAGCCCACCATCACGGAAGCAAGCCAGATTATGCAGGGCATTGCCAAATCCTATGCCGAGTTCCACGGGGTGGAGATTTCTCCGGAAATCGCCCACCAGTGCGTCGTTCTCTCCGAGCGCTACATCACCGACCGCTTTCTGCCCGATAAGGCCATCGACCTGCTGGACGAAGCCTGTTCTGACGTGAATTTGCAGTGCAAGGAAATCTCCCAGCTGGCTGAGCTGAAAAAGGAGCGGGACGATTATGAGCTGGAGCTGCGGATGCTCAACGAGAACACAGAGAATCAGGACTATGAGCGCCTGGCGCTGATTCGCAGCAAGCTGATGCAGCTGGCGGCGAAAATTGAGGAGCTGGAAAAGCTGCTTAAGAACGCAGAGGTTGTCGTGG
>CAJKFC010000040.1 GCA_905199135.1 uncultured Eubacteriales bacterium
ACATTCTCGGCCATTCTCGGTATGTTCTTCGGCTATTATCCCGCCCGCAAGGCAGCTAAAATGCCGCCTGTCGAAGCACTCAGAAATAATTAAGGGGGAAACAATATGAAAAAGACCATTTCAATCACACTTTTATTGTGTACGCTGCTCTCTTTCTGCCTGCCCTCCCGCGCCTTTACCGACATTCAGGACGGCGTGGACAAAGCGGCTGCCGAAAGTCTCGCCTCCATAGGCGTTGTGGCAGATGTAGACTATTTTTACCCGAACAACTATCTCAAACGCTCTGAATTCTGCAAAATGGCAGTTCTCGCCGCGGGCTTTGACGAGCTGTCCCTCTACAACAGCTACACTCTCTACCCCGATGTAAGAAATACCTCGTGGTACGCCCCCTATGTCAACGCTGCCGTAAAGAAATATCAGATCATCAAGGCCTACCCCTCGGGCTATTTCGGACCCGAGGACAACATAACCTACGGCCAGGCAGTTACAATTCTCCTTCGCATGCTGGGCTGGAAGGACGAGGAAGTGGGCACATTCTGGCCCCGTGACTTTGTCCTCAAGGCTCAGGAAATCGGCCTCACAGAGGGCGTCACAGGCCTTGCCGCCGACGACTTTATCCCGAGAGGCAAGGCTGCCGTCATCATAAACAACATGCTCTCCATGAATACCAAGGAGGGCGGTTCCTTCGCTTCGACAGCCTTCTCGGTAAAGGACGGCTGTGTGCTTCTCGGCACAGGCGAGACAGACGCCACAATAAAGCAAAATGAGGTCTCCATCTGGGACGGCACCGAAAAGACCGTTTATGTCCGCCCCGATATGTCCTCGGCCCTCGTCGGCATGTACGGCAAAGCCGTATTTGACAAGAACGACCCCTCCAAGCTTATCGGCTTTTTGACAAACACCAAGGGCACATCTTTTGTCGATGTAAAATCCTCCGAGTCTGACGGTCTCGTCACCTCCACAGGCAAGATTTACATAAACAAAACTGCAAAGGTCTCTGTCATGGGCTATGTGGCCGATTACGCCACATCGTGGTTTGACATAAGACCCATGAGCAAGGTAATGCTCTACCGCGACTCCTCGGGCGCCGTGAACTTTGTCAGCGTCATAGGCAGCGCCGCTTCCCAGTCGAGCATAATCTACGGCACAGAGGCTTTTGAGCCCGCAGCAGGCGCCAAGTTTCTCATGAACGGCGCATATATAACCCAAAGCGACCTTCAGAAATACGATGTTCTGACCTATTCCAAGGACAGCAACACCTACTATGTCTCGGACAACACTCTGGTGCTCAAATACACCAACAGCGGCCCCGTTTTCAACGCTCCCACATATATTGAAGCGGGCGGACAGACCTACAACTTGACCGACAAGGCTTCGGAATATTTCAAGGACATAAAGATAGGTCAGATAGTCACACTGCTTCTCGACTACAACGGCAACATCTGCGCCGCATATCCCAACCTCAACTCCAGCGAGATGGCTCCCAAGGGCATTCTCACAAAGCTGACCGACACCGAGTTTGAGGTAAAGCTCGACAGCGGCTATGTGATAAAGGGCACTCCCGATTTGTCCCAGCACGGCACTATACTTGTAGGCAGCAACGAGAGAATAAGCAAGCTCTATGAGAGCGTGGGACGCCTTGTAACTGTTCGTCAGTCAAGCAACGACAAGTTTGTCATAAATCCCGTCTCCATGAAAAAGCAGAATCTCCCCGCCGCAACTTCGATAGATCTTACGACCGGCGACCGCGTAGCCGACGGCGTAAGGGTCTATGAGCAGATAGGCAATTCGTTCCCGCTGCACCTTGTGGAAAATGTCACCTCTCTCAAGGTATCCGATATAGTCCACACAGAGCTCGACAGAACCGGCAAGATAAACCTCATAATCTGCAATGATGTCACAGGCAAGTACTATGAGTACGGCATGGTCAAGCAGAGCTACGACACCATAACCACAGGCACAGACCTTGACGGCGACCCTATAACAAGAAATGTCTACACACTGACCCTCACCAACAAGGACGGCGTAAAGACATTCCAGAGCTTCTCCGATCCCGGCTTTGCCTTTAACGAGGTACCCGGCGCCATATCCAAGGACGCCCTTGAAAGCGGAAAATACTACTCCGCGCCTGCAAAGAAGCTCAGTACCATAGGCACCGTAAAACGCGATGACTTCGACAGCATAAGAGGCGTAAAGTACGGCAGCAACTACTATGAGATAGTTGAAAATGTCGCCGTCTACGCTCCCTCCCTTTCCCGCTACCTGACTCTCTCCGAGGCAAGAGCCAACTTTGAAAGCTTTACCCTCTACGGCAGCGGCAAGATATGCATGATAATCGCAAAATAAACTCAAAAAGAGATACGGCTTTGCCGTATCTCTTTTTTATGTCTTTAAAGCACAAAAAAAGCTGCGCATTTCTGCGCAGCTTTTAATTTTGCGAAAATTACTCAGCGTCTGTCTCAGCAGCTGCCTCGTCCTCTGTGCTGGCCTCTGCCTCTTCGAGGAGAGCGCGGATGGAGAGGGAGATCTTCTTCTTCTCCATGTCGATGTCTGTGATCTTGGCATCGATCTTCTGGCCGATCTTGAGCACCTCGTCGGGCTTGCCGATTCTTCTGTCGGCAATCTGGGAGATGTGGATAAGGCCGTCTACGCCGGGGAGAACCTCTGCAAATGCTCCGAAGGGCATGAACTTGACTATCTCAACATTGGCTACATCGCCGACAGAGTACTTCTCTGTGAACTTTGTCCAGGGGTTGTCGCTGGCAAGTCTGTAACCGAGAGAAATCTTCTTCTTCTCCTCGTCAAGAGCGATTACGAAAACATTTACCTTCTGGCCGATTGTGAGAACATCGGAAGGATGCTTTACACGGTTCCAGGAGAGCTCGGAAATGTGGATCATGCCGTCTACGCCGCCGATATCGACAAATGCGCCGTAGGAGGTGAAGGACTTTACAACGCCCTCATACTTGTTGCCGACAGCGATCTCGGACCAGATCTTCTCCTCTGCCTCGCGGCGCTCGCTGACGAGTATAGCGCGGATAGATCCGACAACGCGTCTCTTCTGACGGTTGACCTCTGTGATGAGCATCTTCTGCTTTGTCTTCATGAGAGAATCAAAGGAAGCGTCCTTGGGAAGACCTGTCTGGCTTGCGGGAATAAACACGCGAACGCCGAGAACGCTTGCCACAACTCCGCCCTTGTTCTGGTCTACGATTATGCCTTCAACAGGCTCCTTGTCCTCGCATGCCTTTTCAACCTTTTCCCAGTTCTTAACAGAGTCAAGGCGCTTTTTGGAAAGCATGATTGTGCCTTCCACATCATTTACGCGAACTACAAAGCACTCGATTTCCATACCGACCTTGATGTTGTCCTCAACAACAAAGGTGGGGTCATCGGAGAGCTCGCTCATGGGGATGTATCCGTCCTGTTTTACACCGAGGTCGACATGAATGTCGGTAGGCTTGATCTGAGTTACAGTACCTGTTACCTTGTCTCCTGTATGTAAAGTTTTAAGGGATTGCTCCAAAAGTGCCTCGAAATTTTCGCTGTTTTCAACGATCTGATTTTCCATCTTCTTATATACCTCCTTAATTATCAAATCCGGAGTGGACGCGCCGGCTGTCAGAAAAACACCCTTTTCAAAGTCGATTTTTGAAAGGTCGAGCCCCAGCGAGTTCTCTATGAACTGTACATTTTCACAGTACTCTCGGCTTATTTCATAGAGTTTCCTCGAATTGCTGCTCGTCTTATCGCCGATTATTATCACACTGCCGTATTTGCCGGCATTTCCTCTTATTTCGTCCTGACGATTAGAGGTCGCCATACATATTGTATCAAAAAATTCCACATTTGTAAAAGAATTTTTTATCATTTTTTGAAAATTTACAAAAATTTTTTTATTTAGGGTCGTCTGACCGACAACCGAGACATTTCTGTCTTTAAATCTCTCGGCAAGGGCCATGAGCTCCTGCTCGGTTTCGGCCACATAGCCCTCTTTCGCCCTGCTCTTTATGCCCTTTACCTCGGGGTGGTCGGGGCTGCCGATTATTATGACGACATTTCCCTTTTCGCTCTCCTCACGGGCGATCTTGTGGATTTTGAGGACATTGGGGCAGGTGGCATCCCTTATGACGCAGCCCTTTTCCATAAGGCGATCCTCGTCCTCTTTTGTGATTCCGTGGGCTCTTATTATGACCTCGGCGCCGTTTGGGATATCCTCTATATTGTCCATGGGCACTATGCCCATCTCCCTCTGCCTGTCCACCACAGATTTATTGTGGATAATGGGCCCTGCCGTGTATATCGGTCTGTTTTCAAGGGCGCATTTTTCCGCCATCTCGACGGCTCTCTTTACACCGTAGCAGAAGCCTGCGAATTTTCCTGTCTCAATCGTCATTATTTTTCTCCCAAAGCGTAGATTTTATCCATCATTTCTGTGGTATATTTTTCCACAAGCTCCCTGTCTCTCGTGTTTTCCACAGTGTAGGGCTGACCGAATATGACCTTCGTCCTTCTGAAAAGCTTTTTGCCCTTGGTTATGTACACCGGGAGAATGGGGGATTTTGTCCTCATGGCAAACACCACCGCTCCTGTCTTTGCGGCGACGGCGTCCTCCTTTACCCTTGTGCCCTCGGGGAATATCAAAAGTCTGCCGTCGTTTTTAAGGGTGGAGAGACACTCCTTGACGGCGTCGATATCAGCTTCACCTCTGTCGACGGGAAAGGCTCCCATCTTTCTCAGAAACCAGTTCATGATTTTAAGCTTGAAAAGCTCTTTTTTGCCGATTATCCTTGTCTTGCCGTCCCATGGCATCGACATGAGCACCATAACCGAATCGGCGTTGGAGCTGTGGTTTCCCGCTACCACCACTCTGCCCTCGGGCAGATTTTCAATTCCCGTTGCCTTAAACGGAAAGAGCAGCTTGAAGGGCAGGTATGCTATTGTAAGTATTGTTTTATAAAACATCTCCGAGCCTCTCCCTGATTATATTGAGAATATATCTGTGTGTCTCCTCTATGTCCATATTGGTCGAATCGACGGTTACGGCGTCCTCCGCCGCCTTTAAAGGGGCGACGGCGCGGTTCATGTCGTTCATGTCCCTCTTTTCCATCTGCTCCTTAGTCTCCTCAAAGGTTACATCCACGCCCTTCTGCAAAAGTTCGTCATATCTTCTTTTAGCCCTGCTTTCAATGTCGGCTATGAGAAAAATTTTGAGAGAGGCGTCGGGCAGCACCACTGTGCCTATATCCCTGCCGTCCATGATTATGTCGGCCTTTTCCCTCATGTTTCTCTGGAGCATGAGAAGATGCGCTCTGACCTCGGGCAGAGCCGAGCAGTCGGAGGCGTAGCGGCCTATCAGCTCATTTCTGATAAAGCCCGACACATCTTCGCCGTTTAAAATTATGCGCTGCTCACCGTCCTTATATTCTATCGTAACGACTATCTCGGGCAGCTCGGCCACTATGCTGTCTCTGTCCTTGCTGTCTATGCCCTTGCGGCATATGTAAAGACCGACAGCGCGGTACATGGCGCCTGTGTCAACATAGACAAAGCCCAGCTCTTTGGCCAGCATTTTTGCCATGGTGCTCTTGCCCGCCCCCGAAGGGCCGTCTATCGCTATGCTTATCCTTTTCATTTTCCACATCCCTTTCAATTTTCCCCCGCCTTCGACGCAAGGTATGCAGTCGACCAGGCTATCTGGAGGTTAAATCCGCCCGTGTAGGCGTCTACATCTATTATCTCACCTGCAAAATAAAGTCCCTTTACTATCTTGGACTCCATGGTCTTGGGGTTTATCTCTTTTACCGATATTCCGCCCTGGGTCACAACGGCTTCGTCATAGCCGCACACACCCAAAATGTCAAATGTGAGGCCCTTGAGCAGAGAGACAAGACCTTCCCTCTCCTTTTTGGTTATCTCGTGAACCTTTTTAAAGGGCGGTATGCCCGAAAGCTCTATTATAACGGGTATCAGCTTTGAGGGCAGAAGAGCCCCTAAGCTATTTGAAAAATCCCTGTTGATATTTTCCTCAAAATCTCTCAGAATACGCTTGTCCAGCGCTTTCTCGTCGAGAGCGGGCTTTAAATCCACCGTGAGGGTGAGATCCTCTCTGCCCTTTATATGTGCCGACATGCTGAGGATAACAGGGCCGCTGACGCCGTTTGATGTAAACAGCATCTCGCCGAAATCGTCGTAGAGCTTTTTGCCCTTGCCGTCCTTGAGCACCGCCTTTATGTTTTTAAGAGAGAGTCCCTCCAGCTTTTTGGGCACATCTCCCTTGAGCCTCAGTGCCACGAGAGAGGGACGGCAGGGAGTCACCGTATGCCCAAGCTTTTCCGCCATCTTAAAGCCGTCGCCTGAAGACCCCGTCTTTGGGTAGGAGAGTCCTCCTGTGGCAAGAATTGCCCTGTCGCTCTCATATATTCCGCCGTCGGTTTTCACCCCTTTTACGGCGCCCTCATCGGTCAGTATCTCCAAAGCTCTCGCCTGGACTATGTTTACGCCGCTCCTTTTGAGCTTTGTTATCAGGGCTCCGCTTATGTCCTTTGCCCTGTCGCTTTGGGGAAACACCCTGTCTCCCCTCTCGGTCTTTAGCGGCACCCCGAGCTTTTCAAAATACTCCTTTACATCGGCAGGTGTAAATGCCGAATAGGCTCTGTAAAGAACCCTGCCGTTGGTGACGGTGTTTTTCAAAAGACCGTCTTCATCGGTGTCGTTTGTCAGGTTGCACCTGCCCTTTCCCGTTATGTTGAGCTTGATGCCGAGAATTTTATTCCTCTCTATGAGGGTCACTTTATTTTCCTTGTTTTCCGCGGCCAGAGCGGCGCACATCATGCCTGCCGCCCCTCCGCCTATAACCGTTATTTTCATTTTTCACCGACGCCGCACAGATCGACAAGACCTTCGACTTCCTCCTTTGAAAGATATCTCCATTTTCCTCTTTTGAGACTCGGGTCTTTGAGAAAGCCTATGGCCACCCTTTCGAGGGAAAGTACCCTATATCCCGAAAGGGCGCACATCTTTCTTATCTGCCTGTTGCGACCCTCTTTTATTTTTATCGACAGAGTGAAAACTCCGCCGTCTTTTTCAAGTGTTTTTACCTTTGCCGGCTGTATCTTATAGCCGTCAATCTCCATGCTTTTTGACAAAAGCTTTTGAGGGTCGGAGTTTTCCTTTCCCGACACCTTTACCGTATATTCCTTATAGAGCTCGTGTCTCGGGTGGGTCAGCTTATATGTAAAATCTCCGTCGTCGGTCAGAATGAGAAGCCCCTCCGAGTACATGTCGAGCCTTCCCACGCTGTAAAGACGCACCCCGTCTATATCCACAAGCTGAATGACATTTTTTCTGCCCTTTTCGTCGCGGCTTGTGGAGACATAGCCTTTCGGCTTGTTGAGAAGCACATAGGTGTGCCCTTTAGGGGCGGCTATGTTTTCGCCGTCCACCGTGACGGCATCTGTCTCAATATCCGCCCTGTCACCCAAAGAGGCTGTAACTCCGTTTACCGCCACCCTGCCCTCCTCAATGAGGACTTCGGCGGCTCTTCTGGAGCACCTGCCCGACGCGGCTATTATTTTTTGAAGCTTTTCAAGCTGTCCCATACCTTATCCCAAAAACTCCTCTTTTCGGCCTTTTCCACCGTCTCTGCAAATGAGAGCTCCGCTTCGGCCTTTTCTTTTCCGCCTACATATATTTTTACACTTCCGTATCTCTCACCCTGCTGTGCTCCGCCGTAGACAAAGCGGGGACCCTCCACCGTTATTTCGGCGGTTTCACCCTCCAAAAGAGGCAGTATGACCTCGCTTTCGGCCCTCACCGTGACGCTCTGTTTCTGACCGCCCGCAACGGGCACCGAAAGCGTGAAATCACTCGGCAGGACGGTGACGCTCTGTGCTTCTTTTCCGTACTGCTCGTAGAGGGAAAGATGGTCGTCCCAGTCGTCGGGAGCGCTCAGCGTCACCGCCACATATATCCTGCCGCCCATGTCGGCTGCCGACACAAGGCATCTGCCTGCGGCCATGGTATATCCCGTCTTGACCCCTATTATGTCGTCCCTCATGGAGAGCAGGCGGTTGTGATTTGTGAAATACCTTTCCCCTATCTTAATGGATTTTGTCGACACAATCTGTCTGAAATCCTCGTTTTCAAGGGCTTTTGCCGCAATCAGAGCCATGTCCTTTGCGGTGCTCTTGTGGTTTTCGCCGTCAAGTCCGTTGGGGTTTTCAAAAAAGGTATTGTTCGCCCCTATTTCCATGGCTTTGGCGTTCATGAGGGTGACAAAGTCCTGCTGGTTTCCCGTATAAAGACAGGCGAGAGCCACGGCGGCGTCGTTGCCCGAGCTTAAAAGCAGACCGTAGAGCAGCTCCCTGACCGTCAGCTTTTCATTGGGCTTCAGATACATGGAGGAGCCCTCAATTCCCGTCCACTCCCTCTTTATTGTCACTTCGCTGTCCAAATCATAGAGCTCCAGCGCCACAAGAGCCGTCATTATCTTGGTAGTGCTGGCAATGAGCATGGAGCTTTCGGAATTTCTTTCAGACAGTATCTCTCCGCTGAAGCAGTCGTAAAAAACATAGCTCTCTGCCGAAATTCCGTGTGATTTCGGCAGAAGCAGCCCGAAAAGGCACAAAATACATATTATTCTCTTCATACATTCACCTCAGAAATATTCTATGAGGTGAAGCCAGGTGTTATTCTGTCATTTCCGAGGCCTTTTTCTCTCTCTTTTTCTCGTCTATATAGTTTGTTATCTTGTCAAAAGCCTGGGGCGCCATGTCGATTATCTTGTCAACCGCCGAGCCGGAGCCCTGATTCATATAGAGCACTCTCGTGTTGCCGTTGTTTATGACGATAAAGGCAAGGGGAGTTATGTTGGCTCCCGCGCCTGTGCCGCCCGTGAAATTGAGCTTGCCTTTTTTGCCCTCGTTGTCAAAATCTCCGCCTGCGCCCGCAATTCCGAGAGACACCTTGGAAACAGGTATCAGCGTAGTGCCGTCGGGGGTGGTGATAGGTGCGCCAACGACGCTGTTTACATCGGCCACGCCCTTCATTTTTTCAAGTGTACTCGCGATAAATTCAGCAAAATTATTCATTTTTTCCTTCCTTTCGCAATTTCAGATAGGCCGCCGCTGCCGCTGTGAGAACGGTTATCGACCTGATATAAACTATTATGTCGCAGCCGAATCTCCAGCTTTCGGCGTCCATGTCGGCTCCTATGTCTATGCGCTGATTTTTTATGGTGACATGCTCATCGAGAAAGGGCTGGAGACAGGTGAAAAACACGCACAGCCTGCCGTAATCCAAAGCAGTTTTGGCCTTGTCTGCCCCTCCCGTCTTTATGCTGAGAAAAAGCCTTTCAAACACAGTGCCCTTTATTATTTTTCCTATGGCTTCGAGTACTATGCCCGCATACCTGAGCTTTTTCTCAAGGTCTGACTGAAAAATATCTTTGAGCACTCCGCTTTTCTTGCTTTTTGTCTTTTTCTTTGGTTTTTTATCGGGCTCTTCCTCCCTGTGTTCCTCGGACTTTACCGTTTCTGCCTTTTTGGGAGGTTCATGGGAGGGAGGCTCCTCTTTTTTCTCTTTACTCTGTGTTTTTTTCTCCTTCAGGGGATAGAGCCTGTATTTTATGCCGTTCCACTTGACAAAGATTTTAAGTGACGGATACACCACCTGTATCTTTAAAGGCGTGAAGATTATCACCAGAACGGCAAGCAGAATCACGGCGAGGATTATCCCGAGGATTTTAAGCAAAAGCAACATCACTTCTCCCTTTCGTCCACCACGCCGAAGGCCAGCTGCTCCACATCTTCCCTTTCAAACTCCTTTATAAAGGGCAGTTCTTTAAGGTCAGATATGCCGAAAGCCCTTAAGAAGTTTTCGGTGGTTCTGTAAAGAGCAGGTCTGCCCGGCACATCGAGCCTGCCGCAGTTTTCAATAAGCTCCTTATCCAAAAGAGAGGACACGGTATATGTGCTGTCCACACCTCTGACCTGCTCGATATACGCCCTTGTCACAGGCTGTTTATAGGCTATTATCGCCAGCACCTCGAGAGCCGACGATGAAAGGGGATTGCCCCTTCTGGTCTCCAAAGCCTTGCGGACATAGGGAGCGTAGTCCTTTCTCGAGCAAAGCTGATAGCTGTTTTCAAGCCTTATGAGCTTTATGCCCCTCATGCTGTAATCGTAGAGATCGGAAAGCTCCTTCGCGGTTTTTTCCACCTCGTCCTCGTCTATTTCCAGTATCTCCGAGAGGCGTTTTCTATTGAGAGGCTCTCCCGAAGCGAAGAGAACGGCCTCGAGTATATTAAGTTTTTCCTCACTGTCCATTCTCTGTCACCTCTTTTTCAGCCTGTTTAAGGGTGAGCACATAGTCCTCCCCTTTTTCGGAAATGTCTATTTTTTTCGCTTTGATAAGCTCCAAAAGAGCGAGAAACACAGCGACAATCTCGCTTCTCGACCGTGACTTTTCCACAAGGGACATAAAGCTCACGCTGTCATTTTCCGCAAGAAGTGACGCTATCTCGGCTATTTTGGAGCCGACCGAAACGGTCTTATTGCCCACTATGCCTGCGAATTTGTTTATGGGCGGCGGAGCCTTTCTCTCAAATCTCTCGAACATTTTGGCTGCCGCCTTTACAAGGGCGGACACCTCGGCGTCTCCCGAAAAGCGCTTTTCCTTTTCAAGGCTCTCTCTTTCCCTTGTAAAAATGTCGAGACCTGTCTCACCCATATCGGACAGGGCTTCACCTGCCAGCTTTATCTTCTGATACTCCAAAAGGGCCTCCACAAGAGAGGCTCTCGGGTCCTCCTCTATCTGTTCGTCGTTTTTTGGCAGAAGCATTTTCGACTTGATATATGTCAGCTGTGCCGCCATCGTTACAAAAGACGAGGCTATCTCCATATCGAAGCTCTTCATTCTGTCGAGATATTCCATATATTGATCCAGTATCTCGGCTATCGGTATATCGAAGATGCTGACCTTGTTTTTTGAAATAAGAGAGAGCAGGAGATCCAAAGGGCCGTCAAAGCTCTCCAAATGAAATGTGACCTCCATGTCTCTCTCCTTTCTTTTAGAATATGAGAAGCAAAACTTTAAGCATGCCGTTCATGACAAGCTCTCTCAAAAATATAAGCGGCGTATCCAAAAATCCGAAATAGAGCAGTATAAGCAGGGCGAACTGTATGTAGTAGCCGTTGTTATACATAAACACTCTGAAGCTGTGGGGCATAAACGGGTAGATTATATTTGAGCCGTCGAGGGGCGGCACGGGCAGCAGGTTGAAAACGCCCAGACCGACGCTGAGACTGGCAAGAGTGACGAGGAAGCTTACGAGAGCCGTCGCCACATCTCCGCTTATTCCCGCAGCCCCCATTGAAAACACGATGAGCAGGCAGACAAAGGCCAGCACAAAGTTGGAAAGAGGACCTGCCAGCGCCACAAGGGACATGCCGACCTTTCTGTTTTTGAGGTTTGCAAGGTTTACGGGCACCGGCTTTGCCCAGCCGAAGCCGAAAAATATCATGCACAAGAGACCTATGGGGTCTATGTGGTCGATGGGGTTGAAGCTCAGCCTGCCCTGGCTTTTGGCGGTGTCGTCTCCCAAAAGATAGGCGGCGTAGCCGTGGCACATCTCATGTACCGTAAGGGCGATGAGAACGGCAGGAATTATTATGAGGTATTCCTCAAGGGATCTTCCGAACATTTATCTCTCCAATCTCACAAGGTCCTCAAAGCTCTCGCGCTCTATGACCAGCGTGTCGTCCTTTCCGTCCACCAGCACCATGGCAGGTCTCGGAGTTTTGTTGTAGTTGGACGCCATGGAATAGTTGTAGGCGCCCGTCGTAAAGGTGCACAGTATGTCTCCGGGCTTGGGAGTCTGAATGTATATGTCCTTGGTGACCATGTCGCCGCTCTCGCAGCACTTGCCTGCCACCGTAGCCTTGTAATTTCTCTCCTCATTTGCCCTGTTCGCCACACAGCACTCGTATCTTGCGTCATAGAGGGCGTAGCGGGGGTTGTCGGTCATTCCGCCGTCCACAGAGACATAATTTCTTATGCCCTCAAGCTCCTTAAGTGTGCCTATTTCATAGAGGGTGATTCCCGCGGGAGCCACGATGGAGCGTCCCGGCTCTATGGTGACAAAGGGCACGGGGAAATCATTCTCGCTGCACGACAGCTTTATGGCGTCGGCAAATGCCCCTATCATGTTTTCAAGGCTTTCGGGTTTGTCCTCATATGTGTATTTTACACCGAAACCGCCGCCCATAATCAGTTCTTTCAAAGTTATTCCGTATTTTTCACGGACGAGAGCCATAAAGTCGGCCATTACCTTGCCTGCCATGGAGTAGGGTTTGGACTCCAGAAGCTGGGAGCCTATGTGACAGTGAAAGCCCATGAGCTTTAAGTTTTCACATTTAAGTATCTCCTCAATGGCATTAAATGCCTGACCGTCGCCTATGCCGAAGCCGAACTTTGTGTCCTCCTTGCCCGTCGAGATGAACTCGTGGGTGTGGGCGTCGACACCCGGCTTTATTCTCAGTATGACCGCCATGTCGGTGTTTCTCTTTTTGCACTCCTCGTCGATTATCCTTATCTCCTGGAAATTGTCGATGACGATTCGTCCTATCTTTTTATCTATGGCGTAGGCTATCTCCTGCCTTGTCTTGTTGCCGCCGTGAAAATGCATGAGGGCGCTGTCGTAGCCTGCCGCCAAAGCGGTGTATATCTCGCCGCCCGACACCACATCGACATGCATATTTAAGGGCTTTATCAGCCTGTATATAAACTTTGCCGAAAGAGCCTTGCTGGCGTATGCCACGCTGTAATTTTCGCCGAAAAAGCTTTTCATCACCTCATGGTACTTTTCGCAGGCCTTTCTAATATAGTTCGCGCTCATGACATAGAGGGGCGTGCCGTATTTTTTGGCAAGCTCCACAGTGTCGACACCCTCTATTTTGAGGTGTCCCTTTTCGTCCACCGAGAAATGGTCGTACAAAAACATATCTATCCCTCCAAAGCTGTCTCTATATCCTTTATTATGTCAAGCCTTCCCGTGCCCTTTTCTGCCGAGAACATGAGAAGTCTCTCGTTTTCCTCAAGTCCCAGCGTCTCCCTTATGAGGGCGGCGTTTTCCTCTATCTCCCTCGGTTTGAGCTTGTCCGTCTTGTTGGCGATGACGGTGAAAGGCAGACCGTAGGCCCTTATCCACTCCATCATCTGAACATCGAGCTGGGTGGGGCGGTGTCTGCTGTCGACTATGAGATAAAATCTGGCGATTTTATCGTTGTCGTAGGACAGAAAGCTCACTATGAGCTTGGAAAACCTCTCTTTTTCAGCCTTCGAGGTCTTGGCGTAGCCATAGCCGGGAAGGTCTACAAACCAGTATTTGTCCTCGAGGCGAAAGAGATTTACATATATCGTCTTTCCCGGCGAGGCGCTGACTTTTGCGAAGTTTTTCTTTTGAAATATCCTGTTTATCGTGCTGGATTTTCCCACATTGGATTTTCCGGCAAAGATTATCCTCTTGCCGCTGTCACGGGGAAAATCCCTCTCGGAGGCCGCCGAGCGCACGAAGACGGCCTTTGTAATGTCCATATATATCTCCTACTGCTTTATTCCTATATTTGTGCCCTTTTTGCTCTCGGGCAGAATGAGAGTTTTTCCGCAGCTTTCTTCATTCTTTTTGGGGAATATCTCCTCCACCACCTGATCCATGTGGCTGACATAGACAAAGCGCAGGGTGTTTTTGACGGTGTCTTCCAGCTCGTCGATGTCATTTTTGTTGTCTATGGGCACTATGACGGTTTTTACGCCATTTCTGTAAGCCGCCATTGTCTTTTCTTTAAGGCCGCCTATGGCTAAAACTCTGCCCCTTATGGTTATCTCGCCCGTCATGGCGTAGCATTTTTCGACAGGTCTGTCCGTAAGGGCAGATATTACGGCTGTGGCTATGCCTATGCCTGCCGACGGACCGTCCTTGGGCACGGCACCTTCGGGGAAGTGGACATGCATGTCGCACTTCTCATAGAAATCCTCGTCTATGCCGAGATTCTTGGCTCTGCTCCTTATATATGTGACTGCCGCCTTGACCGATTCCTTCATGACATCGCCCAGGTTGCCTGTCACCTCCATCTTGCCCTTGCCCTTGGTGACATTTACCTCTATCTGCAAGAGCTCGCCGCCCACCGAAGTGTAGGCAAGGCCGTTGACTACACCGACTTCTGCCGCCTTGAGCCCCTCTTTTTCGTCCTTAAACTTTTCGGCGCCCAAATAGTCCTTGAGATTTTCTTTGGTCACCTTTACGCTCTTGACGCCGTCGTTTACTATGGCGAGAGCAGTCTTGCGGCATATTTTTGCAAGAGTTCTCTCCAAAACTCTGACGCCCGACTCCCTTGTGTATCCGTCTATCACAGCCATAAGGGTATTGTCATCTATTTTGAGCTGTCTCGGCAAAAGTCCGTGCTTTTTGAGCTGCTTGGGCAAGAGGTGCCTCTTGGCTATCTCCAGCTTTTCCGTGTCGGTGTAGCTGCCTATCTCGATGAGCTCCATTCTGTCCAAAAGAGGTCTCGGGATATTGCCCACATCGTTGGCTGTCACTATGAAAAGCACATGGGAGAGGTCGACGGGCACTTCTACAAAGTGATCTCTGAAGGCGTTGTTCTGCTCGCTGTCAAAGACCTCCAGAAGAGCGGCGTTGGGGTCGCCCTTGTAGTCGTTGCCCAGTTTGTCTATCTCGTCAACGAGAATTACGCAGTTCATGCTCTTTGCCTGGCGCAGAGCCGTGACAAAACGGCCGGGCATTGCGCCGATATAGGTCTTTCTGTGACCTCTTATCTCGGCCTCATCTCGCACACCGCCCAAAGACAGCCTTGCGAATTTTCTGCCCATGGCACGGGCCACCGACGAGGCTATCGAGGTCTTGCCCACGCCGGGAGGGCCTGCAAGACAGATTATCTGTCCGTCGGCCGAGCCCTTCATGGTCTTGACGGCAAACACCTCGAGAATTCTCTCCTTGACCTTTTCAAGGCCGTAGTGGTCGTGCTCCAAAATGGCTCTCGCCTTTTCTATATCGTCGTTTTCCTTTGTAAACTTGTTCCACGGGATGTCGAGAATGGTGTCGAGATAGTTTCTCACCACTCCGCTTTCAGGGGAGTTTGCATACATTTTGGCAAGGCGTGATGCCTCTTTCAAAAGCTTCTTTTCCTCCTCCTCGGGAAGTCCCAGAGCCATTATCTTCTGCTTGTACTCAAGGCTTTCCGAAACGGTGTCCTCGCCCTCGCCCAGCTCCTCGGATATGACCTTGAGCTGCTCTCTGAGATAGAAATCACGCTGATTTTTGTCGATGCCTATCTGCACCTTTTCCTGTATGCGGTTTTCTATCTCGATTATGTCGGCCTCTTCGGTCAGCACTTTTGTCAGCATGGAGGCCCTTTTCATGGGGTCCATCTGCTCCAAAAGAGCCTGTTTGTTCTCTATGGGAAGTATCGTGTTCTGGCATATAAAGTCGCACAGCCTGCCTATGTCGCGGCTTTCGACGACGGTTATCATGACCTCGTCGGACACCGACCCCGAAACGGCGGCAAACTCGGAAAAGGCCTCCTGAAGCCTTCTCAAAACCGCCTGCTCACGCTTGGTGACGGCCTCTTTTTTCTCCTCTTCAAACAGCTCGACGCTGGCAACCATGTAGGGATTTTCCTCCAAAACCGTGTCGAGCTTTGCGCGGCATATGCCCTCTATGAGCACTCTGCGCACATTATTCTGAAGCTTTAATATCTGTCTGACCTTTGCCACTGTGCCTATGGAGTAGAGGTCTTTTTGCTTGGGGTCCTCCACCTTGAGCTTTTTCTGTGACACCAGGAATATCCTGCCGCCATCGCCCGAAAGGGCGCTGTCCAAAGCTTTTATGGATTTTTCCCTGCCCACATCAAAGTGGAAAACCGTACCCGGAAAGACATTGAGCCCTCTGAGCGGCAGCACGGGCAAAATGTCTGTTTTCTTTTCTTTGTCCATTATTTCCTCCGAATATATTTAAAAAGATAAAATCAAATTATCACCGACGATATTTATCCCATTATACAAGTATACTATCATATTATATAATAAAAGCCCAAAAAGAACAAGGCTTTTTTGTTAATTAAATTTCCGATATAGTGTTTAAATAAAAAAACAATGCCGTCATTCGGCATTGTTTTTAAATTCAACGAATATCTCTATATTTTTTAAAATCAAATCCTTTT
>CAJKFC010000041.1 GCA_905199135.1 uncultured Eubacteriales bacterium
GCTGTCCCTAGTACGAGAGGACCGGGATGGACGCACCTCTGGTGCACCAGTTGTCGTGCCAACGGCACAGCTGGGTAGCTATGTGCGGGCTGGATAAACGCTGAAAGCATCTAAGCGTGAAACCATCTTTAAGATAAAACTTCCCTTCCGAAAGGAGTAAGACCCCTTGAAGACTACAAGGTTGATAGGTCAGAGGTGTAAGTGCAGTAATGTACTCAGCCGACTGATACTAATAGGTCGAGGACTTGACCAATATTTATTGTTGGCAACCGAAAGAAGATTGCCGGAAACTCTTTGTTCAGTTTTTAATGTGCTGTGCACAATTTAACAGTAGGTGTTGATTACAGTGATGGTCCACCTGTTCCCATATCGAACACAGTAGTGAAATTCACTTGTGCCGAAAATACTTGCCTGGAGACGGGCCGGGAAGATAGGTAATGCCTACACAGAGAAAGACAGTCTATTGGCTGTCTTTTTTTGTTGTGTACTTTACCCCAACGGACAAGTCCGCCGGGGACCCCGGGAGATTAAATAGCCGCGGCGGCACTCGCCGCCGGTCGAGCCCCGGCTCTCCATCTCCCGTCTCCTGTCCATCGTCTTCCGTAGGGAACGGATTTTATGCTGTTCTTTTTTTATCTGTTTCCACAGGCTGTGGAGATTTAAAGCTTTTTCAGAAAACAGACTATTCTGGCCTTTTCCTCAAAGCCGCAGGATTTATGAAAGGATTGGCTAAGATGATTTTCAATGGAGCAGTCGGAGCCCATTTCGGCGCAGCCTTTTTCTTTTGCCCATTTTTCACAGCTTTCAACAAGGCGCCTTGCCACTCCCTGATTTCTGTGGGCAGGCTCCACATAGACACCTTCGAGATAGGCCGTGGGGCTTGACGACGAGCCCTCTACATAGTCATTTCTCATCTGACACTGGGCAAATCCTATGGGTTTTTCCTCTGCGTATTCTATAAAAATACAGCCCTTTTCCCCTTCTGCCAAAGGGGAAAGCTCCTCGGCCAGTTCTTTTTCGCTGTGCCCGCTCCACAGCTTGAGGGCCAGAGAGACGGCGTCGGCCATTCTTGACTTGTCGGCTCTTAAAATCACTGTGTCACCTCTTTTTATAAAGGATCAGTCGGGGGTCGGCGCCCAGATCGCCGTATTCGCATACCAGGAGAAAGTCCTCGCAGCCCACTATGCCATAGCACCTGTTTCCCTCTTTTTTGCATATCTGATTGCCGAGATAGATTCGGCTGTCGTCCAAAAACTTTACCGCTTTGCCGTGGGGCAGAGGGTATTCAAGGTTGACATAGGAGCCTTTTAGGCAGTTGAGATCCTCGACCTTTTCCATATCGGCTATGCCGAGGGAGTTGAACTCATCTATCAGGCGGGATTTGAGGTCACAGGGGGAAGGACATTTTGAACAGGCCGCAAGACCGCGTTTTTTGCAGCATTCGGCCACGGTACAGCTGCCGCCGAAAGGTTTGCCCTCTGTGGCGGCGCACCCTTTGCAGTCCTCTTTAAAGGGGCATTTCGAACACTCCGCTCCGCATATGGTATTCATGGTGTTTTCTCCTTTTTAGAAAGTTTACAGGGCAATTATATCATAAAAAGGCAGATATGGAAAGTGCGGAAGGCGTGAGGTAGAGATAAAAGGCGAAGCAGGGGCGGAACGACACGGGGTCGTTCCCAACGAAGTGGGAGTTTTAAGTGCGGTGTAGGGAACGGCTTAAATGCCGTTCCGTTGAGACAGAGCGATGAATAAGTCGGGTAAACGGCGGGATTTTGTGATTCCGTCGAAAATCTTACAATTAAATATATTTTCAAAAAGCTATTGACAAATGGGGAATGATGGTGTACTATTGTATTAGTTAGTTAACACAGCAATACAAACCCAAAGAAAAGTGCGGATAAGTTTTTCGAACCGCGCACAAAAAGGCGCGGTCGGTTCAGACGGCCGCCGACAGGATTTTGCGGATAAGGCAAGCCGAGCAAACTTAAGCAGGGCTTATAATATAGGGCAAAACCAAGCTTCTTCACGGAATGAAAGTCCCGACGGACGGCAGACAGCCCGAAGTTCGGCAAAATCGCAGGGCGACCTCGGCGGGGCTTGTGTAAAAGCAAATCAAGCCGTTCGGTGGGACGAAAGTCTTGAAGAACAGCAGACGGCTAAAAGCACGGCAAGGCCGTGGGGTAATATCGGTGGAGCTTGTGTAAAAGCAAATCAAGTCTTTCACGGAATGAAAGTCTTGAGGGACGGCAGACAGCCCGAAGTTCGGCAAAATCGCAGGGCGACCTCGGCGGAGTTTGTGCGAAAGCAAACACAAGCTTTTCCGCGGGATGAAAGTCCCGAATAGCGGCAGACAGCCCGAATCACGGCAAGGCTGCGGTGCAACTTCGGCGGAGTTTGTGCGAAAGCAAACGCAAGTTTTTCCGTGAGATGAAAGTCACGAATAGCGGCATACTGTCCGAATCACGGCAAGGCCGCGGGACTATCTCGATGGGATTTGTTCGAAAGAAAAGCAAACCTTTAAGCGGGGCGAAAATCCCGGCGGACGGAAGATCGTTCGAAGCACGGCAAGGCTGCGGTGCAACTTCGGCGGAGCTTGCGCGAAAGTAAACACGAGCTTTTCGGCGGGGCGAAAGTCCCGACGGACGGAAGACAGCTCAAAGTCTGACAAGACCTCGGTGTAATCTCGGCGGGGCTTATTCAAAATAAAACACAAGCCTTTCGGCTTGAAACTGACGACAAACCATAAAAAAGGAGGGGTTATATGGCCTGGGATTTTGACGACAAGAGGCCTGTATATCTTCAGATTTCAGAGATGATAAAAGACATGATTTTCAAGGGGCAGTATACGGCGGGCGACCGCCTGCCCTCGGTGAGGGAGCTTTCAGTGGAGGCGGCGGTCAACCCCAACACCATGCAGAGGGCTTTAGGCGATTTGGAGCGTGAGGGCTACATATGCACCGAGCGCACCAGCGGAAAGTACATCACATCGGACGGAGATTTTTTGAAAATGAAGAAAAGACAGTACGCCGCCGACCTCATAAGGGGAAGCGTGGAAAAGCTCATCGAGCTGGGAATGAACAAAAACGACATCGAGACACTTATAACAGACATATTTGAAGGAGGGGTGAAAGATGAATGTGCTGAAATGCAGTAATCTTTCAAAAAACTACGGCAGAACGGCCGCTTTGAGCTCTGTGGACTTGGAGCTTGAAAGCGGAAAGATAATCGGTCTTTTGGGTCCCAACGGCTCGGGCAAGACGACATTTATCAAGCTCATAGCGGGGCTTCTCACCAAAAGCTGCGGACAGCTCTTGGTGTGCGGCAAGGAGGTATCAAAGGAGACCTGCTCCCTTGTGTCCTATCTTCCCGAGAGGACATATTTAAGCGACTGGATGACAGTCAAGGACATGATTGAGTTTTTCAGGGATTTTTACCCCGACTTTGATGTAAAAAGAGCGGGCGAAATGCTTTCAAACCTCGGCATCGACATAAATCAGCGCCTCAAGACCATGTCCAAGGGCACAAAGGAGAAAGTTCAGCTCATTTTGGTCATGAGCCGCAGGGCAAAGCTCTATCTCCTTGACGAGCCCATAGGCGGCGTCGACCCCGCCGCAAGAGACTATATCTTAAAGACGATAGTGTCCAACTACGCAGAGGATTCCACCGTCATAATCTCCACACACCTCATCTCCGACATCGAGCCCGTTTTGGACGAAGTCATATTTTTGCAGAACGGCAGAGTGGTGCTCCAGTCGGGCGCCGACGATTTGAGAGAGCGCGAGGGCAAATCGGTGGACGGAGTGTTCAGGGAGGTATTCAGATGTTAGGCAAGCTTTTAAAATACGAGGTCAAATCGGTCAGCAGGACATACCTGCCCATATATGTCCTTGTGATTCTCATGGCGGTGGTCAACAAGATTCTGTCGGTCGTTTCGCCCAGCAGCTTCGAGACTCCAAAGGTGATATCTGCGATGGGCTACGGCATGGTGCTTTTCGGCATCTATCTCGTGACATTCTTCGTAAGCGTAATGCGCTTTAAGACAAACCTTTTGGGCGACGAGGGGTATCTGATGTTCACCCTGCCCGTGTCGAGAAATCAGCTCATAATGACAAAGACCATATCGGCCGTTATCTTTTCGATAATAAGCGTGGCGGTGGGACTGCTTTCGGTATTTATTCTTCTGCCCTACGGCGAGCTTCTGAGATCTTTCGGAGTGTTTTTTGAGGATCTGGGAGACGCAGTCAGGGCGATAGGCGGCTTCAATGTGTTCATGTACGGCCTCTATATGCTGGCGATAGTCATTCTCTCGGCGGCAATGCTCTATCTTCCCATTTACCTTGCCATGGCCATGGGTCAGACGGCAAATAAAAATAAGCTTCTGGCTTCCTTCGGCTGGTATTTCGTCATCAACTTCATTCATCAGACAGTGATTACTATCCTCTTCACCATGGCTGCAAACACCGGCCTTTTGGAGAAAATGGGACAGGTTTTCATGAATATGCCGGCCTCTGGTCAGGTGCACTTCATGTTCTTCTGCGTGATAGCCTACCAGCTTGTGATATGCGCCCTGTGCTATTTCCTCACGGCAAATATTCTCACAAACAAGCTCAATCTTGAATAGCTTTCGAATAGCTTGACATACACTCATATGTTTCGCCGCCTGCAAATGCAGGCGGCAGGGGGACGGGTAAATGAAAAAATATTTATTGTTTTCGGTTCTTTTTGCCCTTTTATTGTTGGTTTTGATTGAGGGCAGAAGAAGAAATATAAAAAACGCCTGAAAAGGCGTTTTTTTATTTGTGCACAGGCTGTGGATTTTTTGCCTGTTTTTGCGGAACGGCATGATAGCCGTTCCCTACGGGTACAGGTTTTATGATTTTTGTAGGGAACGACCGTGTGTCGTTCCGTTGGGTTTGCAGGTTGATTTGGCTTTACGGAACGGCATGATAGCCGTTCCCTACAAGTGCAGGTTTTATGATTTTTGTAGGGAACGACCTATGTGTCGTTCCGTTGGGTTTGCAGGTTGATTCGGCTTTGCGGAACGGCATGATAGCCGTTTCTCTACGGGTACAGGTTTAATGATTTTTGTAGGGAACGACCGTGTGTCGTTCCGTTTGATTTGTGCGTTGATTTGGCTTTGCGGAACGGCATGATAGCCGTTCCCTACGGGTGTAGGTTTTATGATTTTTGCAGGGAACGACCTATGTGTCGTTCCGTTGGGTTTGTGCGTTGATTTGGCTTTTCGGAACGGCATGATAGCCGTTCCCTACGGGTGCAGGTTTTATGATTTTTGCAGGGAACGACCTCGTGTCGTTCATTACACAAGAACTATAAAAAAAGAACGCCTTTCGGCGTTCTTATGTATTTATTTCATCTTTTCCAGCATTTTGCCGCTCTTTTTGTAGAGCAGGACGGTGATTATGCTGAGTATCACGCCTTTGACAAGGTTAAACGGCACAACGCCCCAAACGACATAGCTTGTAATGGAGGTTATATTGGGGTTGACCTTTTGGCACATATCGAGAATTGCCTCCACAGGCATCATTACCTTTGCGTAGAAGGGTATGAGCATATAGGCGTTTGTTATTGCGCCCGCCGCGATGAGGGCGGCAGTGGCGGCAACGCAGCCTATGACGACCTTTTTGACATCTTTATTGTTTCTTGTTATGAGCCACAGGGCGACAGCCATGGCTGTCAGCATTATAAAGTCGGCAAGTTCTCCAACTCCGCCCGTCTGGGTGGACAAAAGGTGGATGAGATCCTTGATGAGCAGGGCGGATACCGCTTCTTTGAGACCGAGCGTCAGAACCGCGATGAGTATTACGGCGCCCGAGATGTCGACCTTTAAAAAGGGCGGCGTCATGGGGATGTTGAACTCGATGAACATGAGTACGGTGGCGATGGCGGCAAAGAGAGCTATGCTGACAAGCTTCTTTGTCTTGGTGTTCCGGTTTTTCATAGTAAAATCCTCACTTTCGATTTTACTGCACACGAGGTAAAGACCGAAGTAAAAAACCCCCCGAAAACTCGGGGGGAATACCTCAAAAAGACCTTTTTTCAAAAGGTAAAAATCTTCTTTCATCCGGACTGTAACCGTCGGCTCCGGAGTCTCACCGGATCAGCTTGCGCTCGCGGGCTTGACGGAAAACCGCCTCACCGCCGGTAGGGAATTGCACCCTGCCCCGAAGACAGTATTTTATTTACGCTGTTATTTTAGCACTTAAAGCCCTGTGTGTCAACAGTTTTTTGCTCCCGTCTGCCTAAAAATGCAGGAAAAGGGTAATCAATCGGACAGAAGCCCCTCGCCCCTTTACTTGCGCCCCTTTGGGTGGTATAATGGTTTTAAGTATAACATTACACAGGGGGTGTATTATGGAAGCGATTCTCACCGTCGCCGTAATGGCGGTCATCGTTGTCGGAATATTCATGACGGTGAAGAGCGACGCAAGCCCTTCACACAAAGCCATGCTCATGCTGATAATATTTGTCGTGGGAGTGCCGGGCGGCTCTATTGCCGTGGCTTTGGCACAGATTTCGCCCGTGTGGGGCTTTGTGGCTGTGGCTTTGGCCATCGCCTTTGCATCGGCCATACTTCCGGGGCTCTATGAAGGGGCGACGGGCAAAAATCCATTTGCCTCAAAAGGCTTTGAAAGGTCAAACAGGGGCGTTAAGGTCTCAAAGGAAGCCGAGGAGACGGTGCTCAAAAAGCTGGGCGGCATCAAGGCGGGAGACAAGGTGACTTTCGGCAGATATGACCGGGTCGTCATGGACACAAGGGAAAACGAAGCCCTGCTCATGACCGACAAAATAGTCCTTTACAGAAAGTATGACGGCAAAAACCGCAAAGCCGTGTGGGAAAACTGCGAGCTGAGGGAATATCCGGGCGGCAAGTTTTTTGATGAACAGCTTCGGCGAGGGCGAAAAGGCTCTCATACCGAAAAAAAGCCACGCAAATCCCGACGGAGACACGGCCGACAGGGTGTTTCTTCTGAGCCGCAAAGAGGCCGAGAAATACAAGGCTTATATGCAGTGTCCAATTCCCGGCGAGTATGACGCGAGAAAATTCTGGCTCAGAGACAAGGACAACGCTCTCGGCAGCTGCGTCGACTGCACAAACGGCTGGATGGATTCCAACCTCATTTACACCGAGGGCGGCGTGCGCCCTGCAATTTGGATAAGAATTAAATAGGGAGGATATTATGGAGAGTATTTTTGCGTTTATAATAGTGCTTTTCGTGGCGAAAAGCGGTCTGCCCTTTATGCAAACGGCAATGATAATACTGGTTGTCGCAGTGGTCGGCATCATCGGCGGCGCTGTGCTGGTGGCGGTCATAAAATCGTCGCCGCTTTTGGGAATAACCGCGGCGGTCATAGCCGGCATAGTGATATACGCCGTCGTCAGGGGCATGATCGAGGCTTTTACCGAGAAGGGAAAGCTTGAAAAGGGCGCGAGAACCACAGAGACCGTATCCGACAAAGGGGAGGATGAGATACTCAAAAAGCTGGGAGACCTCAAAGAGGGTGATTCCGTTGAGTTCGGCAGGCACAGATGGACCGTTTTGGAAAGTGACGGTCAAAACGCCCTGCTCATAACCCAAAATGCGGTCACCGCAAGACCCTTCAGCGATCAGGGCAGTACGCCGTGGGAAAATTCTTCACTTAGGCAGTATCTGAACGGCAAGTTTTTCGAGAGCAATTTCGGAGAGGGCGAGAAAAAGCTCATTTTGGAAAAAAACATAGACAACCTCTCGCTGAAATACGGCAGCACCCCCCAAAAGGAGCTGCCCCGGACTGCCGACAGGATTTTTATCCCCTCAAAGAGAGAGGCTGAAAAATATAAACAATACATGCCCTGCGAGAACCTGGGCGACACAAGGAGATTCTGGCTCAGGACGACCGTCGGAGCATATGCCTGCGTCGCCGAATGCTTAAGCGGAAGGACCTCTACGGGCGGTCTGACATACCGGAATGATCAGTTTTTGGACGGTGCCGTCAGACCCATGATGTGGATAAGGACAAAGTAGCCTGTTTGCCCGACCCTTTCGGGCGGTATAACGGTTTCAGACACAACAACTTTCGGGAGGTGACGATATGAACACTGAAGAGCTGAGAAGAAAGCTTTTGGAGGAGATCTACGCCGGAGCTTTTGCCGGAATGCCCGCCATGCTTTTGGACGAGGACGAGATAAGAGACGCCGACGAGGAAGAACTCATTGAGATAGCCAAAAGATACGGCATGAGAAACTACTAAACATCACAGGAGGAAAATACATATGGAATCGATTTTTGCTTTTATCATACTGGCCGTAGTGGCTTTCGGAGTTTTTATTGTGACCAAAAGCGACGGCTCGCCTTCCGAAAAGGCAATGCTTATTCTGATAGTGTGCGTCGGCGGCGTCATAGGCGGCTCCATCATCGTGGGTCTCATTATGACTTCGCCTATGCTGGCGATTATCGCCCTGCTGTTTGTAGCCATTTTCGTGGGCGCGGTTGTGCAGAGCATTTTCGGCGACTCTTTCGCCGCAAATAAGCTCGCAAAGGACAGCCAGATATCCCAAACTGTCTCGGACGCTTCGGCGGAAAGCGTACTCAAAAAGTTTGAAAACATAGGTGTGGGCGACGAGGTGGACTTCGGCAAATACCGCTGGGTCGTCATCGACAAAAACGAAGAGGGCAATGAAGCTCTGCTTCTGACAAACAGGGTAGTTCTGCACATGGAGTTCCACAAGAAAAAGCAGTACAGCGACTGGGAGGACAGCACACTGCGCAAATACCTCAACGGCCCGTTTTTCAACAACAGCTTCGGAGAGGGCGAAAAGAGCCTTATTTTGGAAAAAACTCTCGAAAACTACTCCATAGACTGGGGCAAGAGAAGAGATATGCCCGAGACAAAGGACAAAGTATTCCTTTTGCCCAAAGGTCAGATGGGCGGAAAATACCGCAAGTATAAAAACTGCCCTCCGCCTTCGGACTACGGCGCAAGAAGATGCTGGACAAGAACGGGCGGACAGGGCGGAACATATTTCTATTACTGCACAAGCGGCTCCATGGGAGAAACGAACAGCGCCTGGATCAAAGGCGGCGTGAGACCTCTCATGTGGGTAAGGATAAAGTAAAGGGGAAAGATATGGAAGCGATTTTTGCCGTGATAATACTGGCCGTAGTGGCTTTCGGAGTTTTTATTGTGACCAAAAGCGACGCCGGCGGCTTGGGAAAAGCCGTGCTCATACTGGTGGTGTGCGTTTTCGGCGTAATAGGCGGCTCTCTGCTTTACGCCCTGATGGAGGTCTCGGCGGTCTTTGCCTGTGTCGCGGCTCTCCTTGCCGCCGCCTTTATAGTGGGTCTCGTCAAGGGATTTTTTGGGGATTTTCTCCAAAACAAGAAGTTTGAAAAGAAAAACATCGTGGCCAAAGAGGTGTCAAAGGCGCCCGAAGAGGAGATTTTGAAGTCCCTCAAAGACATAAAGGCGGGCGACACCGTGACTTTCGGCAAATACCGCTGGATCGCCGCCCAAACAGAGGAAGACAGGGTCATGCTGGTGACAGACAGGGTCATAATGAAAAAAAACCTTCACAAAACCGACGAAACCGTCACATGGGAAAAGTGCTCCCTTAGAAAATATTTAAACGGTTCATTTTTGAATAATAGCTTCGGCGAGGGCGAGAAAAATCTCATTATGAGCAGTAAAATCCAAAACTGCGAGATGTCGGGCAAGGCGGTAACCGAGCTGCCCGAGACGGCGGACAAAATATTCCTCTGGAGATACGACGAGGTAAATAAGTACATAAAGACGGCAAAATGCCCGACCCCCGAGGACGGCGACTCAAAGTGCTGGACGAGAACTACCGACGGCATGTGGGCCTTTACTTACAGCTGCGTACACGGCACGGGAAGCTGGATGAATGATTCAAACAGTATCGTCACAGCCCGGGGCATCCGCCCAGTCATGTGGGTCAGGATAAAGTAGGAGGAGACAGATATGATTGCAGCGCTCATCGTAGCAGCCGTGATAATCGCGGCTCTTATCATAATGAAATCGGGGGACGGCGGATTTGAAAAGGCCGTCCTCATAGTAGCGGCGGCCGTAGTCATCGTCATAGGCGGTGCGGCTCTGTCGGCGGCGGCCGCGAGTTCGCCTTTATTTTTGGCAGTCATCGCAGCCTTTGCGGTGGGTACCGTCATAGCCATAATGAAGGACAGCGGGGGAAACAAGGAGTACCGCAAGGCCACGGCTGAGAGCCGTGAGATTGAGCCTTCGGTCAAGAGCGAGGCCGAGCTGATCAAAGGTCTCAAGGGGATAAAGAAGGGCTCTGCCATACCTTTCGGCAGGTACAAGTGGAAGGTGCTCACGACAGACGGGGACAAAGCCCTCATAATGACCGAGAAAATTGTCGAGGCAAGGCCTTTCCACACCAGCGCCTACGGCGCTGCATGGGGTGACTGCACCCTTAGAAAATATCTCAACGGCCCGTTTCTGAAGGACAATTTCGGCGAGGGTGAGAAAAAGCTCATTGTGCCGTCGGTCGCCTTCTGCCTCAATGATACGGAGCAGGGGGAAAAGCCGTATATCGCTTCAAAGCCCGACAGCGTGTTCCTCCTCAACCGCTTTGAGTGCGGCGAATATTTGAGCAATGAAGAGAAAATAGCCTATTTCGGCGGAAAGAGATTCAACTGGTGGCTCCGCGATACGTGTATTACCGATGCCTTTGCGGTGAACTGTTTTTTGGAGAGCATGCCGGTCGAGATAGAGCAGGTCATCTGCGTGGCGAGCACCTGCGGCGTACGCCCTGCCATGTGGATAAGGATAAAGTAATAAAAAGAGAACGGCTTTGCCGTTCTCTTTTGGTTTTTAGGAAAATCATTCCGCTTTATTTTTGCTGAGCTTTGAAAATACCAATGCCGACAGCCATATGAGAACTGCCCACAGGGTGCAGGTCACGGCGCACCACAGCTTGGGCGAGGGGGAAGACGATGACATGACGGTCATTTTAAGATATTCGGCTTTTGCGGCATAGTCCTTTGCAGGGCACAGAAAGAGGGATATCCACAGGCAGACCGTCACCGCCGCCGAAAGGGTGAGGGCATTTTTTGCAGTCAGTTTTTTGGATACAGTCATGGCGGCGAACATGAATATCACCGCGCCGTATACAAAAATCGGAATCCTTGTGGCGTAAAAAATATTTCTCTCCGGCATGGAGCCGCCCAAAAACAGCTGCGCCCACACATCGCTGTTCGGAGCGAGTTTTGAAGAAACGGCGGTGAAAACTCCGAGATTTCCCAAAACAACAGCCAGAATCACCGCGCCGCCCGAAATGATTATCGCCTTTTTAAAGTTGTTTTGAATACAGTTAGTATTAAATCTGTTTGATTTTACAATATGTACAGCGAGGAAGGACACCGCAAAGGTAAGGAGCACTTCCGCATAGGCGGCGCCCATGCTGTAAAGCCAGAACTTCAGCTCGGCTGTGCCTGCTCTCACGGCTGTGCCGCCCTCAAACAGCTTTTGAACCGTGAGGGGAACGAGGTTTGCCGCCGCTCCGCTCTGCCCTGCAAAGAGCGCCTTTAAAGGCTCGGTGACTACGGCGCCCCAAAACAGCGTGACGACAAAGTACAAGGCTGCAAGAATGACCGCCGGCAGGGCTTTCAGCCTGCCTGTGCCGTAAGCCAGCGCCAAAATTAGGGGCAGAATCAGCATGACAGCCGACTGAGCCATGGCCGAAAGCTGCACCGTCATCAGGGGATTTTTCGATAAAAGGGCGGCTATGGACTGAGGCGCAAAGTCAAAGCTCTCTTTCTGTCCGCCGCCGCACAGCAATGCGGCGATAAGGATCAGATATCTGCCCAAAAGGAGCAGCAAAAGACATATTATGAAGATTTTCCATGGAGATGTAAGCTTTTTCATAGGTTTACCTCCTTGCGCTTTCGCGCCATTCAAATGTGGGGTATCTTTCAATGAGGGGCATGGAAGGCGACCACTGACGCATTTCCACCGTTACATGAGCCGTTTCGGCAGTCATCGAGTCGATCTGAGGCAGACCGACAGGGGAGCTCAAAAGCACCCGGGGATCTTTTATCTCGGTCTTCTGACCCTCTGCGGACAATGTAAAGCGAAAGACGGTGAAATATCCCGACATATCCTCTCGGGAATACTGAAAAACCGTTATTTCACGGGAGTTTTGAGGGGAATCGGCGGTTTTCTCCATGTAATGAGCCGAGGATATAAGGCTTTGCCACAGGGAATATGTGTCGCCCTTTTGGTAATGGGAAAGATTTTGAGAGATGAAGCTCTCGGTGATGTCGGCGCCGTCCCTGTCAAATATTCGGCAGGTGCTGTTTTCGGAAAAGATGCTTTCGGCCTCAAACCAGCGGGGCGGAGCAAAGGCATACTTGCAGACAGAGACGGCGGCAATGGCAAAGACGAGAACAAGGGCGGTGAGCAGAGAGTTTTCGGCAAGCTTTTTGTTCACAAAAGTCACCCCTTTTTAATGGTTATATAATATATATTAAAAAACAAATATGTATTATAGTTAAATTATACCATAATCAGGGGGGGTGTCAAGATATTTTGTGAATTCTGTTGTATTTTGCCGTCGGTTTCACAATATGGGTATGGGGAGAAAAAAGTCGAAAAAATAAGACCAATAAATAGAACAAATGTTCCCATAAGTATTGACATTTCCCGCCAAGTTGTTTATAATTTATTTACAGCGAGTTTCCGACAATACTTTATAAGAGGAGTTGATGATATGCGACGGTGTCAGTTCTGTTACAGTACCGAGAAGGTGCACGATGTGGGAGGGATATTCTTGTGCCAGAAATGTATGCTGGCCGTGTATGAATATATGAAAAACTCCCCGCCCAAGGAGGAAAAACACGAAAAGGAGAAGTATAAAATTGTTAATTGACAGTTTGAGCGTAAATGACATCGACGGCGAGATGCAGGATATTGCCGAATATATCGGCATCGACGCCTTCAAAAAGCTGGTGCGCCTGTGCGGCGGCCAGATGATATACATACCCAAGGCCGACTCTGTGGCAAGACCTGTGAGAAACCGCCTTATAAAATCCGAGTTTAACGGCGCGAATTACCGCCGCCTTGCCTCGAAATACGGTCTTACCGAGCGAAGAGTCAGGGAAATAGTCGCCATGAGCGACAGAGTGCAGTAGATTATGGAAGGTTTTCTCACCCTTAAAGGGGGCTCAGTGGAGCTGGTGTGCTACAAGGAGGAGGACAGGCTCTTCCAATTCAAGATACATCTTGATGACGGCAGGGCGGCCGGCTTTTGCGATTTAAGGCTTTCAAGGTCTGCCGAGGAGTTTTACATCGGCAATGTGGGCTATTCGGTATTTCCCGACGAGAGGGGAAAGGGAATCGGGGCGAAAGCCCTTGCTCTCATGTGTGATTTTGCCTTTGAAAAAGGGGAAAAATACCTGATGGCCTGCTGCAAAAGAGACAACACAGCCTCAAAAAGGACGATAGAAAAGTGCGGCGGCTTTTTTGTGGACAGCAGGGCTCTGCCCGATTTTATGGAGCTCAGGTACGGCAGGCATACTGTGGACAGATACAAGATAGCGCTGCCCGTAAGGGACGATTTAAAAAGGAGACTTATATGAAAAAGTACATTTTGGCTCTCGACCAGGGCACGACATCCTCGAGGGCGGTCATATTCAAAAAGGACGGCACGGTTTTGGACATGGCTCAGAGCGAGTTCCGTCAGATTTTCCCCAAAAGCGGATATGTGGAGCACGACCCCATGGAGATTTTCGCGTCGCAGTACAGCGTGATGACCGAGGTCATGGCCAAAAACGGCATAAGGGGCGAGGAGATCGAGGCCATAGGCATCGCAAATCAGCGTGAGACCACCGTGATGTGGGACAGGGAGACGGGAAAGCCCGTATACAATGCCATCGTGTGGCAGTGCCGCCGCACCATGGGCATATGCCGCTCGATAGTGAGCAGCGGCTTTGACAAATATATAAAGGAGAGTACGGGACTCAAGGTGGACGCCTATTTCTCCGTCACCAAAATCAAGTGGATTTTGGACAATGTAGACGGGGCAAAGGAGCTGATGAAACAGGGCAGGCTCATGTTCGGCACTGTGGACACATGGCTCATATGGAAATTCACGGGCGGCAAGGTCTTTGCCACCGACTACACCAACGCCTCGAGAACCATGCTTTTCAACATACACACCATGAAATGGGACGAGAAGATTTTGGAGTATTTCGGCATCGACGAAAGCATACTGCCCGAGGTCAGACCGTCGGCTTCGGATTTCGGCTGTGTGACGGTGGACGGCGTAAATGTGCCCATAAGAGGTGTGGCAGGCGATCAGCAGTCGGCCCTTTTCGGTCAGAGGTGCTTTGAAAAGGGCGACGCAAAGGTGACCTACGGCACAGGCTGTTTCCTGCTCATGAACACGGGAGACGCTCCCGTCGAGTCGAAAAACGGACTCATCACCACCGTCGCCATAGACAGGGAGGGTCAGCCCTGCTACGCCCTTGAGGGCAGCGTATTCATAGGCGGCGCCGTGGTACAGTGGCTGAGAGACGGCCTGAGAATGATAAACGAGTCAAAGGACAGCGAGTATTTCGCCTCCAAAGTCGAGGACAGCGGCGGAGTGTACATGGTGCCCGCCTTTACAGGTCTCGGCGCGCCCTACTGGGATATGGAGGCGAGGGGCGCAATTTTGGGCATAACGAGGGGCACTACCTTTGTCCACATAATAAGGGCGGCTCTCGAGTCGGTGGCATTTCAGGTGAACGACGCCCTTTCGGCCATGGAGAACGACATGGAAAGCCGCTGTTCCTTTATAAAGATCGACGGCGGCGCGGCGAAAAACGACCTTCTGGCCTCTTTCCAGGCGGGTATCTCCGACAAAAGGGTGGTGAGACCTCTTTTAGCAGAGTCGACGGCGCTGGGCTGCGCCATGCTGGCAGGGCTTAAAAGCGGATTTTTCGGCGATGTCAAGCAGGAAAACGCCGATGTCTTTATGCCCGACATGGAGAGCGGCGTGAGAAAGGAAAAGCTCCGCATGTGGCACAAGGCTGTTTCGAGGGCGATGCACTGGGCGGAGGAGTAGACAAAAGGGCGCGAAAGCGCCCTTTTATTTTTTGGGAAAATTTTTAAATATGTAAATATTGACATATAAGAGCGTATATGATAAAATGTCAAATGCAAAGCGGGAAGGTATATATACTATATACAAAAGAAAGGAGGAAAAGATGAGAAATCTCAAATACGCCATACTCGGTCTGCTGCTCAAAAGCGACATGAGCGGATACGACATCTCCCAGGCTTTTGACACCACCCTCTGTGAGTTCTGGTCGGCAAAGCACAGCCAGATATACCCCGAGCTCAAAAGGCTCACCGAGGAGGGAATGATAGAATACCGTGTGGAGATATCGGGCAAAGTGCTGGAAAAGAAGATGTACGCCATAACGGAGAGAGGCAGAGAGGATTTTTACGCATGGCTTTCGTCGGAGACAGCCCTTGTGGCTGTGCCCAAGGATCTTTTCCGCCTTAAGCTTTTTTTCATAGACGATCTGCCCGAAAGGGACAGAGCCGTTCTTTTAAAGCGCCAGCTCGAGCAGTATGAGGAGAGACTGGGGCATTTTTACGCCGTTTTGGAGAAATTTCCCGAGCCCCCCTCGAAAGACAGCGAGGAGATAGGGGAATACCTGATACTCAAAGGGTCTGTGTGCCGCATTGAGGCGGTGTGCGGCTGGCTCAGAGAGTGCATCAAGGTGTTCGGGGAATAGTTTCAAACCGCGCACAATACATATGACGGACGGGAGACGGAACGGCTGCGCCGTGCCCTACAATAAGGATTCAGGTTTTAGCTGTGTTTATTCGGCAGGTGCAAACTTAAAGATGTGTACCCGTAGGGAACGACCGCGTGTCGTTCCGTAAAAATCGGCGGAATGATTTATCTCAGCGGAACGGCATTGTCAGCCGTTCCCTACAAAAAAGCAAGAGAGAACAGCCGTAGGGCGAATGCCCGACCCGGCGATGAGTATCGCCGCAGTTAATCAATTACCCGGGGTCCCCATTGACAAGGTCAATGGGGTGAAATACCCTACTTTTTGAGAAAA
>CAJKFC010000042.1 GCA_905199135.1 uncultured Eubacteriales bacterium
AGAGGCGGATACCGTCGATTATCGAAGCGTGGTTGAGCTCGTCGGAAATTACGGCGTCCTCGGCTGTCAGCAGAGTCTCAAAGAGACCGCCGTTGGCGTCGAAGCAGGAGCCGTAGAGGATACAGTCGTCCATCTCCAAAAAGTTTGCGATGGCTTTTTCGAGGTCTTTGTGGAGCTGCTGTGTGCCGCAGATAAAACGGACGGAGGACAGACCGAAGCCCCATTTGTCATAGCTCTCTTTTGCTGCCTTGATGAGCTCAGGGTTATTGGAAAGGCCGAGATAGTTGTTGGCGCACATGTTGAGCACCTTTTTTGCCTTTGTGGTGTCAATTATAGCGCTCTGAGGCGTTGTGATGATTCTCTCGTCTTTGTATGTTCCGGCTTCGCGGATCTCGTCGAGCTGTTTTGCGAAAAGCTCCAATGTAGCTTTGTTCATAGCCTTTTACTCCTTTTAGTATTTTTCCTTGTGTTTATTACGGTTTGTATTACTCCCACTCGAGGATGACCTTGCAGCCTGTGCCGTCGTTGCAGGCGGCGAAGCCTTTTTCAAAGTCTTTGTAGCTAAACTTGTGAGTGACTATCTTGGAAAGGTCGAGACCGCCCTGAACCATGGCGCCCATCTTGTACCATGTCTCAAACATCTTGCGGCCGTAGATGCCCTGAAGGGTGAGACCCTTGAATATGACATCGTTCCAGTCGATGACTGTGCCGGGGCCTGCTATGCCGAGAAGGGATACCTTGCCGCCGTTTCTCATGGCGCCGAGAAGCTGATTGAGAGCGATGCCGCTGCCCGACATCTCCATACCGACGGAGAAGCCCTCTACCATGCCAAGCTCCTTGAGGAGGTTTTCATCGAGGTTTTCCTTGGCTGTATTTACGACGCGGTTTGCGCCCATCTCTTTTGCAAAGCCGAGACGGTAGTCATTTATGTCTGTCACGACGACATTTCTTGCGCCTGCATAGCGGGCGATTGCGGCAGCCATGATGCCTATGGGACCTGCGCCCGTGATGAGGACATCTTCGCCCACAAGGTCAAACATGAGGGCTGTATGTGTGGCGTTGCCGAAAGCGTCGAAGAAGGAGACTATATCGTCGGGAAGATCATCGGCTATCGGAATTACATTTGTTGCGGGAATGCACAGATACTGGGCAAAAGCGCCGTCACGGTTGACGCCTACGCCGTAGGTGTGCTCGCACCAGTGGCCGTTGCCTGCGCGGCAGTTGCGGCATTTTCCGCAGACGATGTGGCCCTCGCCCGAAACTCTCTGACCGATCTCAAGGTCTTTAACGCCTTCGCCCAGAGCGGCGATTGTGCCGACATACTCATGGCCTATGGTCATGGGAGTTTTAATGGTTTTCTGGCTCCAGGGATCCCAGTTGTAGATATGGACATCGGTGCCGCAGATAGCGGTTTTTCTTATTTTGATGAGGACTTCGCCTGCCTTGGGCTGAGGCACGGGAACCTGCATGAGCTTAAGGCCTTTGCCGGGCTCGGTCTTTACCAAAGCGTCCATCATGGTAGGAATCATAACACATCTCTCCTTATATTATATCTAATTTAAAAATCCCGTTTTAAAGCACAAAAAGTATGGACAAACCCGCTTGTTTTTGCTATACTTGATAATGCATTATAACAATTTTATTTTACCACCAAAAAAAACGATTTTCAAGGGTATTTTAAAAATAATTGCAGATAATACGGAACAAAGAGACCGCTTTTTCGTCTAACCTGACGAACGGCAAAAACACACACGAAAGGAAACAAAACATGAAGAAAATAATAGCTTTAGCCCTCGTCTTTGTAATGGCTCTCGCCCTTCTGGCAGGCTGCACATCCAAAGATGACACTACGGCGGGCACCGAGTCGGAAAGCGCAAAAAATCCCGCTGTATCCGACATCTACGCAAAAATCGAAGAGGAAGTGGGCGCAGACAACATGCCCATGTTCATGGACGCCGACGATGAGATGGTTTCGACATACTACTATGTAAGCCTCGATGACATCGAGGAATATGTGGGCAAGTTCCCCGCCATCAATGTGAAGGCCGACGAGTTCTTCATCGTAAAGGCCAAGGACGGCAAGGCCGAAACTGTAAAGGAAGGCATTGAAAAGCGCCTTGAAGACCTCGACGCCCAGTGGAAGCAGTATCTCCCTGAGCAGTATGAGTATGTCAAGAACGCAGTAGTGACGGTAAACGGCAACTATGTGCTTTTGGCAGTAGGTCCCAACGCCGAGACTGCGTCGGAAATTTTTGACGCCGAAACAAAATAACAATCGTCCGTTTTCCAAAAGCAGCGGCAAACAAAGCCGCTGCTTTTTAAAGCTAAACTGATTCTTTCGGGGGTAATATGGTTTTCAGCAGCATTGAATTTCTCTTTTACTATCTGACAATAGTCCTGGGCATATACTTCGCCCTGCCAAAAAAATACCGCAACGCGGCTCTTTTCTTTTTAAATCTCATATTCTACGGCTGGGGCGAGCCTGTGTACATAGTCATCATGCTGCTGTCCACAGCCATCGACTACACCCACGGCATAATGGTGGACAAGCACCTCAGAAACGGTGACAGGAAAAAGGCCAAGAGATACCTCGTTATGTCTGTGGTACTCAATCTCTCCCTTCTGATATTCTTCAAATACTACGACTTTATAGTTACAAACATAGCCTACCTCATTCCCGCCTTCCCCTTGAAGCCTCTGGGAATACCGCTGCCCATCGGCATATCCTTCTACACCTTCCAGACCATGTCCTACACGATAGATGTGTACAGGGGAGACGGCGATGTGCAGAAAAATCTCTTTGCCTTCGGCACCTTTGTCACCCTCTTTCCCCAGCTCATCGCAGGTCCCATAGTAAAGTATAAAGATGTGGACGACCAGCTGAGAGAGAGACACGAGAGCTTTGAGATGTTCGCAAAGGGCGTCGGCACCTTTACGGCAGGTCTTTGCAAAAAAGTCCTTTTGGCCAACAGCATAGGCCCTCTCTACGACGCTTTGAAGTCCACGCAGAACCCCTCGGTTTTGGGAGCGTATTTAGGTGCGGCCGCCTTTCTGCTCCAGCTCTACTTTGACTTCTCCGGCTACTCCGACATGGCAATAGGTCTCGGCAGAATGCTGGGCTTTGAGTTCAAGATAAACTTCAATTATCCATTTATCTCAAAAAGCATAACCGAGTTCTGGCGCCGCTGGCACATTTCATTGGGCTCCTGGTTCAGGGAATATGTCTACATTCCCCTTGGCGGCAACCGCTGCTCCAAACTGAGGAACTATCTCAACATTCTCGCCGTGTGGGCCCTCACCGGCATATGGCACGGCGCCGCATGGAACTTCCTGCTGTGGGGTCTGGCTTTTGCGGCCTTGCTCATGATCGAAAAGGGCGTGCTCTTAAAGCTCTTTAAAAAGCTGCCCTCCTTTGTGGGACACATATACACCGTGTTTTTCGTGGTGATTATATTTGTCTTTTTCTCCCACGACAGCGCGGGCGAAGCCATAAATTACTACCGCAATATGTTCTTCCCGCCCTCGGGAGTGCACCTTATAAACTCCGACCTTCTGTATTACCTCAGAAATTACGGCGTGCTTCTCGCGGCGGCGGTCGTAGGTTCCACACCCCTTATGAGAAATCTCTACTACAAGATACCCGAGAAGAAGAGAGGGGGAGTCACCCTTGTGCTGTGCCTTTTGGGACTTGTCATCTCGACGGCATACCTCGTCGACTCCAGCTATAACCCCTTCCTCTACTTCCGCTTTTAAGCAAAGGAGAACAGTATGAAAAACCAAAGCAAACTCATAACCTTTCTCTTTGTAGGCTTTATATCGCTGTTTTTCGTCCTCGGCATATTCATGCCCAAAAGGGAGTTTTCCGAGATGGAAAACAGGACGCTGGCTCAGTTTCCCTCCTTTTCCTTTAAATCCTTTTTCTCGGGAGAGTACACGGCAGATATAGGCAAATACCTCACCGACCAGTTCCCCTTCCGCGACGGCTGGGTTGGGCTCAAATACTTTTCCGAAAGGGCTCTTTTAAAGACCGAGAACAACGGCGTGTTTTTCGGCAAGGACGGCGCCCTCTACGATGTGTTTGAAACTCCCGACCCAGAGCTTTTGGAAAAGAATTTCCAAAGCGTCGAAAGCTTTGCGGAAAATGCAGGCATTCCCGTCAGCTTTTCCCTCATACCCTCGTCGGCGTATGTGTATAAGGAGAATCTCCCCGACAACGCCGTCTGCTTTGACCAGCAGACAATGCTGGACAGGGCCGAAAGCGTAAAGGGATATTTCGATCTGTCACAGCCGCTCTTGGACGCAAAGGACGGCTACATCTACTACCGCACCGACCACCACTGGACCTCTGACGGCGCCTATGAGGCCTACAAGGCCATATGCGAGGACATGGAGCTCAACCCCTATGAGAGGGTTTTCAGAAAAAGCTACGAGGATTTTTACGGCACCCTCTACTCCAACTCGGGTGCAAGGCTCATAGAGAGCGACACTGTCGACACCTATGAGACGGCCGACATCACGGTCTACGACGCCGAGGGCAAGGAGATGTCCTTCTACGACGACAGCTACGCAGACAGAAAGGACAAATACTCGGTGTTTTTGGGGGGCAACCACGGTCTTTTGAAGATAGTAAACGGTGAAAACAAGGACGGCGAAAAGCTGCTGCTCATAAAAGACTCCTATTCCAACAGCCTTCTGCCCTATCTCACCCATAATTTTTCCGAGATTCATGTGTATGACCTCCGCTTCAACAAGACAAGCGTGGCCAAATATATCGAGGAAAACGGCATCGACAGGGCCCTCGTTCTTTACAGCTGCGACAACTTCGCCTCGGACACAAACATTTTCCTTGTAAACAGATAATTTTGAAAAAATATGGATTTTGAGCCTTTGCCGTTTATTTTGTCCTCATCGGGACAAAATATATCTGCTTTGAAAAAAGCAGAGGGAGGTATTTTATGAAGGCTCGAAATGTTTTAATGCTTATGGGCACAGCTGCGGCTTTGGGTGCGGCGGCAGCGGCGGTATCGACAGGCGCTGTCGACATGAAAAGCATGAAAAAGACCGTGTCAAAAGCGGCTCACAAAGCTCAGAGCATGATGTAAAACCTCTTACGGGCGGCGGATTTTTCCGCCGCCTTTGGTTTTATGTGCCGTTCTGCATCGGCGGCGAGTGCCGCCTGACAAATATTTGTTGCCAAAAGGCGACTTATATTATATAATATAAGTCAAAGAAAGATTTTACGGTGACGATATGAAAATAGTACACATTTCGGGCGGCGGCGACAAGGGCGGCGCCAAAACCCATATATTCACCCTTTGCTCAAAGCTGGCTGAGAAACACGACCTGACCCTTTTCAGCATGAGAGAGGGAGAATTCGCCGATGAGGCGAAAAAAATCGGCATAAAGACCGAGGTTTTTTCCTCCTTTGCCCTTTTCGACATGGTAAAAGCCGCCTTGAGGATAAGAAAAATAAAGCCCGACGCCGTACACTGTCACGGCGCAAAGGCAAACCTCACAGGTATTGTTACAAAGCTCTTCTGCCCTAAAACACCCATTATAACGACGGTACACAGCGACTACCGCCTGGACTATATGCACTCCCCCGTGAAAAGGGCCACATTCGGCCTTTTGAACTCTGTGGCCCTGAGGTTTTTTGACTTTCATGTGGCGGTGTCCGACAATTTCAAGCGAATGCTCATCGAGAGAGGTTTTAAGGCCGACAGAATAATGACCATATACAACGGTCTCGATTTTTCGGTCAAAAAGCCCCGGTTTGACAGAGGGGAATATCTCCGATCTTTGGGTCTCGATTTTGACGGCAGCCAGTGCGTTTTGGGCATAGCCGCCCGTCTGACCCCCGTCAAGGACATTCCCACCCTTTTAAAGGCATTTTCCGCCGCCTACAAGCAGAATGAAAAGCTCCGCCTGCTCATCGGCGGCGACGGTGACAGCACCGAGGAGCTAAAAAAGATGTCAAAGGATCTCGGCATAGACAGCGCTGTATGCTTTTGCGGCTGGGTAAAAGACATAAACCGTTTCTTTGCCGCCTGCGACATTGATGTGCTGTGCTCCATCTCCGAGTCCTTCCCATATTCGATTTTAGAGGGCATAAGGGCCGACTGCGCCGTCATATCCTCCGATGTAGGCGGTGTCACCGACATGATAAAGTCGGGCGAAAACGGCTTTGTCTTCCGCTCGGGAGATGTGGACACCTTTGCCAAATACATTGTGGAGCTGTCCAAGGACAGACAGCTCATAACTGATTTTGCCCAAAGGCTCAAAGCCACCGCCGAAAGCCTCTATTCCTCGGAAAACATGGCAAAAAGGCAGGCCGAGATATATGAACAGGCCGTCATGCTCAAAAAACGAAAGGGCAGGCAGGGCGTGCTCATCTGCGGTGCCTACGGCATGGGCAACTCGGGCGACGAGGCCATACTCACCGCCATCATAGGCGACATGCGCTCCATCGACCCGCTGATGCCGATAACGGTCATGTCCCGAAGCCCCAAAAAAGCGGCGGTGACACATTTTACAAGGGCGGTCTCCACCTTTAATATCCCCGCCCTCATTCCCCAAATGCTCAAGCGAAAGCTGTTTATAAGCGGCGGCGGCACTCTTATACAGAATGTCACCAGCAACCGCTCTTTGGTTTTCTACCTTTTCGCCATAGTGCTGGCCAAGATTTTCGGTCAGAAGGTCATGCTCTACGGCTGCGGCATAGGCAAGATAAAGGGCAGCTTCCCGAGAAAATTGGCGTCGGTCATCATCAACAACTGCGCCGATGTGATAACCGTCCGCGACGACGGCTCAAAGGAGGAGCTTGACTCCCTGAAAATAACCAAAAAGAGCTACACCCTCACCGCCGACCCCGCCGTCCACCTCAAAAAGGCGGAAGAAGCCAGGACAGACAGGTTTATGGAGAGCCAGGGCCTCGACCCTTCGGGAAAATACATCTGCTTCTCCATAAGGGAGAGCGGCAAGTTCAAAAGTTACAGCGTCTACTCCGACGCCGCAAAATACGCCTATGAGAAATACGGTCTGACCGCCGTCTTTCTGCCCATGAGAAAGCCCCACGACCAGGTGGTCTGCGTAAAGATAACCGAGAAGATGGACACTCCCTATGTGATAGTGGACACCCCCGACGATGTCTCCCTCACCATAGGACTTTTGAGCAGAATGAAGCTTCTGTGCGCCGTCCGTCTCCACGCGCTGATATTCGCCTTCTGCGCCGGTACTCCCTTCGCCGCCGTGTCATACGACATAAAGGTGGAGAGTTTCGCCCGCCTTGTGGGTGTCAGCGACATGTGCGTCTCTCTTTCGTCCCTCTCGTCCGACTGGCTCAAAGACAAGATCGACAGGGTGCTGACGGGAGAATCCCCCGATTTTTCCGCCATAAAGGCACAGCTTCAGAAAAAGGAAAAGCTCAACCGCGACATGGCGAAAAAACTTTTGGAAAGCTGAGCGGAGGAAGATATGTTAGGCAGCAAGGGTTTTGATCTGTGGGCCGACGGCTACGACAAAAGCGTCAGTCTGTCCGATAAGCAGGGTACATATCCCTTTGCGGGATATAAGGAGATACTGGGCGAGATATACAGCGCCGTCTTGTCCTCTCACTCAGGCACGGTGCTGGACATAGGTCTCGGCACAGGGGTTCTGTCCTCAAAGCTCTATGAACAGGGACTTTCGGTTTTCGGACAGGATTTCTCCCCGAAAATGCTGGCCGCGGCGGCGGAAAAGATGCCGAAAGCCGAGCTTTTCTGCAAGGATTTTTCAGAGGGCGTCGACGAACGCCTGACGGTGAGGAAATACGGCGCCATAGTCGCCACCTATTCTCTCCACCATCTGACCGACACGGAAAAAGTCAGCTTTATAAAGCAGCTTGTCTCCCTGCTTCAAGAGGGCGGCTGCCTTTATATAGGCGATGTGGCCTTTGAAAACCGCGCTCTTCTGGAAAAATGCCGCCAAGAGGCGAAAGACAGCTGGGACAGCGACGAATACTATTTTGTGTTCGACGAGATCAGAGAGTTTTTCCCCGATATGAAGTTCAAAAGCTTTTCCCACTGCGCAGGTATCCTGTATCTTGAAAAATAACGCTTATATGACGAAACGCGTCTATAAAATATATAAAAATATTTGGAGGTAACACCATGAAAAAACTGCCCGAAGTCATCTATATCCGCTCCCACGCCGTCTCTGTAAAGCAGGCTCTTCTGATGCTCGCAGCATTTTTGGGAGGTCTTGTCCTCGGCATGCTCATCTCTCCCAAAAAGGGCAAAAAAGAGGAATCCGTCATTGAGATAGAGGAAAAAGAGGGAGAAAACGACCTCGATGTCCCTGTTTTTCTCGACAATCAGATACCCGAGAAAGCCTCGGGCAATTTCGGACACCCCACAGGCGCAAAAAACAAAGTACCCCTTGAGAAAAAAATAGTTTACAGATTCAAATAAAAAAATAAAAAAGCAGAGCTTTCTCTGCCTTTTTGCATGTGAGGACGACATGAGAAATATTTTTGTATCTCCCAAAGCCCCCTTTGACGACATAAGAGAGAGGGAAAAGAGCCTTTTTCCCTCTATTTTGGTGGAGCAGGCCAGCTCCACCTTTTTGGGCATAGCCAACACCATAGTGGTGGGACTGGTGTCTACGGCGGCCCTTGCAGGGGTAGGACAAATAAACATGCTCAACACCGTGGTCTTTATGACCTTTAACTCCCTGTCCCAGGGCGGCGCCGTCATAGTGGCTCAAAGCGTCGGCGCAGGCGACAGAAAACGCACCGAAAGGAGCTTTGAGCAGGCTCTGGTGTCGGGCACATTTATAAGTCTTATCGTCATGCTGCTGCTCATTCTCTTCAAAACTCCGCTGCTCACGGGCCTTTACGGCCAGGTGGAGCCCGATGTCATGGCCGCCAGCGTGGAGTATTTTTCCACAACGGTATTCGCAACTCCCCTTTGGTTCATATACTACCAGATATCGGGCGGCATGAGGTCGACGGGAGATACCAAGACCCCTATGAGGGCGACGATAGTGATGAATGTGGTAAACCTCGCCGTCAGCCTTTTCTTCGTAGTGTTTATGAATGGCTCGGCCTTTCATGTGGGGCTGTCTCTCGTGCTGTCCCTTCTGGCGGGCAACGCCGTCTGCATAAGGCAGCTCATGTCCCCCTCATATCACCTTTCTCTCCCCGATATTTTTCATTTCAAGCCGGATTTTGAGCTTATAAGGCTCTGTTTTTCGGTGGGAATCCCCGTGGCTTTGGAAAATCTCATGTTCCACGGCGGCAGGCTCATAGTCCAGGTCTTTGTCTCGGCCATGGGCACCGCCGCAATCTCGGGCTACAATGTGGCCAACTCCCTGTGTCAGATATGCCAGCTGCCCCTTATGGCGGCCAATGTCCTCATAGTGACCCTCGTAGGTCAGAGGGCGGGCGCAGGCGGAAAGGACGCCGTATACAAAACCCTCTCCTATCTCCAGAGCAAGACCTTCACATGGTCCCTCTATGTGGGGCTTGTCTGCATGACCCTCACCTATCCCATGGCATACATATTCAGCCGCGACCGCGAGGTCGTGTTCATCGCATGGGGTCTCATGGTGATATACGGCGTGTTCATGCCCTTTTTCTCCCCCTCTTTCAACACCCCCCAGGGCTTCAGAGGTGCGAGAGACACAAAGTACTGCCTAATCATAGGCACCGCCTCCATGTGGGTGGTAAGGGTGCTGGGCTCCTATCTTCTGGGCGTAGCCCTGCCCTTCGGCGTCTACGGAATATACCTCGCCATGTGTCTCGACTGGGTTGTCCGCGCCGCCTTTTACATGGCCCGCTTCAAAGGCCGTAAATGGCTGAAACTGGTGAGCGATTAGCGGAAAACTTCGCAGAAAAAACAATACATCTTATGAGGGATAAAATTGCACCCTTAATAAAACATAAGAGAGGAAATTTTATGAAAAAAGGAAATGTATTGCTTATCGGAAATTCAGGCGTAGGAAAATCTACACTAATAAATGCCGTTCTCGGCGAAGATCGTGCCTTTACAAACTTCGGCAGTACCGGCACAACTAAGGAACTTGCCATTTATGAAAATGAGCAAATCCCTTTCAGGCTTATAGACACAGTGGGGTTTGAGCCATCATTTTTTAAAGAGCTTTCTGCCATAAGATCGGTGCAAAAATGGTCTAAAGAATGTGCAAAAGATGGAAAGGAAGATAATCAGATAAATGTTATATGGTTTTGCGTAGACGGAACTTCTTCAAAGCTTTTCCCTAAAACCATTGACAATTTAATCAGGGCTACAAAAATATGGCCTTCTGTTCCCATAGTGACAGTTATCACAAAATCATTTTCTATCCCTGACAGAGACAAAAATGTCAAAATGATTCAGGAAGCTTTCTATAAAAACAAGAAAGACAGAAATTTCAAGGAAATAGTACCTGTGGTTGCCTCCATATTTGTGGTCAGTGACACCGCCTATGCTCCGCCATACGGAATAGCAGAACTTATCGATATAACTAACAAATGGCTTCCCGAGGGTATCAAAGCAGGTGAAAAGGATTTAAATAATTTCAAGCTTTCGCGAAAAAAATCCTTTGCTCACAGTATAGTAGCCGCCTCTACTGTCACCGCTGCTGTCGTAGGCGCTGTTCCCATTCCCATACCGGACTCAACCATACTTGTTCCTACCGAATTGGCTCTCCTCAAATCGCTTTCTTTAATATACGGAATAAAGCAAAATGACGCCTCCAAAGACATGCTCAACAAAATAGTCGATGTCGGAGCCGTAAGCTTGGCTGCCAAAGCTGCTCTGTCGGCATTAAAAGCAATTCCCGGCATAAATCTCGGAGTATCGGTCTTGAACAGTATCGTGGCGGGAAGTATAGTGGCTGCTTTAGGTGAAGGTTCCATCTACATATTTGAGCAAATTTATTTAGGAAACAAAAGCGTAAACGACATAGATTGGATTACACAAATACTGCAGTCAAAACTCACCAATCAATTTCTCGATAAAATTTCTCAGATTCCCACTAAATTATCCCAAAATCACGATTCAAAGGCAATCGCAAAAATTATAATAGACCTATTTATTTCAGATGACCGCAATAAATAATAAAAAGCCTCCCTCGGGAGGCTTTTTATTTGTTTCACGGAAAGTTATTTTTCAAATACCGCCGACACCTTTTTGAGCCAGTCGGTTATGGGTATCTGCTGGGGGCAGTTTCTCTCGCAGGCTCTGCACTTTATGCAGTCCGACGGCTTTCCGTTTTTCTCGGCAGCCGCGGCGAATACCGGTTCCATCTTCCAGCCCTCCTTGGGGAATCGGCTGCACCCGTTGTAAATGCGGAAATATTCCGGTATGGCGATGTTTTTAGGACAGTTTTTCACGCAGTAGCGGCAGGCTGTGCAGGGTATGGCGGTGTCTGCGGCTATTACGGCGGCCGCCTTTTTCAAAAGCTCACATTCCTCTTTTGTCACGGGCTCCGTGTCTCTCATGTTGTCCCTCAGCTGCTCCATGGTGTTCATTCCGCTGAGCACCGTCTCCACCTTGTCGAGTGACTGGGCAAAACGAATTGCCCACGAGGCAAGGCTGTTGTGGGGAGCCTTTTCACGGAGCATTTCGGCGGCTTTCGGCGGCAGATCGGCCAGCGTTCCGCCCTTGACAGGCTCCATGACCACCACGGTTTTACCGAAACGGGCGGCGATGTCATAGCATTTTTTTGCCTCCATGGCGGGGTCTTCCCAGTCGAGATAGTTTATCTGAAGCTGAACTATATCCACCTCGGGATGAGCCGACAAAATCTCCTCCAGCATTGCGGCGTCGCCGTAGTAGGAAAATCCGCTTTTCCCTATCTTTCCCTGTTTTTTCAGCTTTTCAAGGTAGCCGAACTCGTCAAACCTCTCGGCGACGGCGTAATTTTCCCTGTTGAGCCAGTGCAGAAGATAGACATCGAAAAAGTCCACTCCGCAGCGCTCGCACTGCTCTTTGAAATACCTGTCCTCAAGGCAGGTCACCTTCCACGAGGGCATCTTGTCGGCGAGCCTGAACGACGATCTGGGGTGTCTCTCTACCACAGCCTTTTTTACGGCCTGTTCGCTCTTTCCGTCAAGATATGTATAGGCGGTGTCGAAATATGTGCCGCCGCCTGCGATAAACTCGTCCACCATGCTCTCAATCAGCGGCCACTGGGGCTCGGCGTTTTCATCAAGGGGCAGTCTCAAAAATCCAAAGCCAAGCTTGTTCATGTTTTCTCTCCTTTTCAGTAAAGCCGTCGGCAGTTTTTCTCTGTTTACAGTATAGCGCTAATATTCAGCTATGTCTAATACTTATATTCTATACTTTGGCATTACCGCAGGTAATACTAAAAAAGCCTCCCGAGGGAGGTTTTTTTTATTTATCGCTGTCCTGATTTTCTATCGGGCCGTTCTGCTCCTCAAACTCGCGGATACATCTGCGTATGAGCCACAGTATCTGACCGTTTGCAGACCTGCCCTCGTATTTCGCTATGTAGTGGAGCTTTCTGTGAAGCTCGGGGTCGACCTCGATGCCCAGATGCTTGTTGTTTTTGTTTCTCATATCATCAGTCCACGAGATTTATCTTTTTCCAGCCGCCTTTGCGCCAGCGCAGTATGAACACCACGCCGCGGAACAGCTCGTCGGTCATCATGGCAAGCCATATTCCGGCAAGTCCCAGATTCATGACGACGCCAAGGATATACGCCAGTCCGACGGCGATTATCCATGTGGAGAAAATGCCCAGTGTGACGGGGAATTTAATATCGCCCGCCGTCTGGAGACATCTGACAAAGCAGATATTGACCGCTCTGCCCTGCTCCAAAAACAGGTCGATAAACAGTATCGTCTTGCCCATTTTGAGCACCTCGGGAGAGCTTGTGAAGAGGGAGAAGAAAAAGTCGGAAAACAGCAGCAGAATGAGGGACGCCACAAACGAGGAAAGCATGGATATTCTGAGGGTTTTCCACACCCTCTTGTCGGTCTCCTCCACCTGCCTTGCCCCCAGCATATGTCCGATGATCACCTGTGTGGCCTGGGCGATGGCCGAAGTCAGTATGTATGTCACCATGGCGAGCATGGAGGAATAGACCTTTACCGTTATGGTCGTCGTGCCGAAGAGGTTTATAAAGCTCATTATCACTATCTGCGAAAGGCTGTAAGCGAAGTTTTCACCCGCCGACGGCAGACCTATGCCGAGAAGCTTTTTGAAAAGTGTGGTAGGGAAGGGTTTGAGCTTTTTAAAGGAAATAGGCACTCCCACATATTTCTTGAACATTCTCGCCATGAGAAGCACGCCGATGACACGGCTGACCGTTGTAGATATGGCGACGCCCGCCACGCCGAGGGGCGGTATGGGGCCTATGCCGTTTATAAGGGCGGCGTTGCCTATGATGTTGAGAATATTCATGGTGACGGCGGCCACCATGCTCTCCTTCATGCGGTGGTTGCTTCGAAGCAGCGCCGAATATGTCAGCGACAGCGACTGCAAAAATATAAAGCCGCCTGTCAGCATCATATATATGGTGGCTTCGTCCAAGACATCGGCGGGCACCGACATCATACGGAAAAATGTCCTGCCGAATACGAAGATTATAAGGCTTATGGCTCCGCTGACCACGAGATTTGTCATTATGGACAGGGAATATATCTTTTCGACCTCGCCCTCCTGATGGGCGCCCTTATGCTGGGTGATGAGGATTATCGACGCCACGCACAGCACATTGAAGGCAAGCACAAGAAAATTGAGTATCTGGTTGGCGTTGCCTACCGCCGCCACGCCGGTCTGACTGTATTTCGATATCATTATCTGGTCGATGTTGCCCATGAGCATCTGAAGGACAAGCTCTATGAATATCGGCCAGGTAAGGGCGAAAAGGTTCGGTTTTTTGGTTTCTGTCATGTTTTATCTACCCCCTTTTTATGCACAAGATATATTATATTATCATAGAGAGGGCGTGTCAACTGATTTTTTAAAGAGGAAAAATTGTTTACACTTTCTGTAAAACAGACGAAAAAAGGGCGGATAAACCCGCCCTTTTTTATATTTGCTATGGGATAAAATCCTCTGCCTTTCCCTCATAGCCCGCCATTTTGAGAATCGCTTGCGTCTCCTCGCTCTCGATGGGATAAATCGAGTCGTATCTCGTAAGAAGCTGCCAGTCGGGAAGATATGTGCCTCGGTTTTCGAAAAATATCACATATATCCTGTCCTTTTCGGGCTGCTGCCCTGCCGTGCCCCACACCATTTGGGACAGCTCCCTTTCTCTGCCCTTCAAGGTGGCGAGGGCTCCCACATGGAGCTTTGCGCTGCCCCTGACGACGCCTTTACCGTCATAAATCCACGCCACCGACACATTGTCAGCCTTTTCCCACAGCTCGGAAAGGGTGCCGCAACTATTATACACAGGCTCGACCCATTGCATTTCGCTGAGCTTTAAATATTTTTTCATGTCCTCAAGGGTATTGCCTATGTCATTGAGATATTCGTCGCCCTTGCGGCTGACGCCTTTCAGGCTGCCGTCAGATTTCACCTCGTATACGGCGTTGTAATCCATAATGCGGAACTCTCCTTCGCTCATGGAGGAGTTATCCTCTTTTCTCAAAAACATCAGGTAATCCCTGCCTGTTTTTACCGAGACGCCCCCTCTGTAAACGGTGATTTCCTCCTCTAAAAGCGACCCTGCAAGGAGTTCTTTTACTTCAAATTTCACCCCTTCGCCGTCGCTGTACAGGGCTTTTGCCAAAAGAACCGTGTTGCACTCCTTTGTCACCTGTTCAAGGCTGCCGAGAGACCATTTGAGCTCGCCGCTCTGAGGGAGATCGCCCCATATGAATATCTTTAAGTAGGCGAAAACAATCGCCGCCAAAATGGCCGCGCCGAGAAAGCCGCCCAAAAATCTGTCGGTTTTGCGGAGAAGCTTTTTCATAAAAATCTCACCCTTTGTAAAAATCCTCACAGCCTGCCATTTCGAGAATCTCTTGCGCCTCTTGGCTGTCTATGGGATATACCGAATCGTATCTCGTCAAAAGCTGCCAGTCGTCGGTGTCTGTACCCCTGTTTTTGAAAAACATTATATAGATTTCTTTATCTTTAAGGTCGAGGTCGCGCCTGCCCGTCACCCTCGGCGAAGCCTCGCCGCTCTCGCCTTTGAGGGTAAGCTCATTGAGCACCGTTATGTCGTAATAACGGCCATACATATCGTCGCGGTACTGCACCACAGACACATTGTCGGCATTTTCCCACAGCTCTTCGAGAGAGTTCATTGTGTCATATATGGGGGGCACCGGGGAGAAGGTATAGTTCTTGAGAAAGACCTCGATGTCCTCCACGGTATTGCCCACCGGCTCCAGATATTTATCCCCAAGCTGTGTAATTCCCTCTAAAGTTCCGTCCTCTTTCACCTCGAATATGGCGTTTTTATTGAAAATAAGATATGTTTCGCCGTCCTCGGTCACTCTGTCTTCCTTTTGGAGAAACAGCAGATAGGTCTTGCCCTTTTCAAGGTATTCGCTGTAAAATCTCACCCAAAAGGTCTTTTCCCTCATGTCTCCCCGCAGGATTTCCGACATTTCAAACTTTGTCTTCTGACCGTAGGTGCTTTTCATCTCGGCCAAAACCACAGTGTTGACATTTTCCATGCCTTCATGTATGCTTTCACAGGGAAAATTGCCGAGATATGGGGGTTTTATGCTCAAAGCCGATATATGCGCAATTACAAATATAACAGTCAAAAGGGCGGCGATGCCGATAAATCTGTCAATTTTATATATAAAACTTTTCATCTTTATCCCCCCTTTGCCTTATAGACAAACAAAGCGGCCGAAAGGGGACAGATTTTTGAAAAACAGGAAAATAATGCGGCGGCACTCGCCGCCGAGCGGAACGACACGCGGT
>CAJKFC010000043.1 GCA_905199135.1 uncultured Eubacteriales bacterium
TAACAAAATCTTAATATAATTTGCCACCTGTGCAAATGGTTGAAAAACCGCCAAGCAGGCGGTTTTTTTATACTGATATTGAACAAAATGTCAATATGTAAATATAAATTTTATGCAAATCAGACAGATATGCAGAAATTACCTATCGATTTTATCAATAAATAACTTTGCAATATTAAATATTTCTATTGGACATATGTTAACATAGGCAATATAATAGTATTGCTCGAAAAACAGCAAATAAAGTATGATAAAGGAGAAAAGGAAATGAAGAGATTGGTAAGTCTTGCTCTCTGCCTTATTATGGCCCTCGCTATGCTGGCAGGCTGCAGTTCCAACGAAGAAACCACTGCTGCCGACACTACAACGGCAGATACAACGACTGCTTCCACAGAGGCCTCCACAGAGGGAAAGGTCGAGGCTGTCGAAAAGACAAAGGTATATGTAACTCCCGAGTGGGTCAACAGCGTCATCCAGGGCGAGCAGCCCGAGTCTGAGAACTATGTCATCATCCACACCGCATGGGGTGAGGTCGACGACAGCTCCGACTACGCAAAGAGCCACATTCCCGGCGCAGTTCACATGAACACAGACTATATTGAAGAAGAAGTATACTGGAATATCCGTACAGGTGAGGAAATCACTCAGGTCATGAAGGACTACGGCATCACAAAGGATACCACAGTCATCTGCTACGGTTCAGGTCACAACCGCGTCGCTTTCGTGTGCCTCTGGGCAGGCGTTGAGAATGTAAAGCTTCTCGACGGCAACTTTGAGGCATGGGAGAAGGCAGGCTTTGAGACAGAGAGCGGCATAATTGAGCCCACTCCCACAGAGGAGGATTTCGGCGTAGAAATCCCCGCACATCCCGAGTATGTATACTCCATCGACGAGGTACAGGACAAGCTTGAAAACGACGACAACTTCAGACTGGTCAGCATCCGCTCCTGGGAGGAGTTCATCGGCGAGACAAGCGGCTACAGCTACATTCCTCAGGCAGGCGAGCCCAAGGGCGCTATCTGGGGCAAGGATTCCGGCGACTATGAGGACGAAAACGGCATAGCCGTCGAGAGCGACACAGTTGCAAAATATCTCGCAGAGTTCGACGCAACACTCGACAACGACCTGGCCTTCTACTGCGGCACAGGCTGGAGAGCTACAACTCCCTTCCTCATTCTCTATGAAGAGGGCTACACAAACATTCACCTCTATGACGGCGGCTGGCATCAGTGGGTCATGGACGAGAGCCGTCCCGTACAGGTCGGCGATCCCAGAACAGACGACTGCCAGTATATGACTGTCGGCGAGATGAGCACAGACAAGGCCGAATAATTAAAGAAAGACATTTGAGAATAAGCGCTGCCGTTTTACGGCGACGCTTATTCTTGTGGTAAAGGAAAATGAAGAACAACGGAAAAATAAAAACAATAGCCTATTGGACGGTTTCGGTGCTGGAGGTACTGCTTCTCATAGGGGCGTATGTACTCAACAAGCTGTCCAAAAAGATAATGGGCGTAAACCGCTTTATAGTGTACGAAAATCAGCAGTGGGCAAAAAAATATCCCATGGAAACCATTGAGACTGTGGGAATTATAATTCTGGCCCTCATGCTTGCGGCTCTTTTGCTGATCTTGTGGAAAAAGAGAAAGAATATCACCGTATTAAAGGCAGCGGACGGAGTTATCGCCGCAGGCTTTACACTGTTTACAATAATCTTCGCCTTGATATATTCGGTGGAGACTTTGAAGATATTCAACTTTCTCGCTATGATATTCGCCCTTGTCTCGGTCATTCAGATTGTAAAGACTATGGCGGTGCTGCTTACGGGAAAAAATGAAAAAGCATAGAAAGATCCTGATATTCGCGGCGGCGGCCGCCGCCGTTTTGGTGCTCAACAGCATATTCGGATGGTCGGACTATATCACGGGGGACGGCCTTGAGCTTTTGAAAAACACCGCAAAGGAAAATATCCTTCTGGCGTCGGCCGTGTATGTGGCCGTCACCGTTGTGGGCTGCGTGGCTCTCGCTCTGCCGGGGGTCACTTTCGCTGTGTTTGCGGGGCTTATTTTCGGGCCCATTTGGGGCACTGTGCTGTGCTCTCTGGCAACTACCATAGGAGCCGTGCTGGCCTTTGCCGCCGCAAGGTATTTTCTCAAGGACAGCGTAAAGCCCATGGCCATGAAAAACAAATACATCAAAAAGTGGCTTTTTGACGAGGGGGGCAAAAATCAGCTCTTTATCCTCATGCTCACAAGGCTGATACCTCTCTTCCCCTATAATCTTCAGAACTTCGCCTACGGCGTCACCGACATAAAGCTTTCGGTATTCACCATAGGCTCTCTCGTGTTTATGCTGCCGGGCACCGCCATGTATACCATAGGCACGGCGGGAATCGCCGACAGCGAGAACAGATGGCTCTATCTGGCGACGGCTGCCGTCCTTGCGGTATCGGTGACGGCATTGGGTATAATATTCAAAAAACGCTATATAAAAAATGAGGAATGATATGGCCAAAGACTGCGTCCACTGCGGACTGTGCACCGCGAAATGTGATTTTCTCAAAAAATATCAGGCAGATATAGGCGATGAGGAAAAACTCTCCGATCTGGCATACGGCTGCTTTCTGTGCGGAGAGTGCACCGCCGTCTGCCCCAAGGGCATAGACGGCAGGAAGATCATGCTCGATATGAGGATAAATCAGGTGGAAAAAAACGGCGGAAAGCCGCCCGCCAAGGGCTTCGGCGCCGTGATTTTTGAAAAGGCAGACTATATTTTTAAAAATTACAGGCACGGCAAAAAGAAGAGCGTCCTCTTTCCCGGCTGCAATTTTCCCTCCTTTTATCCGAAAACCACAAAAAGGCTCATAGACCTTTTGGCGGAAAAGGCCGATATAGGGGTGGTTTTCGACTGCTGCGGCAAGCCGATTTCCGAGCTGGGACTTACCAAAAAGGAAAAGGAGATAACAAAAAGAATATCGGCAAAGCTAAAGGAGGACGGCGTGAAGGAGCTCATAATGGTCTGCCCCAACTGCTACCATTACCTCAAGCCGAGACTTGACATAAGGGTTGTAAGCATATATGAAAAGCTATATGAGCTGGGTCTGGGAAAGACGGCAGAAAAGGACATAAAGATGTTTCTGCCCTGTCCCGACAGGCATGAACAGGTCATTTTGAGCCATATCGCCCCCTTTGCCCCCAATCTTTCGGTGATAGAGGGAGTACAGTGCTGCGGTCTCGGCGGCTGTGCCTTTATAACCGAAAAGGAGCTTTCGAGAGGAATGTGCAATAAGATAATCTCAAAGGCGGGCGGTGAGATATACACCTACTGCGCCTCCTGCGCGGGATATATCGGCCGAAACGGCGGAGAAACCGTCCATATTCTGTCCGAAATACTGGAGACAGGGGAAAAAGCGGCTTTAAACGGCGGATTTTTCAACCGCGCCAAGGCCAAATTTATTTAGGAGAAGTTATGGAATATATAAAGAAATACAGAGGAAAAATAGTTCTGCTGGGGATAATCGTCCTTTTGACGGCGGTATATTTTTTCGTGGAGCCTGTAAACACCACCATGAACACCGTTTTCAAAATGTTCGCCGGCGGAGATTTCACCGTAGTCAAGGAGTTTGTGGCGTCCTACGGCGTGTATGCCGCCCTGGTATCCTTCGCCCTCATGATACTTCAGTCGGTGGCGGCTCCTCTGCCCGCCTTTTTGCTGACCTTTGCAAACGCCAACCTTTTCGGCTGGTGGCAGGGGGCGATACTCTCGTGGACGAGCGCCATGGCGGGAGCCGCCATGTGCTTCTGCATAGCCAGAGTGCTGGGCAGAGATGTTGTGGCCAAAATCACCAGCAAGGCGGGAGTGGAGCAGATAGACGAGTTTTTTGAGAAATACGGCAAAAACGCCATTCTCATATGCCGTCTGCTGCCCTTTGTGTCCTTCGACTATGTCAGCTTTGCGGCAGGGCTCACATCAATGTCTTTCGGCTCCTTTATGGTGGCCACAGGCATAGGACAGCTGCCTGCCACCCTCATTTACTCCTATGTGGGAAGCATGCTGACAGGAGGGGCAAAAGTTATGGTTACAGGCCTTATGATACTGTTCGCCCTGTCGGCCCTCGTGGTCACATTCAAAAAAGTATACACAGACAGGAAGAAGAAAACAGCCGCCAAATGAGAAAAGCCATTATAATCTTTACCAGAGTGCCCGCAGCGGGCTGTACCAAGACGAGAATGATGCCGAGCCTTACGGCCGAGCAGTGCGAAAATCTGCATACGGCATTTTTAAAGGACATAAAAGCGCAGTATGAAAAGACAGACTGTGATATTTTTGTGTGCTTTACTCCCGCAGACGGACAGGAAAAGATAAGAAATATACTGGGAGAGGCCGAGTATTTTCCCCAGACCGACGGGTCTTTGGGAGACAAGATGTACTGCGCCTTAAAGACGGTTTTGGAAAAGGGATACGACATGTGCCTTCTGACGGGCAGCGATATTCCCGAGGTAAAAGCCGAACACATCGAAAGGGCTTTCGGCGAGCTTTTGAAAAACGATGTGGTTTTCGGCCGCACCGCCGACGGCGGATATTATCTCGTCGGCATGAAAAAGCCCCTCAAAGCCCCCTTTGAGATAGGCTCTTACGGCCACAGCGATGTGTGGAAAAACACATTGGAAAATCTCAGGAGAAACGGCCTTTCGACAGGCTTTACCGAAACCCTTGAGGACATGGACGAGGTGGAGGATTTAGACGGATACAGATTCAGAATGTACCGCGACAGGGAGCTTGCGCGCAGCCATACGGCGGAGTTTTTGAGCAAAATCCCCAGACTTTCGGTGATAATACCCACCTATAACGAGGCAAAGACCATAGAAAGGCTTCAGGACTTTTTAGAGCCGTTTCGGCATAAATGTCAGATAATCTTTGCCGACGGCGGAAGCTCCGACGGCACGCAAAGTCTCATAAGGCCCCATTTCAGGCTGATAAACGCCAAAAAGGGCAGGGCGAGACAGATGAACGAGGGGGCTCTCGCCTCATCGGGAAACCGTCTCTTTTTCCTCCACTGCGACAGCCTGCCGCCGAAAGATTTTATAAAGCAGACAGAAAAGGCTCTGGAAAGGCACGACGCAGGCTGTTTCGGCATAGCCTTTGACACACAGAGCCTGCTCATGGGCATATGCCGCTTTATATCCAATATGAGGGCAAAAAGGGGCATTATGTTCGGCGATCAGGGCATATTTATAAAGCGTGAGCTGTTTTTCGAGGCGGGCATGTTCCCCGAGATACCGATAATGGAGGACTACCGCTTTTCCTTGACTTTAAGGGAAAAGGGCGTAAAAACAGCCATGACAAAGGACAGGATAATCACCTCGGCAAGGCGGTTCCCGCCGACATTTTTCGGCAGGATCAGGGTCATGTGGCTCATGAACAGGCTGAGAAAAAGGTACAGAGACGGAGAGGACATAGGCCGAATAGCCGAGGCTTACAGGGATATAAGGTGAATTATGAGGGACATACCGGGACTTGAAAAGTATATAAAAAGCGAAAAATACAGGGAAAGGCTGGGCCTGCCCAAAGAAAAGACCGAGGAATACCGTCTTTTGGCCCAGGGGGAGTACAACCGAAACTATGTCTTTACCCACCCCGTGACGGGGCAGAAGCTTTTGCTCAGGGTAAATTTCGGCAGTCAGATGCATCTTGAAAATCAGATAGAATATGAGTTTTCCGCCTTAAAGCTTTTGGAAAGCTCGGGCAGGACGCCGAGGGCATATTTTGCCGAGGGAAAAGAGCTTGAAAACGGCGTGATGGTCATGGAGTTTTTGGAGGGTCACCATCTTGATTATAAATCGGAGCTCATGCTTGCGGCAGACTGCCTTGCCGACATACACAGCGTGGCTCTGCCTAAAAATCACTCGCTGATAACCCCCGAAAACCCCGTTAAAGCCATTCTGGACGAGTGCCTTGAGATGTTCGAAAAGTACAGAAAGTGGGAAAAGGCCGACGGCAAAACCGAAAAAATGATATCGGAAATGCTGGAAAAAGGCATGAGGGCGGCAGACAGAAATCTTGACGGCCTTTACAAATGCTGCGTAAACACCGAGCTCAACTCCACCAATTTCCTGATAAACGGCGAGGGCAGGAAAAACTATCTCGTCGACTGGGAAAAGCCTGTTTGCAGCACTCCCGCCCAGGATTTGGGACATTTTCTCGCCCCTACAACCACCTTTTGGAAGACCGATGTCATACTGACAAAAGAGCAGACAAAGGACTTTATAAAAAGGTATATTTCGGCGTCTATCGGCAGATTCGACACCTGCGGCATAGAGGAGCAGACCATGCTCTATATCCCCGTCACATGTTTAAGGGGGATAACCTGGTGCGCCATGGCAACCGTGGAATACAGCGGGGAAAGGGCTATACTCAACGAGACGACGACGAAAAAGCTCAAAGCCTATCTGTCGGGAGACTTTTTGGAGTACATAGACGGATTTATAGGAGAAAATCTCTGAAATACAAAGGCTCATGCCTCTCGGCATGAGTTTTTTTATGTATGTTTTTTGACAAAAACTACAAAATGTGGTATAATATTGATATATACACCATAATATACAGCGTGGTTTGACGATAGACATTTCAAATACGGAACAGGGGGAAGTATGGCTTTATTTCTGATAATTACGGCGGCGGTAATTTTCGCCTGCATAATATTCAACAGGGTGTCGGCAAAGCTGGGCATACCCATGCTGCTGGCCTTTATAGTTTTGGGCATGCTGTTCGGATCGGACGGCATTGTGAAAATACCCTTTGACAACTATGTGATAGCCGAGCAGGTCTGCTCGGTGGCTCTGATATTCATAATCTTCTACGGCGGCTTCGGCACAAAGTGGAGCGAGGCAAGGCCTACCGCCGTCAAGGCCGTGTGGCTGTCCTCTATGGGCACAGTGCTGACCGCCTTTCTCGTGGGGCTTTTCTGTTATTTTGTCCTTAAAATCACCTTTTGGGAGAGCTTTCTCATAGGCTCTGTCATAAGCTCCACCGACGCCGCCTCGGTGTTCTCGGTGCTGCGATCAAAAAGGCTCAACCTCAAATACGGCACAGCCTCCCTTTTGGAGGTGGAGAGCGGAAGCAACGACCCCTTTTCATATATGCTCACCGTCCTCGTGCTGTCCGTAATGAACGGCAGCTCGGCAGGGGGAGAGTTTTGGCTGCTGCTTTTGAAACAGCTGGTATTCGGCGCTGTTTTCGGCGTAGGCATCGCCTTTTTGGCGTGGAAGTTTCTCAATAATTTCAAGTTCCTCGTGCCGGGATTTGACACGGCGTGCATAGTGGGCACAGCCCTCATCGCTTATGCCGCCCCCGCCTATTTCGGCGGAAACGGCTATCTCGCCGCCTACATAACGGGAATAATTCTCGGCAACCTAAGGATAAGGAACAAAAAAGCATTGGTCAACTTTTTCGACGCGATTACGGGCCTTATGCAGATGCTGCTATTTTTTCTTTTGGGACTGCTGTCTTTTCCGTCCCAGCTGCCTTCGGTGGCATTCAAGGCCTTTGCCGTGTGGCTTTTCCTCACCTTTGCGGCAAGACCCATGGCGGTTTTCGCCTTGCTGACACCCTTTAAGAGCACACTTGAGCAAAAGCTTCTGGTGTCATGGGCGGGACTCAGGGGGGCGGCCTCCATCGTTTTTGCCATAATGGCCACGATAAATCCCGCCGTCACCGACAACGACATCTTCCACATGGTGTTCTTTATCGTCATCTTTTCGATACTGTTTCAGGGCACTCTGGTACCATATGTGTCGAGGCTTCTCAATATGAACGACGACAGATACGATGTCATGAGAACCTTTAACGACTATTCGGAAAAGACCCCCGTTGAGTTTATCCAGCTTTCGGTGAACGAGGGCAATTCCTGGGCGGGAAAAAGGATAAGGGATATAGTTTTCCCTCCCGACACGATAGTCGTGCTGGTGGTGAGAAACGGCGAAAAGATAGTGCCCTCGGGCAGCACCGAGATAATGGAAAACGACACCGTTGTCCTCATGGGCAGAACCGCCGCGAGAGAGCACCAGATAGAGCTATACGAAAAGAAGATAGAGGAAAACCACCCCTGGGCAGACAGAGCCATATCGGAGCTGGGGCTCAAAGACGAGCTGGTAGTCATAATCTACCGCAACCGAAGGGTCATAATACCCAAGGGAGCCACCGTCATAAGGACAGACGATATATTGGTCATGTCGGAGCCGGCGGAGTAAAAAACAGACCTTTTTAAGGTCTGTTTTTTTATGCTCATTCCAAAGATCTGCCGAGACAGCTTATAAGGCGCTCACGGGCGGCGCGGGCGGTGGGCTGAGGCGGCTGACCCGTGAGATAATCGAGGGCGTCGTTCCACTCCGTTAAAGAGGCATCCTCGGGAGAGATTTTTTGCAGAGCACGGAGCACCCTGCTTTTTTCGTGGCTGTCAAGGGTGTGCAGATCGGAAAGTTTGCAGGATTTAGAGCAGTAGGACAGAAATTCCAGCAGGGACATTTGAAAACGCATGAGCTATTACCTCTCAATCATATATCAGTGTTAATTTGACAATAATATTATTACAAGTCCTTTTCGGATATTTACTTTATTTTATCACATCCGAATCGGATATACAATAATATTATATGAATTTTTTGAATGAGGTGGTAAAATGGAGCTTGACTACACGGCCATAGGCATAAGAATTCGAAGATTCAGAAAGGAGAGGGGCATAACCCAGCAGGTGCTGGCCGAGATGTCGGGTCAGGAGCCATCCAACATATCACATATCGAACGAGGCGCCACCAAGCTCGGTCTGCCCACCATTGTCAGCATTGCCAACGCATTGGAAGTCACCGTCGACGACCTGCTGTGCGACAGTCTTGAAAAGTCAAATGCCGCCTTTGAAAGAGAGATGGCAGAGCTTCTGGCGGACTGCACCCACTGGGAATTAAAGGTGATTACAGGCACGATGAGAGCCCTTAAAGAGAATCTCCGCCGCACAGGCGGCACAAAATAAAAATCCCCCGTAATATACGGGGGATAATTTATATGTATTATTATTTGGTGCGGAGGTTGTCTGCCGGAACATTCGTCACGCGGTCTTTCCAGCGGCGGAAGAAGACGATAAAGCAGACGAGATGAACCAAAAATGTGATTATCCAGCTGACGGGGTAGGACAGATAGAGGCAGAACAGAGTGTGCTCCATCTGGAAGAAGGTGTATATCCATAGGACGCGCAGACCGCAGGCGCCTGTAAGAGAGACGATGGTGGGGGTTACCGAATATCCGAGACCCCTTATGGAGCCGCAGGCCACATCCATCATTCCGCACAGCAGATAGGTGGCGCACACCACGCTCAGACGGCTGATTCCGTATTCAATGACGGTGGGGTCGGAGGAATATATTCCCAAAAGGGGATGCGCAAAGGTCATTACAAAGAGGCTCAGACCTCCGCCTATCGCCATGACGATGCCGAGGCAGCGGAGGAAGATGGGCACGATACGCTCTGTTTTCTGGGCTCCCACATTCTGGCTGGTAAAGCTCAGAGAGGCCTGATAGAGGGAGTTCATGGAGGTGTAGACAAAGCCTTCGATGTTGGAGGCCGCCGTATTTCCCGCCATGGCAATGGAGCCGAAGGTATTGACTGACGACTGAATCAAAACATTGGAGATGGAAAAGACGGCTCCCTGAATTCCCGCGGGAAGTCCCACCTTTGCAATTTGGATGAGCTTGTCCTTGGAGATGCGGAGCTCATTCAGATATAGGCGGTAGCTGCCCTCGCTTTTCATCAGGCAGGCCACGACAAGAAGTGCCGAAATGGCCTGGGAGATGATGGTGGCCAGAGCCACGCCTGCAACGTCCATATTAAAGGCTATGACAAAAAACAGGTTTAATATGACATTGATAATGCCCGATGCCAAAAGGAAGAACAGCGGACGGCGCGTGTCGCCTACGGCGCGCAGGATTGCCGCGCCGAAGTTGTATATCATGGAGGCGGGCATTCCCACAAAGATAATTCGCATGTAGAGAACGGCCTGATTGAGAACATCGTCGGGAGTTCCCATCAGCTCAAGCAGGGGACGGGAAAGGAAGATGCCGAAGAATATCAGGAACACGCCGGAAAGCGCGCTGACCAGCATGGATGTATGTACCACATCTTTTACGGCGGGCCAGTTCTTGGCGCCGTAATACCTCGACACAAGGACACTTGTGCCTATGGAAAGGCCGAGGAAAACATTTATGATAAGGTTGTTAAGTGCGCCTGTGGAGCCGACGGCGGCAAGGGCTGTGCTGCCTGAAAACTGACCCACAACCACGATGTCGGCGGCGTTGAACAAAAGCTGCAGCACACCCGACAGCATGAGCGGAATGGCAAACCGCAGTATCTTGCCTAAAAGCGGCCCGTTGCACATATCAATTTCATAAGAGCGTTTCAATGTAATTACCTCACTTTTCAAAAAACGGTACTTTTTATTATAGACCTTCTTTTGAAAAAATGCAACAATTGTTTTGTATTTGACAAAGGAGGCATAATAAAAGCCCCGCGAATCTGAGGGGCTTTTATGTCATATGTTTTTACGGGCTTTTGTCAGCTCTATGGCCTCCTTACCCGACATGTGCTCTATGGTCAGTTCGAGAATACAGAGGGGTTTGAAGTCTTTTTCAATGGCGGCGGCGCGGTTTTCCTCGCTGTCTGAAGGGGCATACTTCAGGGACAGCTTGTTTATGGCTCGGCGTTTTTCGCCGTCATCTTCGACAGTACGCAGACGGCCGAAGACTATAACGCTCGAAAAGTATGTTGTGTATTCAAGGGGAACCACTCTGTCAGCATCGATGACGCAGAAGGACGCCTTGTCGCAGCGGTTTATGCAGTCGAGCTTGTGACCCTCACGGGCGCAGTGAAAATATATTTTGTCTCCGTCAAAGACATAGCTCATAGGCACAGCATAGGGATAGCCGTTGTCGCCCGAAAGGGCAAGGGTGCCGCAGCTGCCGTTTTTCAGTATTTCTTTGCAAAGCTCTCCGGAGAGAGCCTGCCTTTTCCTGCGCATTTCACGAAACATGATATACCTCCTTATGACACAGGCGGTTCAAAGAGCCGCCTGTGATTGGGTTAATTTTCGTCGCCTGTGTTCTCCAGCCGATCGCGTAGATCATTTAAGATTATACCGTCCTTGGTAAAATATTTCCAGCCGTTTACGCTGGCGCTGTCCGCCCAGCCGTGTTTTTCTATGAGTATTTTGCGGGCAAGGGAGGAGAGGGAATAGTCTTCACCTTCAAATTCCACACGGTTTTTGTCGTCCAGCACTTTTGCGACAATATTCTCATTGTACAGAAAGCTTATTGTCTCTCCCACAGGAATATTGAGCATCTTAAAGGAAGATCTCGAACGCTTGCTTTTGCTGTCCGCGATTTCTTCCTCCTGCGCTTGCTGAACGGTGGGGACATGGAGCTTTAATTTGTCCGTGTCGCCGCGCAGCACGGCTATATTTCTGAAAACGCTGTACGCCGTTTCGGGAGAAATTTTGAAAAATTCTCTCTCTCTTATGCGCCCGTTGGTGAGCACCTCTCTGGCGTGCAGAGAACTGTCAATAAGATCGATGATGTTGTGTATGCGTTTTTCAACCTCAAGGGGGTTTTCAACTTCGTAGACTGCATAGCAACGGTATGACAGCGGTATGTTGCTGGGGCTGTTGAGCTCATTCAAGCGCTGATCGATATCGTTGCGTTCGGTCATGCCTATTTTTACCCAGCCATCAAGGCAGGGATTAGTCATTATATATACTAAACCGCCCGACATAGTTAATTTCTTATTCCCATTCTATCGTGCCTGTGGGTTTTGTTGTGAGGTCGTAGAGGACGCGGCAGACGCCGGGGACTTCGTTCACTATGCGCTTTGTGATGTGGTGAAGAAGCTCGTAGGGAATCTCTTCGATTGTGGCGCTCATGGCGTCTACTGTGTTGACGGCGCGGATTATGACAAACCACTCGTCTGCACGCTTGCCGTCTCTTACGCCGACGGTCTTCATGTCGGGAATGGCTGTGAAATACTGCCATACCTTGCCTGCGAGACCGTTTTTGTCAAACTCCTCACGGAGTATTGCGTCGGACTCTCTTACAGCCTCAAGGCGGTCACGGGTGATGGCGCCGAGGCAGCGGACACCGAGACCGGGTCCGGGGAAGGGCTGACGGAAGACCATGTTGTCAGGCAGACCGAGGGCCTTACCGACCACTCTGACTTCGTCCTTGTAGAGCAGCTTGAGGGGTTCAACCAGCTCGAATTTCATATCTTCGGGCAGACCGCCCACATTGTGGTGGGCTTTTACACCATGGCTTTCGATGATGTCGGGGTAGATTGTGCCCTGAGCGAGGAAGGAAATGTCCTCCAGCTTTCTTGCCTCTTCCTCAAATACGCGGATAAACTCTGCGCCTATGATCTTGCGCTTTGTCTCGGGGTCGGCAACACCCTTGAGCTTGTCCAAAAAGCGGTCGACAGCGTCGACATATACAAGGTTTGCGTTCATCTGATTGCGGAAGACCTCGACTACCTGCTCGGGCTCGCCTTTGCGGAGCAGACCGTGGTTGACATGGACGCAGACCAGCTGCTGTCCGATGGCCTTGATGAGAAGAGCTGCCACGACGGAAGAGTCCACACCGCCCGACAGAGCCAGGAGAACCTTCTTGTCTCCCACCTCACGGCGGATTATATCGACCTGCTCGTTGATAAAGGCGGCGGCCAGCTTTTCGTTGGTAATGCGTTCCATATTTTCGGGACGGACATCGTTTGCCATAGTTATTCCTCCATATATTATAAAATAAGTCTCAAAATGAAGGGGAGGGGAAAATCCAAACTCCCACAAATAAATTATATCAAAAAACTTTCCGCCGCGCAACAAGGTTTGATAAAAAATGCAGGAGGACATAAAAAATGCCCAAAATAACATAACTTGTGAACAAAAATCACTGATCTTGTGAATTTTAGCACTCGGCACTTGACATTGATAAAAATAAGTGTTACTATTAAGCTGTTCCAAGAGGGAAGTGCCAAAAGGAACTCCCCGCAGGGCAAAAAAAGTGCTATGATTGGAGGAATGACTTATGTTGCCCAGCATTTTCAGTGAAAACTTATTTGATGAATTTTTCGACGATGACTTTTCGATGTTCCCCGCATGGGGCAAGAGAAATCCCCTTTACGGCAAACACGCCAAAAACCTTATGAAGACCGATGTCAGGGAGACAGAGAGCTCCTATGAAGTCGACATAGATCTCCCCGGATTCAAGAAAGAGGACATAAAGCTCAATTTGGAAAACGGTTATCTCACCGTCAGCGCCCAGAAGGGTCTCGACAAGGACGAACAGGACAAGAACGGCAGATATATCCGTCAGGAGCGTTACACAGGCTCGTGCAGCAGAAGCTTTTATGTAGGCGACATGAAGCCGAGCGATGTTGCGGCAAAATATGAGGACGGCATACTGAAAATATCTCTTCCCAAGGTCGATCAGAAGAAGCTGCCCGAAAGCACATCGATAGCCATAGGCTAAAAGCAAAGATAAAAGGCGTCCTTCGGGACGCCTTTTTTGTGTTTTAATCAAATTATTACATGCGTATGATCTCGTCGACAAATTTGGGAGTGTTCACGATGGTGTCCATGACGGGACAGGTTTTCTCCATGAACTTGACAAACTCCTCAAGCTTTTCGTCGGGCTCGTCAGATTCGAAATAGTATTTTGTATGTATCTCCGAAAGGCCGATTTTGGCGTCGGGATTTACGCCTCTGAAACCGTCGGGGTCCAGAGTACCCGTAAGCTCGATGCGGAGATTGGTGAAATGCACATTGTGAGCCTTCGCAAAGCAGCGGGCGACAATGGCCTTGCAGGCGCCGAGAGCGTTGAGCATGGCTTCAACGGGATTCATGCCCGTGTTGTTTCCGCCCAAAGCCTGAGGTTCGTCCATGTTGATTTTAAATCCGCGGGATACACACTCCATTGTCAGACCGTCCTTTGCGGTTACGCAGGCGGAAAAGGTAGACTTTGACATAATGATACCTCCAAATAATATAAAATTATGCGGATTGCTGCATATGACATATGTGGATGGACGCACATGTTAATAAGCATTCTGCATCTATTATTATATTATCACAATTAAAAAGAAAAAACAATAGTGTTTTTATTTATATAGTACAATTTATATGCCGGAATCCGAGATAAAAAGGCATTGTCGACCGAAAAGATCAGCAATGCCTTTTAGTTTTAAAATATTGTGTTTTGTTTGGAAGATATGAATAGCCTGAAGTTGTTAAGTCTGTTGTATTATTCCCACTCGCTCCTGAAAACCACCACTTAAACAATTTTGTATTGGTGATTTAGCACGAGTTATTTTAGTTATCTGAAATATCCATAAAATATGGACTCTCCAAATTTCTGTTGTCATTTTGTTGTCACGAATTATCGTTTCAAAGCATTTAATGATATATCTTTTGCTAAAATCTTCGTGTAGTAAAATTTAGATAATTTTTTTGATCGTTCTTGTATCTTATCATCTGACCATTCTGTATTACTACTTACAAACTCTTTTATCCATTTATACGATGATTTTTTGTACACTGTAATTTTGTCTATATATTCCAAACAATCCGCTTCTCTATTTAAAACTTGTTCTAACAAAATCAAATTTCCTATATTATTGTTTTTTGTATCGTTTGATTCAGGAAGTATATGTTCAATACTTCCATCATCTTCAAAAATTTCTTTACCTTCATAATAAGAAGCAATTTTATTAACAACATACTTAGTTATTACATTATCAGAATTATTGCTTTTTTTGGTATATGTCAAATTGATAAATTCACTTTCAAATTCTTGATATGAAACATAAATTTCATTCAACTGATTAGTTAAGTCTTTTATAATATTTCTTGCTTCAATTTTATCATTGCAATTTCTTAAAGAAATAGAAAAAGCAGAATAAATCTTTTCGAGTTTGTTTGTGGGTTTAGAGCAAATCGCATTATAAGAAAAATGGAAATTCTCGAGTTCATAAACCATTGATTTTAGTTGTGTCAAAGTTATAATTCCTTTTTCTTTAGCTTCAATTAACGCAATTAAAGCTATTCGTACTTGCGTTATATTAAAGTAATCAGACATAACTTTAACACTTTGAACAAGACCAAAATACTCTTTCTTATTTTGGAAGTCACTTCTCTGAGGAGAAACAGTTTGAACATATATTTTTGCGGTATCTTCTATTTCTGTTAAAAATTTCTTATATCGATCTTTGTTTGCCGGTTTAATAGTGGATTTAAAATCATCATACAACTTATTTACATTAGATTTCTTATATTTAGAAATCCAAAAATAGCGATAAAATTGCACGAAACCTGCATCAACATTGCGTGCATTTAAAATATTCTTTATTGATTTCCACTTTTCTTCGGCATAATCTGCTGGTTCTATATCATTTACTATTTCAAAAATTCTATTTTTTATTAGATCAACGCCTGATAAATTTTTACCTTTAGCATTGAGGATTTCAAAAATCATATTTGCTTGCTTGCGCTCTTTTGTAGATATTGATACAAAAGTGGTGTTCAAAACCTGATCTCTCACTGCTTTGAGAATATCAACATAATTTAATTCATCAATATTGTCATCGCCGTATTTTTTCTTTAAAAATGCTCTAAGCTTATCTTCACTTAAACTATTATAAAGGTATTCGTAAGTTTCTTTTATGCACTGCTCTTCTTCAGTGGACGGTCCCTTCGTATTTGTTTTTTGTCGTTCTTGTATATAAAAAGCAAAAAAAGGATAATGCGTCTTGCTTTTTATAATCCTTACATCTTCACCATCATCATTATTAGT
>CAJKFC010000044.1 GCA_905199135.1 uncultured Eubacteriales bacterium
TTGGCTCTCCCACAAAGATTGTGAGAAAAGACGGTATGCGCATCAAACCCACAGACCCTTCCGAATTTACAAAGGCAAAAAAACATGCAGTTTGAGAAATGAAAAAGAAAACGGAAGAATTGAAATCGATAAGGAATGAGACGGCGTTGCTAAAACAGAGAGTGATATAGGTTGAGATTTTGGTGAAAAATATGCTTATTAAAGACGCTGTTGTCCTTCGCTTACAGAATATTTGTAAAGAGCCAACATTAAATATAATGAACTTGCTACCAGATCAGGAGTTACTCCGTCAACGGTTTACAGCCTGATGGACGAAAAGAGAAGAGATCTGTCGGCCATTACAGTTAAAAAGCTTTGTGACGGACTTGACATGACAATAACTGATTTTTTCGATGATGATATTTTCAGAACATTGGAACAGGAAATCAGCTAAACTGCATTAAACGGGTTATCCGTCAGGATAACCCGTTTTTACAGCACAAAATTATGAAAAGCGCACAAACAATACAGTGATTTTGTCTGTTGACTATGGATTTATATTATGATATTATAAAACTATATTAAAGTAACGGCAATCTGCGATCGGAAAGGAGATATCATGGCTAATCTTGTGAATTATTACGACATCGCCTCCTGCAGCGGAGGAAAATGGACAAAAGACGGCTTTATTTTTATAGGCTCTAAAAGCGGCTCAAATCAGATATGGCGCAAAAATGCCGAAGGCAAATGCGAGCAGGTGACATTTATGCCCGAGAGAGTTATGGCAATGTCGGTAGCTCCCAACGGTGAGGACATATTTTTTACAAGCGACAAGGGAGGAAATGAGCAGGAGCAGATATATTTCCTCGAAAAGGGCAAAGAGCCTGTAAACCTCACGAATAACGACAGCGCAAGGCATCAGCTGGGCGGCATAACACCCGACGGAAAATCCGTGATATTTGCCTGCAACGCGAGAAATCCGAAAAACTTTGACATCTGCCGTCTCGACACGGAGACAGGGGAGCAGAAGATAATACTGCAAAACAGCGACAGCTATAATACCCCCGCTGCGCTTTCTCCCGACGGAAAATATCTGCTTTACAACAAGCTCAAGGGACAGTCGGACAACTGCATGTGGATAGTCAACCTCGAAAGCGGAGAGGCAAAAAACATCGACGAGAAAGCTTCTTTTGCGCAGTACACCAATCCTGTGTGGAAAAAGGACGGCTCAGGTTTCTATTTCCTCACCGATAAAGACAGTCAGTTCAAATATCTGGCATATTACTGCATGAACAGCGGAAATATCACAAAGCTCTATGAGGAGAAGTGGGATATAGAGGACATAGCCTTGAGCTTTGACGGCAAATATCTCTCCATTATGGTAAACAGGGACGGATATTCATATCTCGAGATGTACAACACTTTGACGGGCGAATTTGAGAATATTCCCGCTCCGCCAAAAGGAGTCATGGGAAATTACGGCATGAGCTGGGCAAAGGACAGCCGCAAGATGCTGTTCACCCTCACAAGCGGAAAACGCCCGCCCGATGTGTGGCTGCTCGATATGGACAGAGACGCCGTTGAGAGACAGACCTTTACATCTTTGGAGGGAGTCAACCCTGACGATATGGCAGAGCCCGAGCTTCATCACTATAAATCTTTCGACGGTCTCACCGTGCCGTACTGGTATTTCAAGGCTAAAAACAGGGAAAACGGGCCGGTTGTAATAGACATTCACGGCGGCCCCGAGAGCCAGAAACGCCCGACCTTTGACCCTCTTACACAGTATCTTCTAAGCGAAGGATTCAGCATAGTAGCTCCCAATGTCCGCGGTTCGGTGGGTTACGGCAAGAATTATCACCATCTTGATGATGTGGAAAAGAGACTTGACAGCGTGGCCGATATAGACGCCCTTGTAAAGCATCTCATAGAGTCGGGCAGAGCACAGAAGGACAATATAGGTGTAAAGGGAGGAAGCTACGGCGGATACATGACCCTTTCCTGCATAGCTCATTATCCCGATCTCTGGGCGGCGGCCGTGGACACGGTGGGAATGTCAAACCTCGAGACTTTCCTGGAAAATACTTCCGAGTACAGAAGAGCCCACAGAGAAAGTGAATACGGCACTCTTGAGCACGACAGAGAGACTTTGAGAAGGGTATCGCCGATATTCAAAGTGGATAAAATGATAACTCCCCTTATGGTCATCCACGGAGCCAACGATCCTCGCGTGCCGGTGAGCGAGACCGAGCAGATGGTCAAGAGCCTTGAAGACAGAGGCGTTCCGGTGAAATACCTGAGATACGAGGATGAAGGACACGGAATCGCAAAGAAGAAGAACAAGCTCGACTGCTATCCCCAGGTGGTTGAGTTCCTCAAAAAGCATATGAAGGTATAAAAAATAAAAGCACCGAAAGGTGCTTTTATTTTTTTACTTCTTTGAACGGGAGGCTTTTTTCGATGTCTCCCATTCCGAATAAAGTTTTTTGACAACTCCGCTCAGCGCCAGCAAGCCGAGAACATTGGGGATTACCATGAGACTGTTGAAAAGGTCGGAGAGATTCCAGACCAAATCCACCTTTAACGCAGAGCCGACGACAATGAGTATTACCACTATGGCAGCATAGGGCATAACGGCTTTAGGGCCGAAGAGATATTTAATATTTTTCTCGCCGAAGAAATACCAGCCGATAATGGTGGAAAAGGCGAAAAAAAACATACATATCGCAATGAATATCTTGCCGAAACTACCAAAGCCCGCATTGAAAGCCACCTGTGTGAGCGCTGCTCCGCTTATGTTTTGATTGACAGACTGAAGCTGACCTGTGACAAGAATGACGAGAGCTGTGAGATTGAGTATTACAAGAGTGTCGATAAATACGCCCATCATGGCCACCATACCCTGGTCACATGGGTGCTTTACCTTGGCGAGAGCGTGGGCGTTGGGGGTGGAACCCATACCTGCCTCGTTGGAGAACAGACCGCGGGCGATACCGTATTTTACCGCCTGAGAGACAGCTACACCGGCAAAGCCGCCGATGGCAGCTCCGGGATTCCATGCGCCTACGATTATCTGACGGAATGCCTCGGGAAGCATATTTATATTCATAATAATAATAGATATTGCGCCCGAAATATAGAAAGCGGCCATTATCGGTACGATTTTTTCGGTGATGGAGGCTACACGGGCGGCTCCTCCTATGAAAACAAAGGCCGAAAGCAGGGCGATTGCCGCGCCTACAATTATCGGGTTTATTCCGAATGCGCCTTTAAATGAGTCGGCTATCGAGTTTGCCTGAACCATATTGCCCATAAATCCGAGGGCAAGAGTTATCAAAATTGCAAACAGGGCGGCAAGAGATTTGCCGAGACGGCCTTTGAAAGCCGCTCTTATGTAATAAACAGGGCCTCCCGTTATCTCTCCGTCTTTGCCGATCGTCTTGTATTTCTGTGCGAGAGTTGCCTCAGCAAAAATTGTAGCCATGCCGAATATGGCGCTGACCCACATCCAGAATATGGCGCCCGGGCCGCCCATTACCATGGCTGTGGCAGCACCGGCAAGGTTGCCTGTGCCCACCTGAGCGGCAATAGCCGTGGCAAGAGACTGGAATGAGCTCATTCCGCTATTGTCCGCCTTTTCACCTTTGAGCTTGATGTTTCCGAATACCGCTTTAAAAGCGCTGCCGAATTCTCTGAACTGTACAAAGCCCAGCCTGAATGTAAACCAGATACCTGTGCCGATCAGCATTATGACAAGAATTTTACCGGACAGGACATCTTTCAGCGCTTCAACTGCACTGTTTAGTAATTCCATACCTTTCCTCCTAAAAAGCCTTGATTTTAACAACAGTCGACATATTATATCAAATATTTCGATGTGTGTCTATATTATTTTCCTAAAAATAATATAATTTTTGCACATAATTACAGTTGTAGTGTAAATCGGAGATTTTTGCTGTTGTTCAGAGAAATATTTTTGAACATAATGACCTTCCGACATGTTTTCGCATACAATGGACTGAGCGTATATACAGTTTTGCATATGCGCTTGAAACATCAAGAAAGGTGTGAATTAAAATGGCAAACAAACCCTTTGGATGTACTGCCGAAGGCATTCAGATAGCGGGCAACCCCTCAAACCTATATAATATCGACCTTGTTACAGGCAGGCTTACGCTCAGAGGAGAGGTCAATCCTCCGTCCGTTTACAATGCCATAGGATATAACAATATAGACGGAAATATTTACGGAATGCTTGGAAATAAAGTGGTTATTTTAAACAATGATCAGACAGTAGACTTTTTGGCGGATGTTCCTAATCTGCCTACGCAATCCTATATAGCCGGAGATATAGATCTGGCGGGCAGATATTATATCTATTCCGTGAATGAGTCCGAGACGATCTATGTAATAGACGCAAACCCCAATTCTCCAACCTATCTGAAGCTTATAGATCCTGTCACAAGCACAGAGCAGACACAGGAGCCTTTTGGAATAAAGACGACGGCGGCATTTTATGCCGATTGGGCTTTCAGCCCCATAGACAATCAGCTGTATGCGGCGATAAGCAATTCCGATACCGTGGCTCGAATAAATCCGTTGACGGGTGAACAGACGATACTGAATACTACGGGATTACCGTCGGCAGTTTCGCCTTTGCCCACTTACGGAGCGGCTTTTGCCGACGCTTCGGGAGCTCTCTATTTCATCAACAACGGCACGGGAAATGTATACAGAGTTGTAATTACAGGTGATACGGCCGAAGCAACACTGTTTTCCAGGGCTCAGCCTGCCGGCGCAATCGACGGAGCGAGATGCGCTCTTGCTGCACTCGATGCGCTTAGTGTGGAAAAAATCGTAGATAAAGCAAGGGCATGTGCAGGCTCGGCTTTGAAGTATACGATAAAGGTGACAAATTTGTCGCTGAGCACACTGTCAGGTGTAAAAATTATCGATGCATTGCCCGACGGGGTAACCCTTATTTCGGACAGTCTTGAACTTGACGGAAATCCTGTGTCGGGAGATCTCGGCAGCGGCATAGAGGTAGGAAGCCTGGGGCCGGGAGCTGATGCCGTGCTGACCTTCAGCGTAACGACATCTTCCGAGCTGCCTGCTCAAAACCCCATCGTGAATACCGCTCAGGCAGTGTTTGATACGGGAACTCCGGTTGAAAGCGGAGAGGCACAGACTCTCATAGTTCAAAATCCGAGACATCAGGCGATAAGTGACCTTTTGCAGTCAATCGCGCTGGAACAGACGGCGATTTCTCACATTCTCAACGCCGAAGGCGAGAAAATACAAAAAATTCTCACTTTGGAAAATGTAACGGCGGAACAAATGATAAGCGTCAATAAATCGGCGGAAAACCTTATTGACGGTCTTGCCAAGCTTGAGATGGTATTGGCTGAAAAGGCAAAAAAATGTCAGAATACAATTTGTGAAGACTGCGCCGACAGCGCACAGTAATAGGAAGGGCCGTCTCTTTTGAGGCGGCCCTTAAAAATATACATAAAATAATAAGACGGACGGCGAACAAAACGCCGTCCGTCTTGGATTTCGGAATCATCTTATGATTTTTACGGAGCAACCGTACCGTCGTCGCACAGGCAGTCAGAGAAAAGCTGAAGCTTGCTCTGAAGAAGCATTTCGAGCCTTGTGATACTGTCGACCATACTGTTTACAGATTTGTTTACAGCGAGCATTTCCTCAGCAGTAGTGGCTTCAGCTACAATTTTCTGTATTTTTTCGCCTTCGGCGTTGAGAATGTGGGAGAGAGCTGCCTGCTCCAATGCGACGGAAGAGATGATATCTGTGATAGCCTGACTTCTTGTTCCTGTTCCGGGGGTAATTACCGGCATGCTCATATAAAGGTCCTCCTGAATATAGATGATTTTCCCCGAATTGTCAGGGATAAGCACAACTTAATTGTACTATTACAGTATATGTCAGCGCATGAAAAGGGTTAATATTGAGGGTATACACCGCTTTCCTGTCTGTTGCATATAATAAAATGATACAGTTTGAGACATTTCATCTATCTATCGGAGGTTTCACATGGATACAACAGTGGGTATAATCCCCCTTGCCATGGGGTGTTGCAACAAAATAAACGGAATAACCTTTGACGGATGCAGCTATTTTTGCACTATGTCATGCAAATGTGAAACGGCAAAGCTGTCCTCATGCTATAAGATAGAGAAAATATATGATACATGCAGGGAGTATTGCTGTATTTGCTACGACTGGTGTGAAAAATGCTTCTGGGCATCGGTGAAAAGAGGAGGTATTTTATATAAGCTGGACAAAAATATGAATGAGATAGACTGTCTTGTGATAAAAAGCGCCTCTTCGTTGGGGCAGGTGACGGGAATTGCGTATGACTGTTGCGGCGATAAGCTTGTGCTGTCGTTTGTAAAAACCGTTGCAGAGGTAGATAAGGCTACTGGGCAGAGCAGCGAGCTCTTTTGCTTAGCCGGAAGTTGGATTACGGGAATAGTAAAAATCTGCGGTTTTTATATTGCGACCGTACTGAGGGGACATAAATATCGCTTTGAAGTGTTTGACGAAGAATTACAAAAAGTGGACTGCTGCAATTTTTGCGGACAGGGGATTCCGATAAATATTATATTCAACCCGTGTAAAATATTTTCACCTTCTCGTATCGCGGAGGTATATGTATTGAAGAACTTTCAGTATCCTCATATATATGAATACCGACTTTGTCGGGATTGGATATGTGAAAAATGTCGTGTGTGTTGTGATTTTTGCGGAACAAGCTGTGAGGAAAGGCGTATGCACCGCGGGATAGTGGAATCCATCGCCTTTATTGAAACGGCAATAGCCCATATTCTCAACGCAGAGGGGGAAAAGATACAAAAGGTGTTGGAGGAAACAGGTGATATAGACTGCATATTGCGGGTAAATGACAGTGTGAACAACACTATTGTAAATATAACACATCTCGAACAGGTTTTATATAATAAATTGTCTGTCGCGATAAATTCTGATAACGGATGCTGCATATAGCAGGAACCAATGTATCAGAATATAAAAACCCCATAAAACACCTTACTGATGAAAGGTGTTTTATGGGGTTAAAGCCGGAAAAGCTTGCGTTAAATCTTTGAAAAGGTTGAAAATTGTTTTAAATTGTGATATACCGATATACTGATTAAGTGTGTCGTGATATTTAAAGTTTAAAATACAATTCGGAGGATTTATATATGAGCAGCGGATATGAAATTGAAAAAATTTCAGAAACATACCGCGATATTTTGAATATTCTGAGCAGCAGTTCTGAGGATTATTTCTTCTTTTGGGATTTCGAAACCGGCAAATTAGAGGTGATGGGGGATATAGGTAAAAAATATCCGATTATAAAAGGAAAAGATGACTTCTATACAATTAAGAGCTGGATTGAAATAGTATATCCCAGAGATACGGCAGAATTGGAAGAAGAGCTTAGGGAAATATATTTGGGTAAAAAGCTCATACATAATATGGAGTACAGAATTATCGACCGCAACGGGGAGATGGTGTGGGTAAGCTGCCGCGGAAAGGCCTATGTCAATGAGGATGGCAGATCTGTGTGGATACTCGGCAGAATATCTGATACAGCGGTGGCGAATAAAACGGACGGGCTTACGGGAGCGTGGAACGCCGATTCGCTCAAAGGCGAGATAGAAAATATTTTCTCCCGAAAGCTTGAGGGATATCTTCTCCTTATAGGTGTAGACAATTTAAAGACGATAAATTTAAAAAGCGGAAGAGAGTACGGCGACAACATACTTAAAGGTGTGTGCAGGGCGGTTGAGGATGCCACGGACGGAGGCAGAAGAATATACAGAATGAACGGTGACTGCTTTGCCGTTACCCTCATAGACGGCGATGAAAATGAGGTCAAGCATATTTTTTCCAAAGTACAGAAAAAAACGGAGGGAAAGTGTACGCTTTCTGCCGGTTGTGTATCGTTAAGGGGAGTATTTTGTAACCGATGCATGGACTCTTTATCAATATGCGGAAAATTCTCTCGATTACGCTAAAGCCCCGGGAAAAAACACAATCTGGTTTTTCTCGGCAGACGACTACGAAAAAAATCTTGCCGAGCTGGAGCTGAAAGACGAGCTGCAGAAAAGCGTAAAATCCGATTTCAGCGGGTTTTATGTTGTATATCAGCCTCAGATAATATCGGGAAGCTACGAGCTTTACGGTGCGGAGGCGCTGCTCAGATATTATTCGCCGGAAAGAGGAAATATATCTCCTTCGGAGTTTGTGCCAATCCTTGAACAAGGGCGATATGATATGCGAAGTCGGAATGTGGGTTTTAAAAACAGCCCTTGAACAGTGCAAGGTATGGAGAAAATATATACCGGACTTCAAGATGAGCATAAATATGTCGTATATTCAGCTCAGACAGCCCGACATAGCCGAGAAGGTGCCGGAGGTTGTTGAAGAAAGCGGGCTTCACGGAAGTGTTTTGACTGTTGAGATCACCGAGAGCATGCAGCTTATGGACTATCCGTATCTGAATGAGATAATTGACAAATGGAAGCTTTACGGCATAGAGATATCGGTAGACGATTTCGGAACAGGCTATTCCGGTCTTCGAGACTCAAGGAGATGGAGATAGATGAAATAAAGATAGACCGTTGCTTCGTCAGCAACATTCAGAACAGCGCCTATAATTACCGTCTTATGAGCAATATAATTGAGCTTGCCGACAGCAGCGGAATAAGGGTGTGCTGCGAGGGAGTGGAGACCGAAGAGGAGCTGGCGACTTTGGAGGAGCTGCGACCGTCCCTTCTCCAGGGCTTTCTATTCTCGAAACTCTGTGAGCCCGAGCAGTTTGAGGATATATACATAAATCCAGACGGCAAAGGTTATAGGGAGAGAATAGAAAGAGAACAGCTATACCGCGGAAAATCCAAGCAATTGTCCGATAAAAAACCCGCTGAATGGGCAAAAGACGAGATAATGCAGTCTATTATCGAAGAGGAAAAGGATATTGTATATGTCAGCGATGTGGACACTTATGAGATGTATTATCTCAACCCATCGGGGCAGAAGATATTCGGGGTGAGAGATTACAGAGGAAAGAAGTGTTATAAGGTTCTTCAGGGAAAGAATGAACCCTGCGCGTTTTGCACAAACAATGTCCTGAGAACAGATGATTTTTATATATGGGACAGGCGGAACGAATACTGCGGCAGACACTATCTTTTGAAAGACAGGCTTGTAGAGTACAAAGGCAGAAAAGTCAGGCTGGAGGTAGCGTTCGACATAACAAATCAGCACAACACAGGGGAAAATATGAGAGAAAAACTGCGTTTTGCTGAAAATGTCTTAAAATATACCAAAATTTTATCGAGGAATTCCGATTATGAAAAGGCGGTAAACAGTATGCTGGCGGCTGTGGGAGAGTTTTACCGTGCCGACCGCGCCTATCTTTTTGAACCGGACAAAGAGAATCCGCAGATGTGGGACAACATTTTCGAGTGGTGCAAGGACAGTATAAGCAGTCAGATTCACAGCCTGCAGAATGTGGAGTACGCCGTGCTTGAGAGATGGATGGACATTTTCAGACAGGACAAGTCGGTTATAATACTCAACCTCGATACGGTAAAGGAAAAGAGTATTTCGGAATGGGATACGCTCAACCGCCAGAATAAATCCAGACTGATTGCGTGCCCGTGTGGGATGGGGGTAAAATAATAGGCTTTGTTGGGGTTGACAACCCACGATATTCCATACACGACGATTCTCAGGTGAGAGTGCTCTCGCATTTTTTGGCCGACAGAATAAGACAGAGGCAAAATGAGCTCAAGCTCAAAAAAATGCTGGAGTTTAAGTTCCATGATATTCTCGATGTCATCGGAATAGGACTTTGGATTATCAGGATAGATGAGAGAAAGAACTCCTTTGAAATGTTTTCGGACGATACCATGTACAGGGTTTTGGGGGCGTCGGAAAACATCACTCCCGCTGAATGTTATGATTTTTGGTACAGCAGAATAGGCGACGGATACTATCAGTATGTAAACGAGTCGGTTCAGAATATGATAGGTACCGACAAGATAATTCAGTTGGAGTATGTATACCTGGAAGCACCCGGAAAAGGGAGAAGTAGTAGTAAGATGTACGGGCAAAAGGGTGGAAGATGACGACGGCGCTGTTTGTCTTAAAAGTTACCATAGAATCATAAGTGACATAGAAAGACCGAAATTCCTGCCCGATGTTCACCTCAAAGATGTGTTTGAATATCATGAAACCGAAAACACCGTCTTCTTCCACACAGATAGGGCGCTCATCTTCGGCGAGGAAACCCACGAATCGGATTTTCCAGGCTGCTGGGTAGAAAAAAAGATAACATCCCCACTTTATATGCAAATTTCAAAAGACTTTTTCAAAGGTCAGGGTAAAAAAGGGAGTGGAGATTTTAGAGCTGCTTTTGAAATCCAAATCGGGCATGTATGAGTGGTTTAAACTGACCATGAGGCATCTGAGAGGAGAAAAACAGGACCTTGATACCGTGCTTGCAGTGCTCGAGCCCATCGGCGCCGAGCGTATGATGGAGCTGGAATACACTAGAATGAGCAGGTTTTACAAGGCGCTGCTGTCTGAGGCAATGGCATATGCCGAAGTGGATCTGGAAAGCGGACAGCTTAAGACAATAGGAGGCATATGGAAAAGCTATGAGCAGAACTATCTGCTTAACAGCGATCATTTTATAGAGGTTCTGAAAAGTAAGCTTTCGCCGTATCTTTCGGAACAGGAGCTTGCGGAGATAGAGGCTCATAAGTCCAGCGAAGGCTGGAATACCATGTTTGACAGAGGTGAGCAGACCCACAGATATTCCTACAGAAGATCCTTCGGTGAGGAAAGCAGATGGGTCGAGCTGGTCATACATATTTTCCGCGAGGAGATAACTCAAAATGTCTACGCTCTTATATACCTTAAAAATATAAACAATGAAAAAGAGAGGGAACTGGTTCAGTCGGAAGCCGCCAAAAGAGATCCTCTGACAAATATCTATAACCGTACAGCTTTCGAGAGAGAGATAACCCGATATGTAAAACTTTCTGCCTATGAATACTGCGGGGCACTGATGGTTTTGGATATAGACAATTTTAAACAGATTAACGACAACAGAGGACATCTGGAAGGCGATAAGATATTGAGAAAGGTATCTCAGATTCTCGTATCCACCTTTAGAGATGAAGATGTGGTAGGACGCCTGGGAGGAGATGAATTTCTTGTTTTTGTCAAGGGCGCTATAAAAAAGGAGAGCATTGAAAAAAGAATGCGTTTTCTTCTCAAAAAATTTCAGATGGACAAAGAGGCTTCGGTTACGGGAAGTATAGGAATAACTCTTGTAAACAAGAGTAATTTTGAATATAACTCATATCTTAAACAGGCAGATACAGCGCTATATGTCAGTAAGCAGAAGGGCAAAAACAGCTTTTGCTTTTATGAAGATCTCGTATGATGAAAAACGCACCCTTAAGGTGCATTTTTTAAAAATTATATTATTATAGAAAAAACACATAAAACACTGTAAATTATAGATTTTTTCTTTTTGACGGAGGAAAAAGGGAGGTGTAATATATAGAGAGAATACAATAAGAAAGGTTAAAACCATGAAGATCACAGAGGTGGAAATATTTCAGGTAAAGTCAAAAAGGCCGGGATGGAGACCTGTTTTTTGCAGGATACACACCGATGAGGGTATATACGGCGACGGTGAAGCGGCGCTTACCTTTGCCGTCGGCGCCCCCGCGGTTTTCGGAATGCTTAAAGATCTGTCGAGAATGATTCTCGGCATGGACCCTTTGAAGAATGAGGTCATATGGGATAAGCTCTACAAGAGAACATTTTGGGGACAAAACGGCGGGCTTGTCATCTTCGCAGCCATAAGCGCCATAGACATAGCACTTTGGGACATAAAGGGAAAATATTTTAATGCTCCCATGCACGCCCTTTTGGGAGGCAAGAGAAGAGACGAACTTAGAACCTACGCCAGCCAGCTTCAGATGGGCTGGGGAGAGGAAAAATGCAGAGACAGCAACGAGATGTGTGTGCCTCACGCCGCAGTAACTCCCGAGGACTATGCTGAAAACGCCCTTGAGGCGGTAAAAGAGGGATACGACTGCGTCAAGTTCAATTTCTTCAATTACGCTCCCGACGGACACGCCTATAACGACGATGAGACCTGCGGTTTTCTCAACAACAAATACATAAGGATAATAGAAGAGAGGGTCAGGGCGGTCAGAGAGGCAGTCGGTCCCGATGTAGACATAATTATGGAAAACCACAGCAGGTTTGACGCCCAAAGCGCCATACAGGTTGCGAAAGCCGTCGAGAAATACAATATATACTTCTTTGAGGAGCCAAATACTCCTTCTCCAAAGACGGCGAAATTCATAAGAGACAACATAAATATCCCAATCAGCCACGGCGAGAGGATATATACGAGGTGGCAGTTTGCACCGTATTTTGAAGATCAGTCGATACAGCTGATACAGCCAGATATCGGAAACTGCGGCGGCATCACCGAAGTCAAAAAGATATGCGATATGGCCTATGTCTATGATATAGGGGTGCAGGCCCATGTGTGCGCAAGCCCGCTGAGCACCGCAGCGGCCCTTCACCTCGAGGCGGTAATACCTAATTTTGTAATTCATGAGCACCATGTCTACAATCTCCACAACTATAACAGAGAGCTGTGTACGGTAGATTTTCAGCCGGTAAACGGAAAATTCAAGGTGCCAGACGGCCCGGGTCTCGGAGCCGAGATAAGCGAGACGGCAATAGCATGCAGCGAGGTTTTCACCGTAAAACCCAGATGATAAAATGACAATGGAAAACTGCGGTCTTTTGTGGTATACTTTTGAAAAAGACACAAAGCGGGGATGAATATGAAGGGGTTTAAACGAGACAATCAAAAGCTTTCCCTCTGCGGTTTAAATTGCATGCTGTGCCCCATGTTTTTGGGGGAGTACTGCGGAGGCTGCGGAAACGGCAATCAGCCGTGCAAAATCGCGAGATGCGGCATGGAGCACGGCAATATAGAATACTGTTACGAGTGTGAAAATTATCCCTGCGAAAAGTATGAGGATATTGAAAAATACGACTCCTTTATCATCCATAGGCGGCAGAAAATCGATTTGGAAAGGGCAAAAACCATAGGTATTGAGCAGTATAATCTTGAGCAGGAAGAGAAAGCGCATATTCTCGATTATCTTCTTTCAAGATATAATGACGGCAGAAGAAAGACATTCTTCTGTTTGGCGGTCAACTTACTGGAGCTTTCGGAGCTCAGGGAGGCGATGAAAGAACTGACTGATAACGGCGAGCTTGATTCACTGCCATTAAAGGCTCAGTGCGCATATGTAGTTGATGTATTTCAAAAAATTGCCGACAGGAGAAATGTCAAACTGAAGCTCAATAAAAAGAAGTAAAAGCGAGATTATAAAAATCCTCCGTATGCTTTCATACGGAGGATTTTTTTATTTGAATCTATTTTTCGGCAAGGCCGAGGGAGATGAGCAATTCGATAAAGCCGTTTACCAGCTCAAAGGAGCTTATTTTGCAGTCGGCGGCAATGAGGCGGGCAATCTCTGCGTTTGTTCTCATGCCGTCCATATAGAAGGCGATGAGTATCTGATATGTGTGGTTGCCCTTTGCGATGGGAGCGAGGGTTTTATTGAAGTTTTCTATATTTTTAAGCTGTTCCTCGGTCTTTGCGAAAGCTTCGAGCCTGTCGATAGGGCCTGTAAATAGCCTTTTCGGAATGTATATATCCTTTTGCTCTGCGGAGATGTCGGCGTCGCAGACGGGGCACATATCAAACATACCCTGAGCCATGTCTATAATCGATTCCTTGGCTTCACGGTAGAGTTTTTCGTCTATACCGAAATCAGATAGATGGTCGAGACCGTCGGCATAGAAGCGGCTTATGATTTCAAAAGCCTTTGAGGAAGAGACTTTGAGAGAGCCGCAGGCGCTGTCGTCTATTACACCTGCAAGGTCAGCCGTCATGCACTTTGCCGTCGAGGAAAGTATTTCGGGCAGCTCATCTTCGCTGAGAGTGGCCATGATGTATGCGAAAGACGCGGCGAGAGAGCAGGATTTGTGAAGGACATTTCTGTCGATGACTTCGATTGTGTCGCCGTTTGTGTGGTAGTTGAGGTCGGGAAACTGACCAACCATGGCCGAGGGGACACCTATCGTCGGATCGGAGAGCACCACATGGTCACTGCCGCCTACAAAGGACGATACCGTGCTGTTGAACATGGGAACCTTGTTGCCGTCCAAAGCGTCGGCCTCTTTTCTGAGACATTCGAGAACCGAGACAAGGGCGGAGATCGTAAAGGAAGGTGTTGAGTGAGGCAGGGAAGTGACAGTCAGAGGGCCGTAACCTTTGCTCTGCCTGCCGCCCACCATATCGAGGTTGATACCTGCTAAAATATCGGACTTTTTGTCGCCTATGGCGTCAAAATATGCATATGTACCTGCAAATTCAGGGACGAGCAAAATTCTTATCGTGTGCTTTAACGGGGGAAGTTTGCCGTCATCTATGAGAGATTTCAAAGCGACAAGGCTTTCAATAGCTGCAGATACGCCGCTGGCGTTGTCGTTGGCCGAAGCCCTCGGGTGACAGAGATGGGCGGTTATGAGAATTTCCTTGCCCGATGTGCCTTCCAAAACGGCGGTTACATTTTCAAGGTGACCGTCGTAGAGTGAGGAGTCCACATGACATTCTGCCACGGGAAGTCTGCCGTGCTCACGCTCTGCAAGACATATTTTTCTCAGTCTGTCTCCCATTCGGGGAGTTATTACAAAGCCGAAAGCCGAGATATCGGTGGGCTTCTTTGCCCAGAAAGAAGTGTATTTTCTTATGTCATACATATCTCCTCGAGTTCTCGAGCCCATTTCGGCCACATGTTCGGATATAAAGCCGAGGGCACCCTTTTCAAGAGCCCAGCCGTATTCGTTGAAATCACGGTCTATAAACAGGAGTTTTCCCGAAAGATCGTCGTTTTCATAGTTTTCTTTTGCGCTGCCCTTGTCCATGAGGAATACTTCGAGACCTTTTTCACGGTAGTCGCAGGGCACTGAGCGCTGAATTACCGAAATTGCGTCGGCTGAAAAATCGGCAAGACATATTTCCTCGGGGGACACAAGTGTCAGCGATGCCGAACGGCAGTCCCACTCTTTAAAGGAGGGAGATGTGAGAAACATCACGCCTTCTTTGGCGGGGTAGGAGAGGATCTCACTTTTTATGCCGTTGCTTTCAAGTCTTTTTTTGCAGTATTCGGCGGCCGCCCTGAAGCCTGTACTGGCTTGTATGCGATGGAACTGAGCTACATCATACACCACCGAATAGAGCCTGTCGGGGTTGACTCTCTTGGAAATTATGTCGGTTTTATTTCTGATCATTGGGAATCTCCTTTCTGTATTTTATATAATTATACTAAGGAGGGGATTTATATGTTAAAATTCTTAGCAAAAACAGCAGAAAAATATGCAAAAGCAACAAATACAGCATGTTTTGCATATGCAATATTTCATCAACCTAAAATGCCAAAAAGCATGATGAAAAAAGATTAAGATTAAAATAACTTAAAAGTTATTTTTATACAATCCAAAAAAAGAAAGTAGAAATAAA
>CAJKFC010000045.1 GCA_905199135.1 uncultured Eubacteriales bacterium
CATTCACCTTCACATCCGGTCTGGTTTGTCCTACAATATCATGAGAACGGCTCCGAGAGAAAGCGGCAGAACAAAGCCCTTGCTTCTCCTTTTTCCCGATATGTATTCGTGGTAGGAACCCACATCCTCAACATCGGGATTGTTGATGTTCTTCTTTGAATATTTGAAAAGTTTCCTGTGGCTGTAAGCGAAGAGGTCAAAGCCTCCCAGATATGCGGCAAAACCCAGCCCCCCTATGCACAGCACCCCGAGACCGCCGCAGAACAGGGCGTCTATCATCTTATAAAACACATTGTCCTGAGGCAGGGCAAACCACGAGATGAGCGCCGGCACAAAGGCAACCAACAAATAATTTTTCAAACTTTTAAGGCTTACATTTACCATTTTTTCTCCTCTTTTTAAGACATATTCCTTTTATCTTGTTATATACATATGTTTAAGTATACCTTTATCCCGAGCAAAAGTCAACCGTTTATTACCTTTGCACCCAAAGGTCAATAATAAAATCAAAAAAGGAGAATATGAAATGAAAAGACTACTCGCACTCACTTTGGCTTTTGTCATGATGCTCAGCCTTTTTGCAGGCTGCTCCAAGACAGAAACCGAGACAACCGCTTCGGGCGATTCCTCCGCAGATACCACAACTGCGGCGGCATCCGATGAGCCATACGGCGTGTTCAACAACTACTTCCTCGCCGATGTGGATACCATCAACCCCCACACATGGACAATGTCCGACAGCGGCACTCTCATAAGCCTTACATCCATGAACCTTTACAGATATGCCCCCAATGAGACAGGCGACGGCTTTATCTTCACGACAGAGCTGGCCGAGAGCGACCCCGAGCAGGTCGACGAAGAGGGCAAGGTCTGGAACATAAAGATCCTTGAAGACGCAAAATGGGCAAACGGCGACGCCATCACAATAGATGATGTCATCTATTCGTGGAAAATGTGCCTCGATCCCCTTCTCGTCAACTCCCGCGCATCCCAGATGGCTTCCGACTACATCACAATAGTCAACGCCAAGGAGTACTCCCTCCAGGGTGACGCAAACACAGTCGCATGGGAAGATGTCGGCATCAAGAAAGTCGACGACTACACCGTTCAGCTTACATGCACAGACCCCGTAACGGCTATCGATGTCAAGAACCATGTCAACTACTCCTGGAACGAGCTGGTCCATGAGGAGACATACGAGGCATGCATGAGCGAGGACCGCACATCCAACACATACGGCTCCTCCGCCGACAAATACATGAGCTGCGGCGCCTATATTCTCAAAGAGTGGATTCAGGGCGCACAGTTCACATTTGAGAGAAACCCCGATTATCCCCACGCCGATGAAGTAAAACTCGAAGGCATGGTATACAAGGTCGTCGGCGACAGAAACACAGCTCTTGAACTGTTCTTAAACGGCGAGCTCGATGTCGTAAGCCTCGGCTCCGAGAGCATTGAGCAGTACATCGACGATCCCAGAATTATGACTTCCCCCTCCTCCTCCATATCGAGCATATGCATCAATATGGGCAACACAGATCACAACGGCATTTTGGGCAACGCAGACTTCCGCCGCGCTCTCTACTACGCAGTTGACAGAGAAGCCATAGGCAACATGGTAAACGGCATTCCCGCCAACTGGAATGTTCCCACAAAGTGCATAGGCGATATGGAAACAGGCGTTCCCTTCCGTGAGATGGATGAATCCAACGAATACATCCCCGAAAACCTCGGCTACGACACGGCAAAGGCCAAGGAGTACTACGACAAGGCCATGGAGGCAGCAGGTCTTACAGAGCTGACCCTCACACTTATGTACTCCGAGACTTCTGCCAACTACAAGGCAGCTTCCGAGTATCTCCACAAGACTCTTCCCGAAATCTTCGGCGACAGCTTCACATTGGAGCTTATGGCTGTTACATCCAATGTCGCCACAGAGCTTACACAGGGCTGGAGAAACGGCAACACCAACAGCTTTGAGCTGACATGGAGAGGCTGGAACACATCTACAACAGCTCCCTGGAACGGCCTCAAGGTCTATTCCGGCACATACACAAATAAAAACGAGCCCTACTTCAACGACGCATACGATGAGCTCTGGAACAAGGCAAACCTCTCCCTCGAGGCAAAGCTCGACAACGACTACCGTCTTGAGCTTACAAGAGAGATGGAGAAGATCACCATTGAGGACGCCGTCACAATCCCCGTATACGAGGCTCCCGGCTACACCCTCATCGCAGACAGAGTAAATCTCCCCGTCAAGGCATATGTCCCGGCCTACGGCTTCGGATACAGCCTGAGCTCCATCACCCCCGCCGAATAAGCATTTGTAAACAGCTCATGCCGAACCGGACGACGAGTCCGGTTCGGCTTTGACAATTCCCAAGGAAGGTGAATTATGCTAAGATATGTCATCGAAAGGCTTGTGGCCATGCTTATCACCCTCGCCATAATAGTGACGATGGGCTTTATGGTCATAAGACTTATGCCCGGCAACATGTTTGACGGAAACCCCGACATGACCGCCGAGCAGCAGGCCGCTTTGGAGGCGAAGTATCACCTCGACAAACCGCTGCCCGTTCAGTACGCCTACTTTCTCCGTGACGCCTTTACAAAGGGCGACTGGGGAACATCTTTAAAGCTCTACCCCAATGTTCCCGTATGGGACATCATGAAGACCCGTATTCCGGTCTCCATGTACATAAATCTTCTGTCCCTTGTAATCTCGCTGCCGACCGGTATTATACTGGGTATAGTAGCCGCTATCAGGAAAAACACATGGATAGACTATCTTGTATCTTTTCTGGTCGTCATATGCATATCGGTGCCGTCTTTTGTTTTCGCCACCTTAATGCAGTATTTCTTCGCCTTCAAGATGGGCTCTTTCCCCATCATATACGACGCCACCGCCACAGGCTTAAAGCAGCTCCACTCCCTCGCTCTGCCGGTTTTGGCTCTGTCTTTGGATCCTATCGCCAGAGTTACAAGATATTTGAGAGCAGAGCTGGCCGAGACGATAAACTCCGACTTCATGCTTTTGGCTAAAACAAAAGGCCTCACAGAGACCCAGTCCACCATAAACCACGGCATAAGAAACTCTCTTCTGCCCCTTATGAATATCATCGTTCCCATGTTCACCAGCATCATGGGCGGCAGCCTTGTCATAGAGACCATCTTCGCCATACCCGGCATGGGCGGCATCATGGTCAGCTCGATAAACGCTCCCGACTATGAGGTCACGCTGGCAGTGCTCATTTTCTACTCGATAATCTCGCTGCTCACAATACTCATCGTCGACCTTTCCTACGGCGTTGTCGACCCGCGAGTCAGAATGGGAGGTAAAAAAGAATGAAAAATGTATACTCCGCCTCCGACCCCAGGTGGCAGAACATGGACAAGAGCAAGTTCGTCCTTGTTCAGAGCGAACAGAAGATTTTGGACGCCAAGTTCGAATCCAAGCCCATCGGCTTTTTCAAGGATGCCGCTCTGCGCTTTATGAAGAGCAAGGTGTCCATAGCCGCCCTCATCGGCATCATTATAATAGTTTTCTTCGCCCTTTTCGGTCCCTCCATGAACGAGTTCGGCTATAACGACCAGAACCTCGACTACATCAACCTTCCGCCCCGTGTGCCGTTTCTCGCTCAGTTCGGCATCATGGACGGCGGCAGAGTTCTTCAGAACCGCCGTGTCGACGGTCTCGATGACACCGAGAGATACCCCGAAGGCTGTATTTTGAGAGTGTTCAACGAGCGCGAGATCAAGGGAGTGCAGATGTGCGACATCGAGGTCGACTACTACAAATATTCAGGCGTGCCCGACGATGTAAACTTCTGGCTGGGCAGCGACTATTTAGGACGCGACCTTTGGACAAGAATGTGGCGCGGCGCCCGTGTATCACTGCTCATAGCCTTTATCTCGGTCTTTGTCAATGTCTTTATCGGCATAGTCTACGGCTCCATCGCCGGCTACTACGGCGGCAAGACCGACATGATAATGATGCGTATCACCGAAATCATAAACGCCATGCCCCAGCTTGTTGTGGTCACGCTGTTTATACTATTCTTCGGTACAGGTATCGTGTCGATAATTCTGGCCCTTGTGGTTCAGAACTGGATAGGCACCGCAAGACTCATAAGAGCCCAGTTCTACCGCTATAAGGGCAGCGAATATGTTCTCGCCTCGAGAACTCTGGGCGTAAGAGACAGAGTGCTCATATTCCGTCACATACTGCCCAACTCCATAGGCCCCATCATCACAAGAGCCATGATAGCCATTCCCGGCGCCATATTCACAGAGTCGTTCCTGGCTTACATCGGCCTCGGCATCAGAGCTCCCGAAAGCTCTGTCGGCGTTCTTTTGTCCCAGGGCCAGAAGGTCATGCAGCAGTACCCCAATCAGGTGCTTTTCCCCGCAATCATGATTTCGCTGCTCATGATATCCTTCAACATGCTGTCCAACGGTTTGAGAGACGCCTTCGACCCCACCCAGCGCGGCGCATAAGAAAGGAGCTTTTATGGAACCCATTTTACAAGTAAAGGACCTGAGCGTCTCCTTCAACGCCTTCGCGGGAAAGGTTCAGGCGGTCAGACACATAGATTTCGAGCTTTATAAGGGCGAGACCCTCGTCATAGTCGGCGAGTCGGGCTCGGGAAAGTCGGTTACCACCAAGGCAATTCTCGGAATACTGCCCAAAAACGGCCACATCGACTCGGGCGAGATAATCTACAAGGGCGAGGACATGGCAAAATACAAGGAAAAGGATTTCTACAAGATCCGCGGCAAGCAGATCTCCCTTGTTTTCCAGGACCCCCTCTCGGCTCTCAACCCCATAATGAAAATAGGCAAGCAGATAACCGAAGCTCTCGTTTTGAGCGGCGGTTTTGAAAAGAAAAAGGCCAAGGCAAAGGCCATAGAGCTGATGGCTGCCGTCGGCATACCCAACCCCGAGCTGAGATACGAGCAGTATCCCTTCCAGTTTTCGGGCGGTATGCGCCAGAGAATCGTCATCGCCATAGCTCTCGCCTGCAACCCCGAGATACTGATATGCGACGAGCCGACAACGGCCCTCGATGTCACTATACAGAGCAAAATACTTGAGCTTATAAATGAAATGAAGAGGGAGAGAGACCTCTCCATCATCTTCATCACCCACGATCTGGGCGTCGTCGCCAACATGGCAGACAGAATATGCGTCATGTACGCAGGCAAGATCGTGGAGATAGGCACGGCGGAGGACATCTTCTACCGTCCCGCCCACCCCTACACATGGGCGCTTCTTTCGTCGATACCCGATCTCGACACCAAGGAGAAGCTCTTCTCCATACCCGGCGCTCCCCCCAATATGCTCAATCCCCCCAAGGGCGACGCCTTTGCCCAGCGCAACAAGTACGCTCTTGCCATAGATTTCGAGGAGGAGCCCCCCTTCTTCAAGATTTCCGACACACATTACGCCGCCACATGGCTTTTGCACCCCGACGCCCCCAAGGTCGAGATGCCCGAGATACTTGCCCACAGAATCCAGAGAATGAAGGAGGCGAACGGAATTGCCGACTAACAACGAGAACAACCCCATTCTGCGTGTTGAAAACCTCAGCATGCACTTTACCACCAAGAAAAGAGGCAGGGTAAACACGGTAAAAGCCGTCGACGATGTCTCCTTCGATGTGAGAAAGGGCGAGACCTTCGGTCTCGTCGGCGAGTCGGGCTGCGGAAAGACCACCACGGGACGCGCCATAATAAGGCTCTATAACCCCACCGGCGGTCATGTCTATTTTGAGGACAGAGAGATAACAGGCAAGCTGACAAAAGAGCTTAAAAAATATGTCACCGACTCCATCGCCATGATTTTTCAGGACCCCATCGCATCACTCAACCCCCGTATGACGGTACAGGAGATAGTGGGCGAGGGTCTCAAGGTAAAGGGAGTCAAAGACCCGGAGGAGAGACACCGCCGCACAGCCGAAATGCTTTTAAAGGTCGGTCTTTCCCCCGAGCACGCCACAAGATATCCCCATGAGTTTTCGGGCGGACAGCGCCAGAGAATCGGCATCGCCCGCGCCCTCATTGCAGGTCCCAAGCTCATCATAGCAGACGAGCCCATCTCGGCCCTCGATGTCTCGGTGCAGGCTCAGGTCATAAACCTTCTCAATGACCTCAAGGAGGAGTTCGGCCTGACGATACTGTTCATCGCCCACAACTTAAGCGTTGTAAAATATTTCTCCGACAGGATAGGCGTCATGTATTTCGGCAAGCTTGTCGAGCTGGCCGACTCCGCCGACCTCTTTAAAAATCCCCTCCACCCCTATACAAAGGCCCTTCTTTCGGCCATTCCCCACCCCGATCCCATCAGCGAGAAGAAGAGACAGAAGATATTCTACGACCCCGAAAGCCACGACTACAAGGACGGCGTTCAGCCCTCCTATCACGAGGTTTCCCCCGGTCATCTGCTCTACTGTTCGGAAGAGGAACTCAAGGAGTGGACAAAGGATATAAAAGCATAACACCTTCATTAGAATACGCGAAAAAAGCTCCGCTGCGGCGGAGCTTTTTTCGTATAAGTCCTTCCGAAAAACTTGATTTTCAAAGTGTTTTGTGATTTAATATAATTGTAAACACATATTTAATGATATGTGTACAAATATAACTTGAAAGGAAGAAGAAAAATGAAGAGAACGGTATCTTTTATTCTGGCACTCGTTACGGCTCTCTCCCTTATCACCCCTGTTTTCGCCGAAAATCAGGGTCAGATGGTCTATACGGAGATCATCGCTCCCCAGTATGAGGACGCAGGCGGATTTTCCGACGGTCTCGCCGCCGTAAAGAAGAACGGCAAGTGGGGCTTTATCGACGAGAGCGGCAAAACTGTCATACCCTTTGAGTATGACGATGTAATGTCCTTCTCCGAAGGCAAGGCTGTCGTGGCCAACGCCGAGAAGAAGACAGACGAATACGGCGGCTACACCGTATGGAGCTACGGCTTTATCGACACACATGGCAACTACACACCGTTCACCTATGAGAGCGGCGCACAGCTCACATTTGAGGATTACAACGAAGTATCCTCGGCTTTCGGCGACATCAAGGCATTTTTCCACAACGGCTATGTAAACCTCTTTGACGCCGACGGTTTGCTCCATGTATTTGACAAGAACGGCAAGGCAGTCGATCTGGGTCTTTTCGTCACCGATCACCCCTACAACGAAAATCTTTTCGCTGTATACTCTCCTTTTACAGACGAATCCCCCAGATATGTTGACAAAAACGGCAACAGCGTCGTAGTTCCCGTATCTCCCTGGGATACCTGCTATGTGGGCAATGTTGACTCCTTCAATCAGGGTCTTGCCCCTGTGTGGGTTTTCCCCAATGACGGCGGCGACGGCGTAATGGGCTTTATCAACAAGTCGGGCGAATGGGTCATAAATCCCCGTTTTGACTACTACACATACTCCGATATCTACGGCGACAGCGAGCTCTTCAAATCGGGCATAGCCTGCGTAAGAGAAAACGGCATGTTCGGCGGTATCGACAAGAACGGCAACACCGTTATTCCCTTTGTTTTTGAACATCTCTACCCCGAATCCGAGGGCGTCATGGCCGCAAAGCAGAACGGCAAATGGGGCTATATCGGCATCGACGGCAAATGGGTCATCGAGCCCAAGTATGAGCAGGCCACATCTTTCTCGGGCGGCTACGCCGTAGTCTATGACGGCACAAACGCCTTCCTCATCGACTACAAGGGCAATGTAGTCGAGGGCTCCGAGAAGATTGAAAAAGATGTCTACTTCTCCACAGACGCCAACGGCACCCCGGTCATCTACTCCCCCGCAAGCATAGTCACCATCGAGGAAAACGGCAAGTACGGCTTCGGCAAGATCACATACACAATGCCCCTGCCCACAGAGGCTGAGGTGGATTCCTGGGCTCTCAAAGAGGTCGTGGCGGCCATCGAGGAGAATCTCGTTCCCGACCACCTCCAGAACCTTTACAGATCCAACATCACAAGAGAAGAGTTTGCCTCCCTCATAGTCGAGACAATTTCCGCCGTCTCGGGCAAGGATATTGACGATCTCGTCAAGGAGAAAACAGGCAAGACCGTCTATGACATCATGGCTCAGTATCCCTTCTCCGACTCGACAAACTATGATGTTCTGGCAGCCAACGCCCTCGGCATAGTAAACGGCCGCGGCGACGGCATCTTCGATCCCTACGCCACCATCACAAGACAGGAAGCCGCAGCTTTCCTCCAGCGCGCAGCCTCTGCTCTCGGCATGGATACAACAGTCACAGACGACGGCCATGTGTTTGCAGACGACAACAATGTGGCAAGCTTCTTTAAGGACGCCGTCAAGTATGTCTTCGGCATCGGCGTCATGAACGGCACGGGCGAGGACAACTTCACACCGCTGGGCACCTACACAAGACAGCAGTCCTTTGTAACTGTATACCGTCTGTTCGAGGCATATTCCAAGTAATTCAAAAATATTGCACATACCTTCATAAAGCATAAAATAAATTGATAAAGAGAATTATAATGAATAACAGTAAAGCCAAAGCAATAAATACATTAGCATGGGTAGTGTTAATTTTAGGTATTTTAAGCGGACTTTTTCTTGGCAGTGCATTTGAAACTTGGGGAGGGGATTACAATATTTCTGTTGCAGCTTCCTTTATTGTAAGCAGTATAATATCGTTTATTACCCTTCAAGGATTTGCTGAATTGATAGAATTGCTCGATAATATTAACAGAAAAAGCGTTACCAAAAACTTTAATGAATTGTCGTCCAATTTGAAAGAAGTTCAAAAGACACTTGATAATTTGAATGAGAATGTCTCTAAAATAAAGAAAAGCTTTCCTTCAATATCAGACGAACAGTAAAAATCAAAAAGCCGGGATTTCTCCCGGCTTTTTCTTTTTGCTTAAAATAAAAACAGGGCGAAAAACTCGCCCTGTTGGTGGAGACTGCCGGACTCGAACCAGTGACCTCCTGCGTGTGAAGCAGGCGCTCTAACCAGCTGAGCTAAGCCTCCGTGTCTGTATACATTATAATAACACAAAGAAAGGGAAAAAACAAGTACTTTTTTCCCTTTCTTTTGGTTTTTAATACTTGTTTTTAAAAAGCAGGGTTTTGAAAAAGCCGTGAAACAGACCGAGGATAAAATACATATCTCTCCCTCCCATCAGTATTTATTGTACTTGAAAAGACAGTAATAAAGCCATCCGAAGAAAACGCCGAATATAAAAGACATCTCCTTCCCCCTTTCTGACTAAAGCTTATCACAGCTTTTTTCCCTTTTCAACAGCCGCATATGCCGAAAAGGCTCCGCCGCATTTAAAAGTACGATAAACAGTACTTTTAACAGACACATTTAAAGGATTTTTTCTTTAAAAATGTGTTTTTTTGTGACTGAATATATTGACATCAATTTCCTGCGGTAGTAAAATATTTATGGCAAATATATGAACACACATAGAGAAAGGAAATGAAAAATGAAAAGATTTTTAAGGCAGCTCTCAGCCGCCCTTCTGTGCTGCGCCATGCTCTTTGCCTCGGTTTCGGCTCTCGGTCTCTCCCAGAGCCAGATAGACGCCCTCGACGCAAAGGGAATCTATGTCTACGGCGAGCACGAGTTCCGCGAAGGTCTCATGCCGGTTCTCGTAAAAAACACCTGGGGCTACAATGTCTTTGACGACCCCTACTCCCAGGCTCCCGAGACTGTGTGGAACTACATCAACGAAAACATGGAGATTGTCGACCTCAACAGAGGCAGATTTTCCTGCATGTTCCCCTTCTATGAGGGTCTTGCCGCCGTATATTCCGAAAAAGACGGTCTCGGCTACATCAACACCTCGGGCGAAATAGTCGTTCCCTGCCAGTTTGCCTCCCATTCCTCCATGGGCGCCATATACTCGGGCTATTTCCACGGCGGCAAAGCCACGGTGTTCAAAAACCATGAGGAAGCCGGAGAATCCAAGTGGTACATAGGCGAAATCGACAAAAAGGGCAATGTAGTGACACCTTTCACCCTCACCGATGTAGATTTTGCAGGCAGATACATAATCGCCGACAACGGCTATATGCCCGACGGAGCGATTGAGCCCTACGAGGGCGAGGTGACATATAAAATAGATGTCTGCACCTCAAACTCCTCTGAGCTGGGCGGACAGTACATCTACTATGACGGCGCCGCCTACGGTCTCACCATTACCAACAGCACCCAGGAACCCATCTCGGAAAAAACCGCTCTGGTCTTTTATGACAACAAGACAGGAGACGCCGTGCAGGTATTCTTCTTCGATGTAGAGCTCCAGGCGGGCACATCTCACGAATACACCTTCAGCTCGGTATACTCGGGTCTCTCGGACGGCGGTTTCAGCTACATACTGGTGCATTTTGAGGACAGAGCCGAAAGAGACAGCTTTAAAAACTCCATAAACTTTGAAAACGACCCCAACGGCAATTACAGAGTGGTCAAGGACGGCCCCCAGTGGCTGAATAAGACCTTCGGTCTCAATTTCTAAAATTATCGGGAGGATTTTTGTATGAAAAGAACATTGTGCGCGATTTTGGCGCTTTCCTTTGTGTTTACCCTTTCTTCCATGGCCTTTACCTTTGAGCATCTGGACAGAGACGACCTCTTCTCCCCCGAGGTAATCGAGCAGGAAAAGGTCAGCGAGTGGGCTAAAGAGGAGATAGACAAGGCGATAGACGCAGGCCTTGTCACACCTCACACCTCCGACTACATGACAAAGGACATCACCCGCTTTCTTTATCCCGTTTCTTTTTAGTCTTGCTTTCAAGTTCCCGCCGCTTTTCTTTTTTCATTTCAGCGGTGATAGGTTCAGTCTGTAAGAGGTCATCCAAATAGGCCATTGCCTCTAATGCTTTTTCGGGGTCATCATCGGCAAGGCTTTCAGCGTGTTGAATAAGCGCCTCACGGGTCAATTCTCTAAAGGTCATTTTATCCCATGATTTTTTTACTTCTTCTTTCTTTTCTTCTGCCATTATTAACGCCCCCTATTAAATAGATTTAGTGTCACTATCTTATAGCGGTTTTAATTATTTGTCAATAGGAAAGCGGCTAGTATTTGATACTAGCCGCCTTAAATCATTATTCTAATATAATATATGCATTTTCAAGCTGTCTTCCATTTTCATCAAATTGACCGACAACAGAAATGTAATCTCCATTCTTAATTTCCGTTATGCCGCCATCTTCAGCAATATCACAAAATAGAATATAATTAGAGGCATCCAAGACCATTGAATTATCAGTTAATCTAGCCTGTTCTTCTTCTGTATAATATGCTGTTCCATCATGCCATTCAAGCTGTACTTCATTAATATCGCCTCTAATATTAGTAACATAGCCGCTTACGATACAAGTTTGACCCCCATACTGTTCTTTCAAGGTTGCAGAGTTTTCAGCATATTGGATTGCGTACTCTTTGAAATCTACTTCTTGTGCATTTTCTAACATCTCATCTTTGGTTGGAGTACTTGAGCCACAAGCCGCAAGGGATAAGGCCAGAGCCGCCGTCAGTATTAACGCTATCAGTCTTTTCATGTTCACCATTTCCTTTCTTATCTTGTTGTGTCAATCTATTGCCGTTTCTGTACTTGCCTTGAGTGTATCACAATTTAACCTTTTAGTCAATATGATTTAATCTTATACTTGATTTAATGGAGGTTATAATCCCTCTAAAATGAAGTAGAGGTGATTAAATGGACTACACAGCACTAGGAAAGCGTATTAGAGATGAGCGGCATACTTTCCCAAAGCGCTATATCCCTCAAATGGACATATGAGGTCGGCGGCCAGACGGAGACATCCGAAGCCGTCTCGGAAACAATCTACACAGCAGATCCTTCGGCATTTACCTTTTCCGAAAGTGTTCACGGCTCCGAAGGCGGAATAGGCGACTATGAAAATGCCACAACCCTTTATGACATAGTCGGTCTTAAAAAGGACGGCGACAGCCGGAAGGGCGTATGGATTTACGGTGACGACACCGAATCTCCCTTCCCCGACTACCGCGAAATTCTCAAGGCGGAAAACATGGAAAAATACGATATGTTCCGTCTTTCCAGCGCAGCCGGTCAGTTCTTTATAGTATTCGGCGAAACTCCCATGTTCTCCGATGTTCAGCCGGGGGCATACTACTATGACGCAGTAGAGTGGGCGGCAGAGAAATTACCACAGGCACCGGTGAAAACACCTTCAGCCCCGATATGACCTGCACAACCTCTCAGATTCTCACCTTCCTGTGGAGAGCAAACGGCAGCCCCGAGCCCTCCGTCGCCCATCCCTTTACCAATGTATCCGACGACGCCTACTATGCAAAGGCCGCCGTATGGGCCCATGAGAGCGGTCCGGTTTCCGGCACGGTATTTGACGGCAGCTACACCGTCTCACCCTCTTTCCCCGAGGCGGGCAGCACCGTGACGGTAACCCCCAAACCCGACGACGGCTACACTGTGGACACCGTCACAGTCACCGATTCCAAGGGAAATACCGTGGCCGTGACAAAGGGCGAAAACGGCAAATACACCTATGTTCAGCCCTCCTGTGCCGTTACGGTTGCCGTTACCTTCAAACCCGTTTCGGGCGCCTTTGACTGCCCGAGAGATGAAAGCTGTCCCATGGCCGCCTCTGACGACCTGTCCCTCGGCGCATGGTACCACGACGGCGTTCACTACTGCATCGACGAGGACATTATGAAAGGCGTAGACGACGGGGTATTCGCCCCCGATGTCAGCACCTCGAGAGCCATGATAGCCGTCATGCTGTGGCGTCTCGACGGCTCTCCCGACATAGATGGGCAGAACCCGGCTATCCTTACGCCGATGTGAATCCCGACTCGTGGTACACCGACGCCGTATATTGGGCAAGGCTCAACGGCGTGGTGACAGGCTATGACGCCGAGCATTTCGGCACGGGCGACGCCGTAACGAGAGAACAGCTTGCGGCGATGCTTTTCCGATACGCCAAATACAAGGGAATCGATATGTCGAAATACGAAAGCACCGACCTCTCGTCCTTTGCAGACGCCGCATATATCAGTGATTACGCCCTTTCAGCGGTAAAATGAGCCTGCGGCGCAGGCATCATAAAGGGCGCGGGCGACGAATCCTCCCTTTCCCCCAAAGGCGAAACCTCAAGAGCCGAAATCGCAGTCATGTTTATGAGATACTGCGTAAACATCTCAAAATAATCATCAAATAAAAAGGAACGGCACGCCGTTCCTTTTTATTTTTTATTGGGAACATTTTGCCGAAAGACGCAGTCTAAAAAGCATAGCACTTAAATAAAACCACAAAGGAGAGAATGTTATGAAAAGAAAACTCACCGCCCTCACCCTCTGCGGCGTTATGCTCTGCTCTGCAGCTCTGCCTTCGGCCGCCGTCAGCCGTGATTACACTCCGGTTCTCTATTCGGCTCAGTCTGAGACGGCCCTGCCCGACAGCGTGCTGTATTTCGGAGGTATAGACGATATTATAAGAGATAAAGACGGCAATATATCTCAGCTCCGTATGACCTCGGAAAAATACGGAGAATATGTCATGAACATTTCGTCCGACACCCTCTGGATTGACGACGGCAGACATATAAAAGACAATCCTTCCACCTTAAGCGAGGGCGAAAGCGTGTATATATTCCACAGTCCCGTGTCGACAAAGTCGCTGCCTCCTCAGTCCTCGGCCATTGCGGTGGTGCGCAACACTCCAATGGACGCCGGCTGCGCATGGTATCATGTGGTAAAATCGGTCTCTGAAGAAGACGGTCAGGTCAGACTGACGGTTGACGGCGGCGACCTCATAATAAACACAGGCAAGGATACTGTCATCACCCGATATGACGATCCGTCCTCGGTATCTCTTATGGGCATCGAGGCAGGCGACCGCATTATGGCCTGGTACAACGGCGTTGAGGAGAGCTATCCCGCCCGCACCGACGCCTCCTGCATCATGCTTCTGCCCGATGAGAAGGACGAACTTCCGGCCACAAGAGCTCAGCTCATATCCATGCTGCATAAAAAAGAGGGCAGCCCTGTGGTCAACTTCGCCATGAACTACACCGATGTGGCCCAGGGCCAGTGGTGTTCCGAGGCCATCCGCTGGGCGGCTTCCGAGGGCATTGCCTCCGGATACGGCAATACCTTCGGCACCCACGATCCCATCACCCGGGAGCAGCTTGCCGTCATGCTGTACCAGTTCGCCCAGGCGCGGGGTTACGATGTGAGTGTGGGCGAAAATACCAACATCCTGTCCTACACGGATGTGTCGGATGTGGCCGAGTACGCCATCCCCGCCATGCAGTGGGCCTGCGGCGCTGGCATCATCAGCGGCACCGGCGACGGCTCCACCCTTACTCCCCAGAGCCAGGCCACCCGGGCTCAGGCGGCGGTGATGCTTACACGGTTCTGCGAGGAATATGTGACCTGGTAAGCGCTAAAACAGAACAGCAGCCCCCGTTGACCATTGGCCAGCGGGGGCTGTTTTTCAATCTTCTCCCGGTTTTTTCAGGTCAATGACCCCTCCCGAATACCCACGGTAGAGCCCGCCGGTTTCGTCATGATGTACAATCCAGGCCGGTTCTTTTTGCCAGATCCAGCATTCCGAAGCAGAACATCTCCCACCATGTCCATGTCATCTGTGACGGGTCGCCCTCGCGGATTCGCATGGTCCGGCGGATTTCCTTGGGAATCACGACCCGGCCCAAGTCGTCAATGCGTCTTACGATGCCTGTGGCCTTCATAAATAGGATTCCTCCTGCGGTCTTATTTTTCTAAACAGCCCTATTATTTGCAGGTTTCTTTTCCCTATGCGAAGGCGACCTCTGGTTTCATTTGGAAGCAAAACTGCGTATCTTTTTTCTTTCTCCGCACATTCTCTTTTATTTCAGACAGAAAGCGGGAGGGACTTTCCCCTCCCGCTTCTCTTTCCATTATAAAAGCAACGCCAGCGCCCAGGCCAGTGTGGCCACGCCCGCACCGGCCAGCCCATAGACCGGACCGGGAATTTTTCTCAGCCACCGGCTGGGACCGGTATTGCGCCGGATGTACCCGTCCGCCACCCGCTGGGCTTCCTCCAGCACCTGCTGGGCTGTAACCCCCTGGGAGGCAAACGCCTCCTCCCGGACAATAAAAATGGCCTGCTCAAACAGCCGGCGGTCAGGGGACTTGACCACAATCACCCGTCGGGTAACTCCCTTTACCATACCTCATCATCCTTTCCATATATCAGATTGATACCTCCAGTATGGCCCGCTTTTTCTTCCACTATTCTCCTCCAGCCGGTTTTTCGGAAACCATTTCCTCCGCTTCCCTCCGCATACCCCGCCTTTTTCCGCCGT
>CAJKFC010000046.1 GCA_905199135.1 uncultured Eubacteriales bacterium
TTGTGCATGCATCCGTCGGTTCTGGTCATCGTGCGGCGGCAAATGCGATTGCCCAAATATTTAAAATTGCGTCCGCCGCAAGAAATGCCTCCGCGACTGAAATTCTCTTGTTTGCGGAATCGTCAAGCGTTCTTTCAAACCATTGAGTTCCCGCGGTAAACGCCGGATTCAGACAATCTATCATAAGATACCTTGAAATCGACGTTATTCTCTCGCATCTCATAGGATTTCTCTTATAAGCCATAGCGCTGGAGCCTATCTGACTTTTTTCAAAGGGCTCTTCCATTTCCTTAAAAGACTGCAGGATTCTCATATCGTTTGAAAACTTGCTGCATGACTGGGCTATTCCCGCAAGAGCGTTTACCGCAAAGCTGTCAATCTTTCTAGAATATGTCTGACCGGAAACCGGAACTACTCCGTCAAAGCCCATTTCCTCGGCTATCATTTTTTCAAGCTCCTTGATCTTTCCGGTATCTCCCTCAAACAGCTCCATAAACGAGGCCTGCGTCCCGGTAGTACCCTTTGAACCCAAAAGCTTTAAATCTGAAATCCTGCGCTCTGTTTCAATAAGATCCATCAGAAGCTCGTTTATCCACAGCGTCGCCCTTTTGCCAACAGTAGTAAGCTGCGCCGGCTGAAGATGAGTATAAGCAAGGCACGGCATATCCTTATATTTCATGGCAAAATCTGAAAGCTGGGCTATAACATTTATCAGCTTTCTGCGTATAACTTTGAGCGCGTCACGCATAATAATTATATCGGTATTATCGCCGACATAGCATGATGTTGCGCCGAGATGAATTATACCCTTTGCGTCGGGACATGCCTTGCCGTAGGTATAAACATGCGCCATAACGTCGTGGCGTACCTCCTTTTCCCGTGCGGCGGCAGTTTCATAATCAATGTTTTCAATATTGGCTTCAAGCTGATCTACCTGCTTCTGAGTAACAGGAAGCCCCAGCTTCATTTCAGCCCTTGCAAGAGCAACCCAGAGCCTGCGCCATGTGGAAAACTTTTTATCCGCAGAAAAAATATACTGCATTTCGCCGCTCGCATAGCGGGTGCAGAAAGGACTTTCATAGCTGTTTGTATTACTCATAAAAGTTTAAGCTCCTTTTTTATCAAATATTAACGCTTAATTATATCACATATCGGTATGAAATGTCAATTTTCCGAGGTCTTTCCGGCTGCTCAAACGCAGATCATAATTTTTAGCTTGACAAGCGCGGCATACAATGCTATTATATGGTTACGATCCGTCCGGATTATGTTCGGACAAATAAAAATAAAAGGAGATATTTAATTATGCAGAAATACCAGTGCGATCCATGTGGTTATATTTACGATCCTGAAACAGGCGATCCTGATTCAGGAATAGCTCCCGGAACAGCGTTCGAGGATATTCCTGACGACTGGGTATGTCCGGTATGCGGAGTAGGAAAGGATATGTTCAGTCCTGTCGACTGATAAAAGCTAAAGGACGGCTTTATTAGCCGTCCTTTAGCTTTTATCTGAATTATGAGGTATAATCCTCCAGCAGAGAATTCAGCTCCTGCTCTGTGCGGACATAAATTCCGCTTTTAAGCTGTTCTTTGTCATAGTCGGACATTACCGCGGTAGATATTCCGAGAAGCCGATAGGGAGTCTCACTGCTGCCTCTGAAAACCGCAAGCTCGCCTCCGAATTCCTTTAGCATAAAGCCCACCTCCGTCTGCGTTTCTGCAACGCTGTTTTCCAAGCTTCTCCTATGAGCCTCGGCACGCTGTCCCTTTATGGAATAAGCAAGAGAAACGATAACGATTATTGCGGAAAGCGCCAAAGCCGTTATAATAGTGTATACAATGTGCCGTCTTGTCATTTTTTACCTCCATTTTTACATTATTCATAAGTATTTCTCTTATTATTGACTGTTTTTTTTCAAAATATACCATATGATTTTTTAAAAAAAGACTTAACAGCATTAAAAAAATATGTTATAATTATAATGTATAAATACATATTACAATATACGGAAAGGAAAACGGGATTCACCCGAATAATACAAAGCGTTACAGAGGTATTTTATTATGACAGACAATAAAAGCAACAGGCACAGCTCCGGAAATTCCGGAAACAGGCAAAGCCGTAAACCGTCAGATAATCATAAACGTGATAACGTCTCACGGCAGCGGTCGCCGTACGCCGCATATTCAGGCGGCGGAAAATATCCGGACAAAAAGCAGACGCAGCCGCGCGCTTCAGGCGCCTCGGGAAAAACCGGTAATACCGCTAAAAGCAGAAGCGGAAGCACAGGAGGAAGACCGCCCGGAAAAGCAAATACGTCGGCAAAGCATACTCCTCCTAACCCGCAGAGCAGACCGACAAGGAAAAAGCCTGAAAATAAAAAGGCGGCGCTGGCAAAAAAAATTGCGGCAATAATGGGAACTACGCTGCTGTCTATATTCCTGGTAGTCGTCATAACCGGTACAATAGTCGCAACGGCAATGACAGTTTACGTACTGGAATTCATGGACGAAACTTCCGACGTTACCATTACCGAGCTTGCCAGCAGCGCAAACACCATAGTATACGCCAATAAGGGCGACAAAGAGCTGGTTCAGCTCTATACGGTTAAAAACGACGTTCAGAGAGTACCGGTAGATATTGAGGATATTCCCCAGCACGTAAGAGACGCTTTCGTCTGCGTTGAGGACGAACGTTTCTATTCGCACGAGGGCGTTGATTATAAAAGAACCTTCGCCGCCTTCGCCAATATGTTCATTCATATATACGACACCAATCAGGGCGGTTCTACGATAACCCAGCAGCTTATCAAAAACCTTACGGGAGACGACGATCCCAGTCCGTCGCGTAAAATAAGGGAAATTTTCAGAGCCATGCAGTTTGAGAAAAAATACTCAAAGGACGTTATCCTCGAAAATTACCTTAATTATATAGGCTTCGGAGGTCCCACAAACGGAATACAGCTCGCTTCGATAAAATATTTCGGAAAGGACGTTGCGGATCTTTCTATTGCGGAGGCGGCCTGCCTTGCGGCTATTCCGAAAAGTCCGGAAACCCTTAATCCCTTTGCCGGCTACGAGGACGAGGAAACGGGAGAATGGGTTAACACCGGAAAGGAAGCAAACCGCGACCGTCAGGAGACCGTTTTATACCACATGTATAATAACGGAGCAATATCCTATGACCAATATAAAGAGGCTCTTGATGAAAAGCTTATATTTACAGACTCGGAGGAATACAAAAAAGAACATCCGGAGGCCAGCGCCGACGATATGATGGACGAACAGAAGGCCACCTCATGGGTAGTCGATACCGCCCTGAGAGAATATGCGGCCGTGCTTATGGACGAATACGGCATAGACGAAGAAGAGGCCATCAAAAGAATCAACAGCGGCGGGTATCAGATATATACCACGGTCGATCTGGATATGCAGAAATATGTAGAAGAAAAGTATCTTGATCTGAGCAATCTTATGGATCCCGATTCAAATTACTCATGGGACGAAAACGATGAAAAGATTTATCCTCAGTCCTCGTTCATGGCTATGAATTATAAGGGTGAAATACAGTGCGTCGTAGGCGGTATCGGCGAAAAAACCGAATCGCTCGCATTTAACAGAGCGACAATGGCCAAAAGACAGCCGGGTTCCTGTATGAAACCGGTATCAACCTACGGGCTGGCGTTGTTCAGCGATCACATTCACTGGGGAAGCATGTATAAGGACTCCCCTATAAAGCTCGACGACGGCAAGGAATGGCCGCAGAACTACGACTATATTTGGACTCGTTCAAGCATTCCGATTTACGACGCTCTCAGACGCTCCAGAAATACTGTTCCGGCACAGCTCTGCAAGGAGCTTACTCCGCAGTCGGTTTTCAACTTCTCTACACAGAATCTGGGAATGGACCTTGTGGATATAACAGAGGACGGCGCTTCGGATATAGCATATGCTCCCTTGACCATCGGCGCGCTGACCTACGGCGTTTCGATTGAAAATCTGGTAAACGCGTTTATGCCCTACGGAAACGGCGGAACCTATTACGACGCTCATATTGTGAGCCGCGTGGAAAAGGGCGACGGATCCCTCGTTTATGAAAACGACGGCAATCCTCACGAAGCGGTCGATAAGGAAACGGCATATGTTATGAACAAACTGCTTCAGGAGGTTATAAAGAGCGGTACAGGTACGGCGGCACAGCTTTCAAATAAAACCGTTGCGGGAAAAACCGGTACTTCAGAGGACTGGAACGACCTTTGCTTTGTGGGAATGACCGAGGATTTTGTAAGCGGCGTATGGATCGGATACGATACCAAAACCGAGCTTAATACAAGTCTTTCATCGGCACAGGTTTGGTACAATATAATCGGAGAATATGCCGACAGCATAGAATCAGACAATCATTATCCCGAATGCGACGACGTAATTTCCGCGCCTATGTGCACCTCCACCGGAATGATAGCCGGCGACGGATGTCCCAAGGGAATAACCGGATATTGGAAATCAACTAACGCGCCTTATTGTTCTAATCATTATTCCTCCGCTCCGTCTAAGGACGACGAGGACGAAAGCTCAGAGGATGAAAGCAGTTCAGAAGCAGAGAGCAGCTCAAAGCCCGATGAAAGCAGCGTGGAAATAGTAGATTCCGATTCATCCTCCGAATCTGCTCCGGAATCCTCGCCTGAAAGCAGCAATGCGGAATAGGAGATATTTTGGATAATAAACTTAAACTGACCTGTCCATGTCATTTCGGACTTGAAAGCGTACTGAAGTACGAAGTAAATAAAATCGGCGGAGAGAACATAACTGTCAGAGACGGCAGAGTAAGCTTCGAGGGCGGCTTCGATATGGCGGCAAGGGCTAATATCTGCCTTTCCACCGCTGAAAGAGTACTCATAGAGCTTTCGGAATTCAGAGCAGTTACATTCGAAGAGCTTTTTCAGGGAGTTAAAAAAATTCCTTTTGAAAATTTTATAGGGATAAAGGACACGTTTCCGGTAAAGGGACATTCCCTTAATTCCACACTACACAGTATTCCCGACTGTCAGTCGATAATCAAAAAGGCGGCTGTTGAACGCCTTAAGGAAAAATACCATACCGGCTGGTTTGAAGAAACCGGAGCCGTTCACCAGATACAGTTCAGTATTCTGAAAGACAACGCTGTTATCTACCTTGACACCAGCGGCGCGGGACTTCACAAAAGAGGCTACCGCAGAAACGCCAACGCGGCTCCTATAAAGGAAACGCTTGCGGCGGGAATAATCGACTTCGCAAGGATCAGAGACTCGAGCACAGTATGCGATCCTCTCTGCGGCAGCGGAACGTTTCTTATTGAATCAGCAATAAAGGCGCTGAATATTCCGCCGTGCATTAACCGCAGATTCGCCGCTGAAAAGTGGGACTGTATTAATCAGCGCGTCTGGAGCGATGAAAGACAGCGGGCAATCAGCATGGTAAACCGTGAAGCGGAATTTCAGGCCTTCGGCTTTGATATCGACCGAGAGGCGGTTATGCTTTCGGTTGAAAACGCCAAAAAGGCGGGCGTTAAATCTAAAATCAGGATAGACGCGGCCGATATTGCAGATTTCAAGCCGACGCCGGGCAGCATAGTTATCTGTAATCCTCCTTACGGCGAAAGAATGCTTGACATAAGAGAGGCGGAACAGCTTTATACAATAATGGGTAAGGTAATGAATCCGTCGGCAGAAAATCCCTGCTATATAATTTCTCCTCATGAGGACTTTGAACGGTTTTTCGGAAAAAAAGCCGATAAAAAACGAAAGCTTTACAACGGCATGATAAAATGCAATCTTTACATGTACTATAAATAGAAGAGGTGGAGTATGAGGAGCATAAAACCGGGAAGAGGGCCTTCTGCCATGGGCGTGGTTTCGTCTGTTGCCGCCACGATTTTCGGTGTATTCTGGACAATTATGGCGTCGTCCATGGGGGCGCCGATATTCTTTCCACTGTTCGGACTGGTTTTTATAGGCATCGGAATCATGAATATAATATATAACTATAAAAACGCCACAGGCAAGAACAGATTTTCTCTCTACGACATCACAGAGGGAGATGAAGAGCCCGACCCGTTTGACCCAAGCTTTTCTGAAAAAGCAGGTGTAAAGAGAGATAACTTTACACAGTTAAGATCGTCTTCAAAGGTGAATTTCTGTCCCTACTGCGGCACAAAGCTGGAGGAAGGGTTTGAGTTTTGCCAGAACTGCGGCACAAAGCTGCCCAAATAAAAGAAAAATAAAACACCGCAGAGAACTCTCTGCGGTTTTTTCTATTCGGTTTTTCCGTCTTTTATAAATGTGAACTGTGAGCGGTTGAAACCGGGGTTGCTTTCGAATATGACAAGGTCAAAGTCGTTCTGCTCGATATAGTCATAAAGACTTTCTTTGTATTGCCTTGTGTCGACTACATGGAGTTCTTCAATGCCGAGAGACATAAACGGTGTCAGCACACAGCCGAAAGAATCTCTGAGTATCAGTATTTTCGCGCCGTTTTTACAGGAGAGATTTTTGCATATCTCAAGGCTGTAATCGGAGGTGTAGAAGACATAGGGGGATGCGGTGTATATGTCGGTGTTTTCAAGAAGGGAGTAGTCGGAAAAACAGTCTTCAAAGCTGCCGTTTTCCTCTATGCCCATTATGGGAACGGAGCGGTAAAATGAGGTTTCAAAATCGGGAGTTATCACAGTGAAATCGTCGATTCCCGCGTAATATTTACCGACCTTTTTGCCCTGACTTCCGAGGAAACATTTTTCGTATGTGCTGTATTCGAAATTATCGGGATCCAAAATGCCGCTGTCGAGGTCTAAATTATATAGTTCGTTTATCTTTTCAAGGACAAGCTTTGCGGCTTCAAGCCCTGTCTGCGGCAGCCAGTGGTGGGAGGGTTTAAAAAATTTGCCGTAGCCGTGTATTTCGTCTTTAAGGTCATAGGTGTCAAGTCCTTTTTCCTGCAGGGCAGACAGCATGGCGTCGCCGTTTGATGCGAAAAAATTCTCCTCGCCGTTAGGCAGAGTCTCCATGTCAAAAGGCACCTTGTGGGGAGTCTGAAGATAGAGAAAGGGAACACCCTGATTTTCCACCCATGTTCCGAAATCACACAGCTTGGAGATGTAAGGGGAGATGTCCTCGCTCTGACCGGCGAAGGTGAGATAGTCGCCTTCAAGCCTCATTACGCTGTATTTCGGGTCGTCGGGATCGGGGATAACATCTCTGCCTATGAGGCGGTAAAAACCGCCTTTGAGGTCGGTTTTTGTGTTCTGCGGCAGGAAAAACCAGGAGGCGCAGACGGCAATTACTGCCAGCGCCAAAATAACTGAAACAACGGCTTTTTTCTTCATAATTCTCCTTTTTCACATTGCAAAAATATTAAAAATATGTTATAATACACCGAGAGGTGATTGGATTGAACAAGCTTTTGAAATTTATATCTGTGTGGCTTCTGGCAGCATGCCTTTTCGGCTGCGCAAATCCCGACATAGAGACCACAGTGAATATACCCGTCACGGCAGGTACCGAGAGTACGACGGAGGCAACGGAAGTGCCTACCCCTGCGGTGGAGGAGAAGAGAATTTCCTTCGCGGCCGTGGGCGACAATCTTCTACATAATACTGTAACATATTCCGCCCAAATTGAAAAGGGTAAATTTGATTTTTCTCCCATATATAAGGACATCGGTGCCCTTGCGGGAAAATATGACCTTGCGTTTGTCAATCAGGAGATACCACTCGGAGGAGTTGAGCTGGGTATAAGCGGATATCCCACCTTTAACGGCCCTGCCGAGGCGGCTGACGGACTTTTCGGTGCAGGATTCGACATCATAAATGTCGCCAGCAATCACTCCCTCGATAAGGGAATGAATGGTCTTTTGGCGTCTTTGGAGAACATAAAGGCGGCAGGCTTTGACAAGATAGCGGGAGCGTTTCCCGATGAGGAAAATCTCGACGATTTTCTTATATTTGAGCAGGACGGCGTCAAAATAGGTATGCTGTCCTATACATACGGGACAAACGGCATTCCGCTGCCGCAGAGCAACCCCAATATAGTTCCCCTTATAGATACCGACAAGATAACGGCCGATGTGGAAAAAATCAGAGACGACTGTGATGTTCTCATAGTTTCCATGCACTGGGGCACCGAGTATAAGCTGTCTCCCACAGACAATCAGAAGGAGCTTGCGTCTCTTCTCAATGAGCTGGGAGTCGATGTCATTATCGGTCATCACCCTCATGTCATAGAGCCTGTCGAGGTTCTCACAAGCTCTTCGGGACATGAAACCGTGTGTTTTTATTCCCTCGGCAACTTTGTATCCAATCAGCACGACGCACCCACAATGCTGGGCGGCATGGCAAGCTTTGAGATAGTAAAGACCATAGAGGGGGATATCGAGATACAGAATTACGGCGTGCTGCCCATTGTCACCCATTTTAACAGCAACGCCTCTCAGTTTAACATCTATCCTTTGGACAATTATACAGAGGACATGGCCAACGCCCACGGAATAAATAAATACGACAGCAGATTCGGATATAACTACCTTCATGAGCTTGCCGACGAGGTTTTGCAGGAATACCGCCTGACTGTCGGCGATTTGGAGAAGTTATTCAATGATTAAAAGCGTAAATATTGCAGGCATAGACATAGCAAACAGATATTTCCTCGCTCCCATGGCGGGTATAACAGACAGCGCCTTCCGCTCTGTCTGCAAAAGCTTCGGAGCGGGTCTCACATACAGTGAAATGGTCAGCGCAAAGGCTTTGACATTCAGAGATAAAAAAAGCCTTTCGCTTTTGGAGGCGGGAGACGATGAGCTGCCATTTATCGTGCAGATTTTCGGCAGTGAGCCCGAGGTGTGCGCCGAGGGAGCTCTCATAGCCATAGAGAATTCCAAAGCGGCGGCAATAGATATAAATATGGGCTGTCCCGTGCCGAAAATAGTTCTCAACCATGAGGGAAGCGCCCTTATGAAGGATATAAAAAGAGCGGAGCAGGTCATAACAGCAGTCAAAAGAGCGATAGATTTGCCGCTGACGGTAAAGTTCAGAAGGGGATTTACCTTTGACGACCTTAACGCCGTGGAGTTTGCCAAAATGGCGGAGAGCGCAGGCGTCAGCGCCGTCTGTGTCCACGGCAGAACGAGGACGCAGATGTACAGCGGACAGTCCGATATGCAGACCATTGCCGATGTAAAAAATGCCGTTTCTGTCCCGGTAATCGCCAGCGGAGATATTTTCTCTCCTGAGGACGCATTCAAAGCCATGGACGAATACGGCGCCGATGCCGTGATGGCGGCGAGGGGCTCTTTGGGAAATCCTTTTATTTTCAGAGAGTTTTTGCAGTATGAAGAGACGGGAAGTTATGAAAAACCGTCCTATGACGAAATATTCGATACGATGAAAAACCATATAGCACTTGCGGCCGAGAGAAAGGGCGAGAGAAGGGCCGTAGCCGAGTGCCGCAAGCATATGCTCTGGTATCTCAAGGGCATAAGGGGTTCAAAAAAACACAAAACAGTGCTCACCTCTCTGGACGATTACAGAGAGGTCATAGCCTATCTTGACGAAATAAAAAACGATTGCAGGCAGGTGTAACTATGCTGATCGAAAAGGAGCTTGTCAAAAAAGCCGCCGCCGGCGACGGCCAAGCGTTTGAACATCTTGTCACGATGTACGAAAAAAAGGTGTACAGTCTTGCTTATAAAACTCTGGGCAGTGAGCAGGACGCTTTGGATGTGTCTCAGGATGTGTTCTTGAAAGTGTATAAATATCTGAGCGGCTTTAAACAGGAGAGCTCTTTTTCCACATGGATATACAGTATAACGATAAACAGCTGCCGCGATCATATACGGAAAAATAAAAACTACGACATATCGCTGATGTCCTCCGATCAGGATGAAGAAGAATATGCCATAGAGGTTCCCGATATAAAGTACAGCCCCGAAAAGCAGTATGAGCAGAAGGAATTTATCGAGAGCATAAAAAAAGGCATAAAGCTTTTGAATCCGTCTTACAGAGAGGTGCTGGCTCTCAGGGTAAACGGAAAATCTTATGCCGAAATAGCGGCAATACTCTCTCTCGATGTGGGAACGGTAAAGTCGAGAATATCGAGGGCGAGGGAAAATCTGAGAAAATATTTGTTTGATAATGGAACTTTTTAAGGTTTTCGGCGTCTAAAACAACATAAGCGATATAGGAGAGTTTATGAATAACTGTAAAAAATACATCGAACAGATGAATATGTATCTCGACGGTGAGCTGAAAGCCTCGGAAATTCCTCAGCTTTTGGAGCATATAGAGAAATGTCCCAACTGTGAAAAAAGGTTTGAGATGTTAAAGCTCATCACTTTCGGCATGAGGGAAGCCGATATAGCCGTTCCCGAAAATCTCCATGAGAAGATAATGGAGGGAGTAAAGGAAGAGCAGAAACTTCACCGAAACAAGAGGCGCATAGCCCGCATAAGCAAGTTTTCTGCCCTTGCAGCCGTGCTCGTCATAGCCATGATGGGAGCGTATATAAAGTTTATGCCCCTTTCCAAATCAACCGAAAGCGCGGGGAATGCCGAGAATACCATGCAGGATACCGTATTGGCGGAAACAAAGGGAGCGCCTAAAACCGCCATGTTTGCCTCCGGTCAGAACAGTGTAGAAAATGCGGCAGAAGATGTGGCAAAAGGAGGAAAAGCCATAGCGGATATAAAGACTTTCGCCTTTTACAAGATATACGAGGGAGATGAACCACTGCCCGATTTTGTAACCGATGAATATGAATACACCTATTCGGAGGGAAACGGACTTTATTATGTCTATGTGCAAAATACTGATGACACCGTAAAGACTTTTGAGAGTGAGCTTGAGAGCTGCGGATATACAGAAAGCGACACCGACGCCGATTTTGCAGAAGCCGATCCGCAGAGCGAATATGGCATATATATCATAGCCGCGAGATAAAACATCATAAGAAATCAGAGCCCGAAATCTGTATGCACAGATTTCGGGCTTTTTTATTTGCCGTCAGTCATATTTTCCGCTTTTTAAAATAAAATTTAGCAAAAAGAAAATATGTGCAAAGGAGAAGCGGACAATATGGAGCTGATAAAGAAGAAGATAGGGAAATATGTTCCCGTGATATCAAAGGAGGAGATTTCGGAAATGTCGGTGGAAGCGATAGTCCCCGACAGCATTTCCGATATTTTAAAAATTTCAGCGGCGCTTGCCGATGTCACCATAAGCGGCAAAGATGTTCAGACCGACAGGGTGCTCGTCAAGGGAATGTGCAGAGTGTCTGTGGTGTGTACTGCCGAAAATGAGGGAGCGGGGGTCGTGATACCTGTTTCGCTGCCCCTGTCACATGTGATGGCGATTCAGGGTTGCACTTCGGACAGCAAGGCGGAGATAGACATCAGGATAAAGGAGTGCACAGCCCATATAATAAATTCGAGAAAAATCTCGGTAAAGGCAGTTGTTATAATATCTGTACGAATCTACAACTGCGTTGAAACAGAACTGACCAAGGGCATTGAGGAGACTGAAGGAGTATTTTGTCTTGAAAAGCCTGTCTGCGATGAATACATATCTTCCATAATCGAAAAGCAGGTGAGAATTGCCGAGAGCGTCTCTCTGGACAGAGGACTCGTACCTTTGAAGTGTCAGTCAGGCGTAGACATAGAAGATGTGAAGGTCATCAAGGGTAAGGCCATGATACGCGGAAACTGTGTGCTGAAAGTCGCGTTTATGTGCAGAGAAACGGGAGATATAAGGACAGAGAAATATCATCTGCCTTTTTCCTGTGTAGCTGAAGACGACTGTCTGGAAAACGGAAAGAAGCTTGAGACATCGGCGGTTACGGCTCAGGCCGACATATCGGTTTCGGAAAGCGCAGGCGGAAGTGTGCTCGGCTGCGATATATGCGTCATACTCACAATAAAGTGCATCGAGGAGATAGAGGAAAAAATACTGTGTGATGTTTTCAGCAGCGTATACGAGATGAAGACAGAGGCTGTTCAGATATCGGCAAACGGCAAATCGGGCACAGATGCCCAGAGAAAAAACATCTCTCATGTGTTTGAAAGCGTCACCGATGCCGAAAAGGTGTGTGACTTTACAGATACAATAATATCAACTCTTACAGGGGAAAATGTTCTGGATAGCTCCATATATCTCTGTGTGGTTTACAAAAGTCGCGAGGGAGAGATCGAGAGCGTACAGCTGAAACACGATGTCAGCTATGAAATACCCGGCAGCTTTATGGACGCCGAGGCCGTGCTGGAGAATGTGTCGGTGGAATGCACCGACGGAGGAAATATCAAGCTGGAATGTGAGATCGTATATCTCATAAGACGAGGCGGAACAATTCCCGTATCCCAGATAACCAAATGCGAGCTTTTGAAGGACTGTCCCAAGAAGCGCAGCACTGCCGCCACCCTTATTTTGAGAAATGTAGCCAAGGGCGAGAGCGTATGGGATATAGCTAAAAAATACAGCACATCTCCCGCGGCAATTTTAGAGGCCAACAAGCTGGAAAACGAAGAGGCCGTAACGAGCGGAAAGCTCATTATGATACCGATAGTAAAATAAAGGAGGACAATATGGATAATTCGACAGTTTATCAGCAGATCGCCAGCAGAACAAAAGGTGATATATACATAGGGGTAGTAGGCCCCGTCAGAACGGGAAAATCCACATTTATAAAGAGCTTTATGGAGAGCAGTGTCCTGCCAAACATCGAGGATATTTACCTCAAGGAGAGAGCGACAGATGAACTGCCCCAAAGCGGTTCGGGAAGAACGATAATGACATCGGAGCCGAAATTCGTACCCGAAGAGGCGGTAAAAATACCCATTGACGAAAATGTATATGCCAATGTGAGACTTATCGACTGCGTAGGATATATGGTGGACGGTGCGCTGGGAGAATATGAGGAGGATACTCCCCGTATGGTGTCCACGCCGTGGATGGAAAAGGAGATAACCCTCAAGGAAGCCGCCGAAATCGGCACATATAAGGTTATTTCCGAGCATTCCACAATAGGTATAGTGGTGACCACCGACGGCACCATAGGGGATATCCCCAGGGAGAGCTACTGCGATGCCGAGGCAAGGGTGGTAAGCGAGCTCAAAAAAATCGACAAACCCTTTATAATCGTTCTCAACAGCGCAAGACCCGAAAGCGAAACAGCAAAAAAGCTCAAGGCAGACCTGGAAAACAAATACGGTGTGACGGTAGTCTGTGCCAGCTGTCTTAAAATGGGCAAAAACGATGTGGAAAACATCATAAAAAGCGTTCTCTATGAGTTCCCCGTCACAGAGATGGCCTTTGAGATGCCTGAGTGGATAGCGGCTCTTCCCGCTGACCACGAGATAAGATCCTCGGTTTATCAGACCGTCAGAGAGGGAGCCGAAAATATCAAAAAGCTCAGCCATGTAAAGGCGGCGGTAGCCTCTCTTAAAAACTGCGAGTATATCGAAGACGCGGGAATCGGCGAGACAAATCTTTCCGACGGCTCGGTGTATATAAAGTTAAAGACCAAAAAGGGGCTGTTCTTTGATGTCCTCAAGGAACAGACAGGACTTGAGATATCCAATGAGGCCGACCTGCTGCCGGTACTTTCCGACCTTTTGAAGATTGAGAAAGAATACAGACGCTTTGAGGGAGCTTTGAATCAGGTCAGAGCCACAGGATACGGCATAGTGATGCCTACACAGGAGGAGATGAGCTTCTGCGAGCCTCAGATAGTTAGACAGGGCGGCAAATTCGGCGTAAAGCTCAAGGCTGCGGCCCCCAGCATACACCTCATTAAAGCCGATATCGAAACCGAGATATCGCCGATAGTGGGCTCGGAAAAGCAGTCGGAAGAGCTTGTGAGCTATCTCATGTCGGAGTTCAAGGAGACTCCCGAAAAGATTTGGCAGAGCAATATCTTCGGAAAATCCTTAAGCGAGCTTGTCAACGAGGGACTCAACAACAAGCTCTATAAAATGCCCGACGACGCCAGAATAAAGTTCCAGGGAACTTTGGAGAGAATAATAAATGAAGGAAGCAGCGGACTCATATGTATAATTCTTTGAGGAAAACAGGGATGCGAAGAAAAAGAAGCGCATACAGGCGAAAAAAACAGCAGTCCAACACAGATATCAAACTGCTCATACTGAGCTTTCTCATCCTTGCGGCGGTGGCCCTCAAAACCATGACGGGAGTGGGGGCCGCAAGGGTGGTGAAGGAGTTTTCGGCGGTGCTCACGGGAGAACAGACCTATGCCGAGGCCGTAAGCGTGCTGGGCGAAGCCATATCGGACGGAATGGAAGAGAACAAGGCCGCCGAGGTATTCGGAAATATATTAGGAGCGGGAGACGGAGAGAAAGAGGAAGAGAGCGAACCTCCGACAGTGGATAATTTGCCGAAAGAGACAGAGGAGACCTCAAATACCACGGCGGTACAGCCTGCTTTCAACGGCAATAAAGAGATAAAGATAGAGTTTTTGGAGAATAAGGAGGAGTATCTGGACGACACTCCCAACGAGCCCTTTGAAATACCTCCTCCCGACACAGTAGACAACGGAGAATATGAGCTTCCGTTTGAATACATAAAACCCTGCGGCGGAGAGATAACCTCTCCGTTCGGATACAGGGTGCATCCCGTATCGGGTGAGACCACCTTTCATTATGGTGTAGATTTGAGGGCGGCTATGGGCAGCGACATATGCGCTGTATCAGACGGCACGGTGGTCGAAACGGGCAAGGGAGAGATTTTCGGAAACTATGTGAAGGTGCAGCACGAGGACGGGTTCATGTCCTTTTATGCCCACCTCAGCAAAACCCTTGTAAAGCAGGGCGACAGCGTTTCAATGGGGGAAAAGGTCGGTCTTGCAGGCGCTACGGGCATAGCGACGGGGCCTCATCTCCACTTTGAAATGAGAAAAGACGGCAAGGTGCTCAATCCTCAAAAAGTTATGGAATGGTGAAAATACATCTGAGCTGGCCATTTGTGGCGGCCATTCCGGCATTGGTATTTTTTGACAGGGAATACAGGCTGACCGTTATGTTTCTGTCGGCACTGATACACGAGGCGGGGCATATTTTCGCCATGGCGTACCGAAAAATACCCATTGAAAGCGTATGCCTCGGCATTTGCGGAGCCAATATAAATTACGGCAAAAACAGGCTAACCTCCTATTCCGATGATATATTTATCGCGCTTATGGGGGCGGCTTTCAACTTTGCCGGTCTTCGGCGTGAACTTCTGTTTTGCAGGCAGGGCCGCCCGCTCTCCCGTCGCGGTTGCGGTTCGGAATTGGCCTTCTGCGCGGCAGCGCCTTTGCCGCCCA
>CAJKFC010000047.1 GCA_905199135.1 uncultured Eubacteriales bacterium
TTTTTCAAAAATGTAAGATCGTTTATCGTAAAATACAGCCTGTAATTTTCGGCAAGCTCTCTGGCTTTGGCGATTATCTCTTCGCAAGGCCTGTCATTGAGCTTCATCTCATGGCATATTCTGAGTATGCCGCCCAAAAGACCGCATGTCATATTGGAGTCTATTACCGTGGCGGGAGCTCCCTTGCAGCTCTGACCTCCCATATGGGCGTTGGAATATGTGCTGGAAAAACAGGAGGCGAGATTTATCGAGAGAACCGGTATGCCCTTTTCGGTATACTCTGAAAATGCTTCGGCAAATACCGAGGGAGAGGGCGCCGAGGTGGACGGTATTTCGTCTGTTTCCTCCACCAGTTCAAAAAGCTTTTGGGAATTTATCTCTGTCATGTCTCGATAGCTTTTTTCTTTAAAATTTATTATCAGGGGAATAATACCTATGTCCATCTGTTCAAGCTCTTCCTTTGACAGGTCGCAGGTACTGTCCGAAAAGAGTTTTAAGTTTGTCATAAAGTCCTCCGAGATACTTCTATGTAGTATAATCACACAGACAATATTATGATATATATAAATATCCTTGTCAACAGCATTAGTTTTATAAAATTGTAAATTTCAATTAGTTCTTGCAAAATACCGTTTATATGGTAAAATATATCTATAACAAGAGAATGGGTATTTTATATGTTAGACAGGGTAAAAATCGTTATTTGGGATATTTATCAGAGCTTCAGCAAGAATAAAGTGACCAAGGCAGCGGCGGCGCTGTCTTATTATCTCACGCTTTCATTTTTCCCCTTTTTAATATGTCTTAATACGATAATAGGCTTTTTTGATATAGACATATGGGAGATAGCGAGGGTAGCTGACGGAATTATTCCGCAGAGTACTTTAGAAGTCATAGAAAGCTATATGGCGTATATATCGAGAAGTCAGTCGACCGCCTTTCTCATAGCGGGAGGCACCATGTTTATGACCAGTATCGCCGCCGCTTTCCGCTCCATTCTCGGCACATTGGAGGATATAAACGGCACAAAGAGATATAAGGGGATAATCTTCTATATAACGGGCTTTGTGTTTGCGATAATTGTCCTTTTCGGAACATATATCTGCATGCTTGCCAGTGTTTTGAGCAAGAGTATCGTAAATTTTATCGACGCCCATACAAAGTTTAAGATAGTATACAATGACAGTCTGCCGTTTCTCATACTTTTCGCCTATCTTTTTATAATGCTGTCGGCTCTTTACAAGTTGTCGCTGCCAAGGGGAGTGTCTGTGAAAAAGGTATGGATAGGCGCTCTTTTCAGTTCGGTGGGCGTTGCCCTTTTGAGCGGACTTTTTTCGGTATTTCTGGAGTATTCCACAAAATATTCCCTTGTCTACGGCTCTCTTGCCTCGGTAATGTTGGTTATGGTGTGGATGTTTGTGTGCGGAATAATCATTATATCGGGAGCGGTTTTGAACCACGCCCTTAGCGAAGCAAGCAAACAAGGTTAAACGGTGAGGTTTTTAAATGTATCTTTTTAATGAAGCGAGAAAATTGGACTACACATGGAAGCTTTGGAGAAGAAACTCAGGTGAGCTGGAAATCTACGATTTCGGCCCTCAAAAGGACAGGATAGCCTGGAAAAAAGGGGGCGATCTGCCTTTTGCGACACCCGAGTCACAGGGGATATCTTCGGAGGAGCTGATAAATCTCTATAAAGAGATAGGAAACACAAGGGAATATAAGCCCCATTCACTTGTGATAGTAAAAAACGGAAAGGTGATAAGCAGCGGCGACTGGAAGCCTTATTCGGTAAACATAAGGCATATGACCCACTCGATGTGCAAGAGCGTCGTGTCTCTCGCCGTGGGAATCGCCGAAAAAGAGGGACTTTTGACACTTAATGAAAAGCTGGGAGATATTTTCAGGGAGAGCTTCAATCAGATAATTCCCAAAAGGCTGAGAGAGGCCACAGTGGAGCATCTGCTCACCATGACTACGGGGGCAAAATTTGCCGAAGCCGATGTGATATTCGTGCCCGACTGGTTCAAAAAGATGATCGAGAGCGATACTAAGTGGGCGCCGGGCACAAAGTTTGAATACAACAGCCTCAATACATACATGCTTGCGGCTGTAATAGAGAAGAAGAGCGGAATGGGTCTTTGCGAATACCTTAAGCCCCGTCTTTTCGATATTCTTGATATACAAGACATGCTGTGGGAAAAGAGTCCCGAAGGCATAGCCAAAGGAGGATGGGGCTGTTATCTCAGCGCCATGGAGATGGCGAAGCTGGGTCTTTTGTGCATGAACGGCGGAAGATGGCAAAAAGACGGCAGATGGATAGAGGTAGTGCCCGAGGACTACATCAGAAGGGCGGTAACCCCCATAAAACTGCCGGTCAGAGGCTTTTTCGGCTACGGATACCAGATATGGACGGCAGAGGAAGGCTATATGTTCAACGGCATGTTCGGCCAGTATGTGATAGTCTTTCCCGAGCAGAACACCGTGATAGCCATGACATCGGGCAACGACAGGATATTTGCAGAAAAGCCTCTTTACGATATTTTCGCCAAATATTTTGTAAAAGGCAAGGCGAGAAAAAGCCTGCCCCTTTCGAGACAGGCTTTGGCTAAGCTGAGAAAGATGGAGAAAAGCCTTGAATACGGCAAGAAGATAACCGATGAGAGCATAGGCGTCAAAATGCAGAATATGTTTTTTGCCGACCGCATGCCCGAGCAGGCGAAAAAGCTGGACGGCGTCAGCTACCGCATAGCTCAGCCGTCGGCGGCGGTGATGCCTCTTATGCTCCAGTGCCTTCAGGGAAACTACTCCACCGGAATAAAGGAGATAAAATTTGAGATAGAGGACGGCATTTTCTATTTCACAATCCTCAATCAGACCGAGACGAGAAAAATGCCCGTCGGATTTGGAGACTATATCGAAGCCGAGGAGACTTTCGGCGGAGAGAAGTATATAACCGCCACAAAGGGAGAGTTCAAGACCGACGAGGACGACAACTTGGTTTTGAAAATAACCATGTGCTTTACCGAGACCACCAGCACGAGAATGATAAAGATAGTCTTTTTGGAAAACGATGAGATACTTCTCAAAATGTCGGAGACCCCTGTCTTTGAGAGACTTATCAAGGATTTCTTTGCCTCGGACAATGAAAATGTGCCGAAGGGAATCAGAAATACCATCGACAAGGAACAGGAGATAATGGAGCTCGTCATAGCCCACATGGCAGACCCTGTGATAAAGGGCAAAAAGAGACCGAAGTTTAAATAAGGAGATAGAGTATGACCCACAGAACAAAGCTTGTACTTTTGGGCACGGGCACGCCTAACGCCTGTCCCGACGCCCACGGCCCTGCCACCGCCGTGGTGGTGGACGATAAGGCATATCTTGTTGATTTCGGCGCGGGAGTTGTCAGAAGAGCTGCCGAGGCCTACCGAAACGGAATAGACGCACTCAGTCCCAAAAATCTCAAAATAGCTTTCTGCACCCATCTCCACTCCGACCACACAACAGGCCTTGCCGACCTTATATTCACACCGTGGGTTTTGGAGCGTGACGAGCCATTGAAGCTTTACGGCCCCAAAGGCTTGGATAAAATGGCGGAAAACATCACAAAGGCTTATGAAGCTGACATAGATTTTCGCATAAACGGCTTTGAAAAGGCCAACGAGGTGGGATATCTGACCGAGTGTCATGAGCTTTCCGAGGGCGTTGTATATGAGGACGAGCTTGTAAAGGTGGAGGCTTTCAAGGCCGAGCACGGCACACTGGAGTGTTACAGCCTTCGGTTTACCACTCCTGACAGGGTCATCGTGATATCGGGAGACACAGCTCCCACCGAAAAGATGGCAGAGATGGCACAGGGCTGCGACATACTGCTCCACGAGGTGTTTTACTCAAAGGGTCTGGCTGAAAGGCTGCCCAAATGGCAGAAATACCACTCGAGTGTACATACTTCGTCAAAAGCTCTGGCGGAAATCGCCAACAGAGCCAAGCCGAAACTTCTCATAACCTACCACAGAATATACCACACCGAGGTTCAGAACAACAAGATAAACATAGCCGCCCATCTCAGAGAGAGGGAAGAGGAAATCCTCCGCGAGATAAAAGAGGATTACAGCGGAGCTGTTGTCAACGGCCACGATTTAGAGGTGTATATTTAATGTGTAAAAAACGGTGCCGCTGGGCGGAAAATGTAAATGAACTCTATACAAGATACCACGATGAGCAGTGGGGAGTACCTGTGAGAGACGACGGCGAACTTTTCGAGATGCTCATTCTGGAGTCTTTTCACTGCGGGCTTTCGTGGCTTTTGGTGCTGACCAAAAGGGAGCACTTCCGAGCCGCTTTCGACGGCTTTGACCCACATAAAATGGCGCTCTACGGCGAGGAAAAGATAAGTGAGCTCATGGAAAACAGCGGCATAATACGCAACAGGCGAAAGATAGATGCCGCCGTCAAAAACGCTGCGGCTTTTATAAGAACACAGCGGGAGTACGGCTCCTTTTCAAATTATATATGGAGTTTTACCGGCGGACAGACGGTTAAAAATACGGACGATGTAATGAGGACAAAAAGCGAGCTTTCGGAAAAAGTCGCGAAAGATATGAAAAAGAGAGGCTTTGCCTTTATGGGCAGCGTGACGGTATACTCCTATCTTCAGGCGGTAGGGGTGATAAACGACCACGAAACAAGCTGTTTCAGATACAACGAGGTTTGATATGGACAAGACAAATGTCATGAAAATGCTTGACAAAAAGAAGATAGAGTATAAGGGTTACACCTACGGAAACGGCGAGGCAATGAGCGGCACAGAGGTGGCAAAGCTTATAGGAAAAGAGGCCGACGCCGTGTTTAAAACCCTTGTGACTGTGGGAAAAAGCGGAAAAAACTATGTGTTTGTCGTGCCGTCCTCCAAAGAGCTGGATCTCAAAAAAGCCGCCAAAGCGGCGGGAGAAAAATCCATCGAGATGATAAAGTCAAAGGAGCTTTTGCCCCTCACGGGATATGTCCACGGCGGCTGCTCACCCATAGGAATGAAGAAAGCCTTTGCGACTTTTATAGACAGCTCGGCGGAAAACTTTGAAACAATAGTGTTTTCGGCGGGAAAAATAGGCTTTCAGGTGGAAATGACCCTTGAAAACCTTTCCAAAATGATAAGATTCGATCTAAGCGACATAAGCGAATAAAAAAAGCACCCTTCAGGGTGCTTTTATTTTGAGCTTTTTATTATACGCTTTGCCGATTCTTCGGAAATTGAAAAAAGAGTCTGCCTGAAATTGAGACCGTACCCCGTTATGTTCTTGATTTGTGAAGCCGAAACAGGATTTTTCAAAACAACAAATCTGTCCAGGTGCATATTGTACTCATAGTCGTCAAATCCGTCGCAGGGACATTTGTTTAAAACTCCGTCGGCATAGCCATAGGCGATTATGCCTTCGCCGTTTTTATACAAAAATACAATGTCGCCCTTTTGAAACTTTTGTATTTTCTCTCTCCATCCGGGATAATATGCAGCCGCCTTGCGCTCCGAAAGCATTTCTTCGGTATAGCGTGGGTTGCTTTTCATGTTGGTGTTGAGTATATAGCAGTTGTTTTCGTACTCCAAAAAATCCTCTGTCTGGGAATACATATTAAACTCTATGTAGTAGTCGTTTGCTATTTCAAAAACCCAATATACTATTGCATCGATATTGAGACCGTTGTTTTTCCAGTATATAATTGATTCTATCGTCTCCTGATCAACACCGTTTGTAACGATGAGAAAGTGCTGTTTTCTGTTAAAGTTGTCTTCCGAAAGACATTCCGAATTGCTCTTGCCAAAGTAGATAAAATGGTCGTTTGCAAGATTTGCCTTGGGATTGCGCTGATATTTCTGATAGAGAGAGTTGAGCTCCTCGTATGTGCTCTTTCCGAATAACTGACCGTATCTGAGAACCTGAAGAAGATTTTCCTGCCTTCCCGACCAGCGCTTGAGCTCAAATATATATAAATCTCCGCTTTTGTCGAGAGCCAGTATATCGGGCTCTTCCTGCCGGGCTCTTTCGGTGAAAATGGGCATAAGATCATTTGAGGAAATAAAATCCTGAATATTTACAGAGATGAGATTTTCCAAATCCTTTTCTTTCCAGCCTATGTCAGCCAGAGTGACTCTCTTTACTTTTGAATATATACTGCGATTTGTATCCTTATTCAGTTTATAGAGCAAAATGACAACTCCTTTGGTATTGGAATGACAATATATTATCAGCTTGAATTGAAAATGTCAAATAAAAAGCACCCCGAGGGGTGCTTTTTTATTTTGAACCATTAGAGAACTACATCTCTGTGGCAGTCTTTGGAGTAGATGTAGGTGAAGTTTGTTCTGCCTACACCGTAAGCGCACTGGCAGGAGAAGGGACCGAACCAGATAAAGTCGTTCTTCTTTATCATTGTCCAGTTGTCAGCCAGGTAGTAGCAGCCTTCACCTTCGAGGATGTAAGCGCCGTGCTCCTGAACATGTGTCTCGACGAAGGGATGGCATCCGCCGGGAGCAAAGGAGAGAATGTGGAAGTTCATGTCGAAGTTGATGTCGACGGGGAGAAGATCCTTGACGAATACATTCTCCATGTTGTCGTAGATGCGGAAGGGAATGTCGTTGACATTTCCGTAGAAGACATAGGGCTTGAGGCCTTCGCACTCTACATATCTCTGCTTGTAGAGCATTGCCTTCATCTCTGTGTCGCCTGTGTTCTTAAACTCTATGCCTACGCCGGCAGGAGCGTAGATATATGCGCCCTGGGGTGCTTCATAGGTTTTTCCGTCGACAGTAAACTGTCCGCAGCCGTCAACGATGTATACAAAGCTCTCGATGCCCTCTTCCTTGGCCCAGGGGCGTGTTGTGCCGCCGCCGGGCTGAGCTGTCAGAATGTACTGGGCAAAGCTTGCGCCGTATTTAGGCGATGCAAGGATTGATGTAACGCAGTTTTCAATGCCCGGAATGATGTTGTTTACAAGACCTTCGGGAGGAATTATAGCGTATTCGCCCGGTCTTACGACTGCTCTTGATGTTAAAATGTCTTTTGGATAACCCATATTTATCGTCCTTTCTGTGTGGTATATAGGATTAAAGCTTGAGCAGCATATCGTAAACTGCGAATACTGCCTTTGCCAAATCTTCGTTTTCGCTGAACTCTTCGGGGCAGTGGCTTCTGCCGTCCTTGGAGGGTACAAAGACCATGACTGTGGGGATTGTCTGACCTATCTGAAGGGCGTCATGACCTGCGCCGCTGGGCATTCTCTTATAGGAATAGCCGAGCTTGTCGCAGGAGTCTGCCAGATGGGAGAGCATCTCCTCGTCGAGGTTTACGGGAGTTATGACCAGCTTCTCGTCTATCGAGTAGCTTGCGCCTGCGGCAGAGCACTCTTTTTCAAGGTTGGCCTTTGTTCTTTCAAAAATATCTTTTATATTGGAAACATTTCTCGAGCGGATGTCCATGCTGAACTCTGTGCTTTCGCCGACGATGTTCATGGCGCAGGGATTTGTGCGGAAGAAACCTACTGTGGCAACTGTGCCGTCGGTTTTTTCTCTGGCCATGTCGGCAACTTTGGATACGACTTTTGCGGCGATGTCGACGGCGTCTTTTCTCATGTTCATGGGAGTTGTGCCGGCGTGGTCTGCTCTGCCGTTTACTGTTACCATATAGCGCTGAATACCGACTATGCAGTCGACAAGACCGAGTTCTATCTTTTCGGCGTCAAGAACGGGGCCCTGTTCTATGTGAATTTCGATAAACTTGCCGATAGAGCCCTCTTTCCACTTGGCAAGACCTATCTTTTTGTGGTCAAGACCGTACTCTTCCATGGCCCTGGCTATGGTGATGCCGTCCTTGTCGGCAAACTTTTCGCAGTCCTCGGGTGTTATGTCGCCTGTCATTGCCTTGGAACCGAAGTAGCCTGTGCCGAAACGCATGCCCTCTTCATCGTTGAAGCCTGCAACTACAAAATCTCTGTCGAGCTCAACATTGTTGTCCTTGAGAAGTCTTGCTATCTCGACGGCGCACACTACGCCTGCGATGCCGTCGAAATGTCCGCCGTTTACAACGGAGTCAAAATGAGAGCCCATCATTATGCAGGGAAGATCGGGGTTTTTGCCTTTTCTCACGCCGAAGATATTTCCGGCTTCGTCCTCATGAGCCTTGAGACCGGCTTCGCACATGATGTAGCGGATAAACTCCTTGGCATCCTTTGCCTCCTTTGTAAAAGGCAGACGGGTGCAGCTGGGGGAAGATGTTGTGTATTTGCTGAGTGTTCTGAGGTCGAGCATGATGCGTCTTGTGGTTGCTTCTATGTTCATGATAAAGTTCCTTTCTTTACTTAAACTTTCTATATGGAGGCAGGGAGCAGAGATTCTGCTCCCCGTACATACAGCTATTACTGCTGGACATATTGGGCTTTCTTTTTCTCGTTGTAGACATCTCTGTCGAGCTCGCCCATCTTGCCGGAGACAAGCATTGCAACCATGACATCGACATCGACATTCATAAGTGTACGGAACATGCCGGAGTACCAGTCGATACCGATGAGGATTGCTATACTCTCAAGGGGAAGACCGAGAGAGGAGGCGAGAAAGGTATATGTAATGACCATGCCGCCGGGGACGACGATGGTGCCCATGCACATGAGGCAGGAGAGAAGTATAGCCATGCCCATCTGACCGGCTGTGAGAGCTATGCCGGAGGACTGGCTCATAAACAGAATTGCCAGAACATAGCACATTACGGCGCCTGTCGAGTTCATGGACATGGTGATGGGGCCTGTAAAGTCTGCTATGCGGCGGCTGACGCCGAATTTTGTGACAGAGTCTTCCATCTTGGTGGGAAGGCAGATAGCGGAAGAAGTTGTTGTGAGAGCCATGATGGACATCTTGGCAAACTTCTTGGGCATCTTGAAGAGGTTTACCTTACACAGCGAGGCTGTGAGGGGCAGGTAAATTGCGAACTGAATGAGGTCGCCGACGAGAAGGCACCCCAGGAACTTGAGCATGGGGATGACAACCTTGAAGCCGATAGCGCCCGAGACATTTGCCAAAAGACAGAAAATACCTATGGGGGCGAGATTCATAACCATCTTTATGATGTTCATGATCACGGCGTTAAAGCCCTTGATGAAATCAAGAATGATGGTGTTTTTGCTCTGACGGGTATAGGAGCCCATTGCAAGACCGAAGAGGATTGAGAAAAGTATGCAGGGCACCATGGAACCGTCTGCCATGGATTTTACGATATTGGTGGGTACAAAGTTCAAAAGTGTGTCCTGAATGGAAGTCTCCTGAACTTCTGTCTGGGTGATTTCCTGTCCGCCTGTTACATCGATGCCTTCGCCGGGTTTTACGAGATTGCCCAGCAGAAGACCCAAAAGTGCGGCGAAAAGTGTAAAGCTGATTATCCACTTGAAGGTGTGGAAACCGATTTTGCCGGCGCCTTTGCCGTCGACATTGCCGACTGCGGCGGCAACCGATGTCATGACGAGAAGGACGACAGACATCTGGATAAGGCGGATAAAAATATCGCCTATAAACTTGAGGTTCGCAGCCCAGGGACCCACAATAGAACCGAACGCGATACCACCTATTGTTCCTATAAGGATAAGGGTGGTAAGGGAAAGTTTTTTCTTTGTAGATTCAGCCATGATTCTACCTCTCTTTTGAAAGTTTTGAAATGTGGTCGTAAGGTCAACCAATTTTCATCGATATGATTATGACATATCTGTAAACAAAAATCAATCGTCAAAACCTATGAAAATTGAGAGTAGGGTATGTGCAAAATGTAGGTCGTCAAAAAACGACATTTTTTTGACAAAACATGGCTTACAGCTTGCAAAAAGGAAATAATTCGAGCTTATTTTGGGCAAAAGTGAAAAAACAACAGAAAAATACTTCGGTAAAAAAGATGAAAAAAGGCCGACCTGATACGATTGAGAAAAAATAAATTTCAGAAAAAACGGCAAAAGACAAGCCTTTGCCGCATATTTTATTTCATATTCAAATGATAGCTGTATCTGTATCTGGAATTGGCAAGGTGTACTCTCATATATTCGGCAGCCTTTTCTGCGTCGCCCTTCAATATGCTCTCGTATATGTTGCAGTGTTCGTCGTATATGGCGTCTATCTGTTCCAAAGTTTCCATACCGCTGCGGCTCAAAAGAGTGAGAAGCTTTCTCGAGGTTCTCAAAAGCTCGAATATTATGGGGTTGCCAGAGCATTTCGCCACCATGAGGTGAAACTCCAAATCGAGATCGAGAAATGCCTTGAAGTCATAGTTTTTGTGGGCCTGCTCCATCTTCTGCATTATGCCTTTGAACTCGGCAAAAAGGTCGATATTCTGAAGTCGGGCCGCCATTTCGGCCGAGCCGAGCTCCAAAATGTTTCTCATGTCGATGACATCTTTTATCGATTTTTTACCTAAAAGCAGGGTCCATGAAAGGGGAGTTACAAAGAAATCAGACGATTCCGAGGCGACAAATGTGCCCTGACCGACCCTGATTTCAATGAGACCGATGAGGGAAATCACCCTAAGAGCCTCTCTTATGGTGCTTCTGCCCACATTAAATTTCTTTGCCAGCTCGCGGTCGGAAGGCAGTTTGTCTCCCGGCTTTATCTCGCCGCACATGATACCGTCGGTGAGATAGTCGGAGATAAGCCTGACAAAGGCGTCGGTATAGCTGCCCGCTTTCTGTATTTTCACATCGGTCTGCATTATATCGACAAATCGTTCCTTTTTCTCGGGCATAAGGGCGTCTATATTAAGAGCAAAATTGTCGGGATGCATGGAAAAGACCTTGCTGTCGGTGCCGAGAGCCTCGGCCAGCATCTGTGCTATCTCTGCGGATTTCGTGCCCTTGCCGTTTTCAAAGTTTGAATAGGTGCCGGCGCTTACAGAGTTTTTGCCGTTTTTGTCCCGAAGATATGTCTTTATAAACTCGCTTTGGGTCATATTGCAGCGGTGCCTGAAAAGAAGTATATTCTGATTTATATATTTGTCATCAAAAGACGGATGGTTTTCGTTTTCTGTGCCGTTCATATGACCTCCTGCTGTGAAAATAGTAACATAATCATATCACTCTTTTTTGAAAAATGCAAGACAGACAAATATTTCGTGCATGTGGCAAAAAAATAAAAATAAATTTTGTTAAAAACGCACATTGATTTTTTTGGCGGAATTGATTACAATAAGATTGAAAACTGACCGACCAAATAATTTATTTTCAAATCCTTTCAAATCGAGGTGAGAACATGATCCGTAAAGCTGGCGAGATGCGCCTCAACGACGAGGTCGAGCTCAAGGGCGGAAAAGGTACTATTAAAATAGTAAATATCCTTGAAAAAGAGGAGACATGCGGAACAGGCCGTCTTTTCGGCATAAGCATAATTCCGAAGGGCTGCTCGATAGGCTACCACAAGCATGTGGGCGATTTCGAGACTTATTACTTCCTCAAGGGAAAAGCCAAGGTCAATGACGACGGCAAAGAGGATATTCTCGGTCCGGGCGACTGCATGGTCTGCTATGAAGGCCACAGCCATTCCATCGAGAACATAGGAGACGAAGATCTCGAGTATTTAGCAGTTATTCTCTACACAGAACAGAAAAAATAAAGGAGAAATAGAACAATGATCAACAGAAAAATCGTTATGATCCCCGGTCCGACACCGGTAGTGAGAAGCATACAGGATCAGATGGCAAGAGAGACATGTGCTTTCGGCGACAGCGAGTTCGTAAAGGACTATAAGGAAGTCATCGACGGCGTAAGAAACCTCTTCCAGTGCGACGGTCAGGCCTTTGTTCTGGCAGGCAGCGGCACAATGGTAATGGAAATGGCTATCGCAAACTCCGCAAAGCGCGGTGACAACATCCTCGTTGTAAGCCACGGCTTCTTCGGAGACAGATTCCTCGACGCCATCAAGAGAAAGGGCATCAATGTCGATGTTATGCAGAGCGAGTGGGGCAAGGTATTCTCCGCTGAAGAGATCGACAAGAAGCTCAGCGAGAAGGACTATGCAGCAGTTACAGTTACACATGTTGATACAGCAACAGGCGCAAAGGCAGACATCGAGTCCATCGGACAGATGATGAAGAAGCACCCGGGCACAATTTACATAGTTGACGGTGTTGCAGCAAGCGCAGGCATCGACGAGAGAATGACAGACATGAACATCGACATCATTCTCACAGGTTCTCAGAAGGCTTTCGGCGTGGCTCCCGGTATCGCAATTCTCTGCGCAAACCAGAAGTCCCTCGCAAGAAGAAAAGAGCTTGGCGAGACAATCCCCGAGTTCTATGTTGACTACGAGAAGTGGCTGCCCATCATGAACGATCCTTCCAAGTACTTCGGTACACCTCCCATCAACCTCGTATGGGCTATGAAGGAATCTCTCAGAATCATCAACGAAGAGGGTATCCAGAACCGTTACGCAAGACACATCAAGAATGCAAAGGCTATGAGAAGCGCTCTCACAGCTTTGGGCTTTAAGATCCTTGCAGAGGAAGGCCATCAGGCTGAGACACTGTCCAATGTTCTCTACATGGACGGCGTAGACGATGTTACATTCAGAAACCTCGTTCAGGAAGAGGGCATAATCGTGGCAGGCGGCCTTGCAGCATATGCAGGCAAGATGTTCAGAATCGGACACATGGGCAATGTCGATACACACGATCTGGTATCCTCCGTTGCAGCTATCGAGAGAACACTTTACAGAATGGGTATCATGAAGAAGGAAGAACTTGGCAAGGGCGTTGCAGCTTTGCTCCAGGGTCTTGTCGACTAATTGAGACCTTGACCGACATAAAAAGGGAAACGGAAAAAAGACCGCCTATGGCGGGCTTTTTTCGCGTTTTATTCTTTTATCGTATTTTCCAGAGTGCCTATGCCGTCAACCGTGACGCTTACCGTGTCGCCGTCTTTGAGCCAGTCACGCTCATTTTCAGGTCTTCCTCCTATTACGCCGGAGGGAGTGCCCGTAAGTATAAGGTCACCCGGCTTAAGGGTCATTATGCTTGAAATAAAGCTGACGAGATAGGGTATGTCATATATCATAAGGCTGCTGTCGCTCTCCTGGCGGATTTCGCCGTTTTTTCTGCCGACTATGTGCATTTCATTATATTTGACAGAGTCGGCAGTGGCTATGCAGGGGCCGACGGGGCAGAAGGTGTCGCAGCTCTTGCCTGCCATCCACTGATTGGTGAGATGCTGAAGGTCACGGGCCGATATGTCGTTGGCAAGAGTGTAGCCAAACACATAGTCCAAAGCCTCTTCACGGGAGACATCTTTGCAGATTTTGCCGATGACTATGACAATTTCGGCCTCGTAGTCGTGCTGAGACGAGGCTTTGCAAAGCCTTACGCTGTCCTTGTGGGCGATGAGGGCGTTGCGGAATTTTCCGAAAATGACGGGATAATCGGGCACACCGTCCTTACGCTCAAACTCGAGAATGTGCTGTTTGTAGTTGAGACCTATGCAGAGAATTTTCTCGGGGTCGGAGACGGGGGGCAGAAAGACCGCTTCGCTTTCGGGTATTAGTTTCGGCGGATTTTCAGCGAGAGGGGTCAGAATTGGAATGAGTTTATCGCCGAGAGCTATGGCTTCGGCCATATTTTGGGGCATATCCGCGCCCGATGCCGCCACATCGACAATGCCGTTTTCGAGTATTATGCCGAGCCTCGTTTCACCGTCTTTTAAAAATTGCATGAGTTTCATAGCTGTCTCTCCTTATACCTTAATATAAAAGACGAGCCGCCATAAAAGGCGGCCGTCTGTTTTTTAAAAAATTCCGATCCAAAATCCTATGGTATAGACCACCAAAACGGTCAGACATATTATCATAAGGTAACCGGAAATGGTCATTTTTCCGTCGCGCACCGAAAGACCTCCTTTAAAGTTCGCTGTGGAAATTTTTCCTCAAAGAGAGGGAAATCAAATCGTTTAGACAATTATACCACATGACAGGACAAAAATCAACAAGGGAGAGCTATTCGACGAAAATCAGTTCGATATCTCCGCTTATGGAGGAAATTCTCAAAAACTTTCCGTTGTTTTTTGGGCTTATCTCCTTGTAGCCCTTCATTCTCACGCCGTTTATCACAAGGCTGCCGCTCATCATGGTCACATCTTTGCTGTATTCATCGGCATGGCCGTTGACGGCAAATCTCATGTCGCCGCTGACCGAGGAGATATTGAGAGCCTTTGTTATTTTGCCCGAATACTCTATCCTGCCGCTGGTGTTGTTCATGTCGGCAAAGCCTGTTTCACATCCCGAGAAAATGTTGGAGCCCGAGATGTTTTTGAAAGTCAGATTTTCAAAGATGCAGTCCCTGCAGTCCATGGGGCCGCTGATTTTTTTGATCGTCATTCTCGGAGCGAAAATGCTGCGGAGGGAGGCCGAGCCCGAAGTTATGTCGACCGCGCAGTCGGAGGCGGCAAAGGAGCTCATGGACACATCTGCCGAAACCGAGCGCACTGACACGCTTTCAAAATGGTGCTTTGCGGGATAGTACACTTTGACATATCCGCCGTAATAATTGCCGAAGGAAAAGAAGCTGAAGTGCTTGCGCTCTGTTATGGTAAGATTGCCGCCTTCAAAGCTCTTTTCAAAAAATGTTCTTTTGGAGGGCTTGAGCTCGAAATGGAAGCGGTCGGAGGGGATAAACTCCACAGAGGAGCATATGACCGATATCTGCACGCTTTTGAAGCTGTCAAGATCAAAACTGCCCGAAGAGGGAGGGGTTTGTTCGTGTTCCTCTTTCGGAGAGCCTTCCTTTATGGTTTCGGCAAGCTTTTCGGGGTCTCCCAGCTCGGCTATTATGTCGGCCTCGCGGCCTTCCCCGGCGTCCTCAAAATATTCCTCATAGAAGTCAAGTGCGCTCTTTCGCTCCTCCTCCGAAAGGGAGGAAAGATGCTTTTTCAGTTCAGACAGGTATTCGTGCTTATTCATTTATGTCGCCTCCTGAAAATATTTTGTCGAGATTATTTTTGTATGTGTTCCATTCGCCGATGTGCTGAGAGAGCTTTTGACGGCCCTCGTCGGTTATTTTGTAAAATCTGCGGTTGCGGCCGTTGAAAGAGCTGTCATAAGTGGTGAGGAAACCCTCCTTTTGAAGCCTTCTGAGAACAGGATAGAGGGTGCTTTCCGATATGTCGGTCAGCGTTTTTATGCTCTGGGTCAGGCTGTATCCGTAGGCGTCGCCTCGGC
>CAJKFC010000048.1 GCA_905199135.1 uncultured Eubacteriales bacterium
GGCACAGACGGTATGATAATGTACAAGACAGGCTCCCGCTACTACCACAACATGGTCGTTTACGAATGATCCATACAATAAAAAAGACGGCTTCGGCCGTCTTTTTTATGTGCCTTTACAATATAATATAAAGTACGGCAAACAGACAAATCAGTCCAAAATATACCGATTTTTAAAAATATTCGCCAAAAAGTTGCATAAACAGATATTTTGTGTTAAAATACTATGTTAGAGACATAGACGCAGCAGAACACATAAAGGAAAACGCCCATGGATATACTTTTCAGACCTCTTGAAAAAGAAAAAATGCCTCAGATGCCGCCGCTGACGCTGGCTCATATAGGCGACTGTATTTTTGAACTTATGGCCCGCTCATATGTGGTGCACAGCGGTGTATTTACGGCGGGAAAAGCCCACAAAAAGACGGTATCCCTCGTCAGCGCCAGAGCTCAGAGCCGTATGGCCCACGCCGTATTTGAATCTTTGAGCGATGAGGAAAAGGATATTTACAAGAGGGGCAGAAACGCCAAGCCGAAAACCATGTCGAAAAACGCCGATACCGCCGAGTATCTCAGCGCAACAGGCCTTGAGGCCCTGTTCGGATGGCTCTATCTCAGAGGGGACAGAGACAGGCTGGAGAGTCTTTTCGAAATGTGTATGAAAGCTCTGGAGACTGAAAATGAAAATTCTTAGGTTTTTTCTTTTGCTCCTGCTTGCGGGTGTCTGCGTGCTGTTTTACAGCTGGAAAATAGAGCCTGGTATGCTCAAAACCGAGTATATAGAGCTGGAGAGCGAAAAGATACAGCGTGATGTAACCGTGGCGATTTTGAGCGATGTCCATCTGAAAGCCGACTATCCTGTGGAAAAACTCATTGAAGCCGTGGACAGGATAAATGCCGAAAATCCCGACGCGGTGATTTTTCTGGGAGACCTCTTCGACAACTATTCCTCATACGAGGGAGAAGAGGAAGAGGTGACGGCGGCTTTGACAGGTCTTGCGGCGCCGCTTAAGCTATGCGTATACAGCAATCACGACTACGGCGGCAGAGGAGCCAACGCTTACAGGGAAATTATGGAAAATGCGGGCTTTGAGATATTCAAAAACCAAAGCCTTGAAACCGAGTGGGGAATAAGGTTTACAGGCCTTGACGACTATATTTTCGGGCAGAGGGAAGAGATGCAGTGCACCTCCGACAGCTATAATTTTGTCTTTGCCCATGCGCCCGACAGCCTGGAATATGTCTCGGGCAGCGATTTCTTCACGGCGGGGCACTCCCACGGAGGACAGGTGAGAATCCCATTTTTAAAGCCCTCCTGGCTGCCTTTCGGGGCTCAAAAGCTGGGGTACTGGCGGGGAATGTATCAAAATGACGACGGCTCAAAGGTCTATGTGACGCGGGGAACGGGCACTTCTCTCTACACTTTGCGCCTTTTTAATGTGCCTGAAATAACTATTTGTAAATTTTCCAAAAAAAGTGTTGAAAAATAGAAAATAATCGGTTAAAATAGACATAGCGGTTATTTGATTTTTATTCAATATATACAAATTAAAAATGAAGGATGTGTACAATATGACTTCCAAATTTTTCAATGGAATTATCAGCGACATGAAGGGCGTTTCGGAAAAAGATATAGGTATAGTGGATCAGTACGGAAAGGTCATCGCCTGTACCGACGAGACGAAGAAGGACAATATGCTCACCGAGTCCCTTGCTTTCTTTAAAAACAAGGAGGAGTCGGGCAGCACCAAGGATTACACATACAATCTGGTGGAAGGCTACGGCGGAGATGTCAACTACGCCGTATTTGTGGCCGGCACAGACGAGCCGTCCCAGGTCATTTGCCGTGCCATTACGGTGGTTATAAACAACAGCCGTCATCTCTACGACGAGAAGTACGACAAAGAGGCCTTTATCAAAAAGGTCATATTTGACAATATCCTTCCGACAGATATATTTATCAAGGCGAGAGAGATGAAGTTTGACGAGGAGAAAAAGAGAGTTTCCTATATCGTCAAGACGACAGAACCCGCACCCCTCAGCGAAATAGTGAGAGAGATGTATCCCGACAAGCAGAACGACTTTGTGGTCGTCGTGTCGGAAAACGAGATCGCCTTTGTCAAGGAGGTCAAGTCGGGCTTTAAAAAGGACATCATGGCTGTGGCTCAGAACATTTCCAAAACCCTTTCCGAGCGTCAGCTCGACCATATCGTCGGTGTGGGCTCTCCCGTGCAGACGGTAAAGGACATCGCCCGTTCCTTTAAAGAGGCACAGGTGGCCATGGATGTGGGCAGGGTGTTCAACAACGAGAGCACGATAATGAACTTCAACAGCCTGGGCATAGAACGCCTCATCTATCAGCTTCCCATGACCCTTTGTGAGATGTTCCTTTCGGAAATCTTCAAGAAAGGCGCCATCGACGCTCTGGACGAGGAGACTCTCACCACAATAGTAAAGTTCTTTGAGAACAACCTCAATCTCTCCGAAACGGCGAGAAAACTTTTCGTGCACAGAAATACCCTGGTGTACAGACTTGAAAAGATAAAGAAGATAACCGGTCTTGATATAAGAGAATTCGACAAGGCGACCACATTCAAGGTGGCCCTCATGGTTCAGAAATATCTCGACTCGGCCAAGAACAAATAGGTATAAAACATGATAACAATCAGCGAAGTCTTTAAAACTTACGACAACGGCACAAAGGCTCTTAAAGGTGTGTCGCTGAATATAAAAGACGGTGAATTTGTATTTATCGTCGGCCCTTCGGGCTCGGGCAAATCCACCATAATAAAGCTTTTGGTGGGAGAGCTCAAGCCCACAAGCGGCAAAGTCAATGTAAACGGCTTTGATGTGGGCTCCCTCAAATCAAAATATATCCCCTACCTCAGACGCACGGTGGGCGTAGTCTTTCAGGATTTCAGGCTCATCGACAAAAAGACGGTGTATGAAAATGTAGCATTCGTCATGAGGGCGGTGGGCGCGCCTCAGAGAGTTATCAAAAAGAGGGTGCCCTATGTTTTGGATCTTGTGGGTCTTCTGAAAAAGGCGAGAAGATATCCAACGGAGCTTTCGGGCGGCGAACAGCAGAGAGTCGCCATAGCGAGAGCCCTTGTCAACAATCCCGATGTCATAATCGCCGATGAGCCTACGGGAAACCTCGACCCCGAGCGCTCTTTGGAGCTCATGACCCTTTTTGAGAAAATAAACGCTTTGGGAACTACGGTTTTGGTGGTCACACATGAGAAAGAGCTGGTGGATCAGTTCGGAAAACGAGTGGTGGCCATAGACGGCGGCTATGTCACAAGCGATCACGAAGGGGGTTATTATGAAAAAGAGGAGAGGTAAGAGCAACTTTTTTTATTTTATAAAAGAAGGTCTCAGAAACATATTTCTCAACGGATTCATGTCTTTTGCCGCCGTATCTGTTATGGCGGCCTGCCTTTTGATAACGGGCAGCTTCTCTCTTGTGGCCTACAACATAGGCGCGATAATAGAAGGCATGGAGAGTCAGAACGAAATCGCGGTATACATAGACGAGAGCTTTACGAGAGAACAGGCTCTTGCTCTTGAGAGCGAGATAAAGAAGATAGACAATATAGACACGGTGGAGTTTATCTCCAAAGAGCAGGCCTTTGATGACTATCTTGTCAGCATGGGCGACGACGCCTATATCCTTGAGGATCTCAGAGAGGACAACCCTTTGAGAGACGGCTATAAGATAACCATGAAAGACATAAGCCTGCACGCCGAGACAATAGAGAAGATACAGGAGATAGCAGGTGTCGGCGATACTGTGAGCCGAAAGGACATATCCGACAGGTTACTTCAGATAAAGAGCGTTGTAAACGCCATTTCCGCCACACTCATCGCCCTTTTGGGTGCGGTATCCCTGTTTATAATATCCAATACCGTAAGACTGGCACTGTTTTACAGAAGAGAAGAGATCGCCATCATGAGAATGGTGGGCGCCACCAACTCATTTATCAGAATGCCCTTTGTGGTAGAGGGAGTGTGTCTCGGATTTTTCGGAGGTATTCTGGCCTATGCCGCCCAGTTCGGAGTGTATAAATATATATCCGACGGACTTGTGGCGCAGGTGGGACTTCTGGAAGCAATTCCGTTTGCAGAGTTTGCCTTTCCGCTTTTTGCCGTGCTGGCAATTTCCGGAACATGTATAGGACTTGTGGGAAGTATATTTACCATACAGAGATTTTTAAAGGTATAGCATTTTCGGAGGAAAACGATGAAAAGAAAACACAGACAGCTTTTTGCCAGCATAATTGCCGGCACGCTTGCCTTCCTCATGTTCATGTCGCTGTTTGCCCAGCTTTTCTTCAGAGGCACCGCTCTTGAGGCCTCCCGGGAAAATCTCGACAAGCTCAAGGAGTCCCTTGAGGCAACAAAGGAGCGTCAGGAGGAGATAGAGGCCGACCTCGACAAGATAGCGGGGCAGAAGGACGCAGTCCTCAAGGAGATAGAGCTTCTCGACGGCCGCATAAGCACATTGGAAGAGGAGATTTCCCTCAATAACGCCATCATAACCGAGCTTTCGGGTCAGATTGAGCAGAAGGAAGTCGAAATCAACGATATGCAGCAGAAAGAGGACGAGCAGTACGAAAAGCTCAGAGAGCGCATACGCATAATGTATGAGAGAGGCGATGTCAGCTATCTCGAGCTGCTTTTGGACGCCGACGGCTTCTATGATTTCCTTACAAAGTATGAGATAATAAAGCAGATATCTACATATGAAAAACAGCTCTTTAACGAAATAAAAGCCCTTAAAGAGCAGATAATAGTGGAAAAAGAGGCTCTCGAGGCCGATAAGGCCCAGCAGGCCGAATCAAAGGCCCAGCTGGAGGCAGCCAAGAGTGAGCTCGACAGTCAGGTCGCCCAGAAACAGGCTCAGATGAAGGCGTTAGAGGACACCGAGAGCGAGGAAAAGGACAAGCTGGTGGCCTTTGCCGAGGACGAGGAGCGCATCAACAACGAGATAAAGGAAATGGTTGCGGCTCTTGCGGCTCAGAACAGCGGCGACTATGTAGGCGGCACATTCCAGTGGCCCGCTCCCGGCTATACCAGAATAACATCGAGGTTCGGCATGAGACTGCACCCGGTGCTCGGCGTTTATAAACTCCACACGGGTACTGACATAGGCGCTCCAAAAGGGGCAAAGATAGTGGCTGCCAATGACGGCACCGTAATCACCTCCACATATAACGCCTCTTACGGAAACTATGTGGTTATAGATCACGGCGGAAATACCGTAACACTCTACGCGCACATGAGCTCCCGCTCGGTGCAGAAGGGCGCCACCGTTTCAAAGGGTCAGCAGATAGGTCTTGTGGGTTCGACAGGCTATTCCACAGGAGCCCATCTCCACTTTGAGGTCATCAAAAACGGAAGCTATACAGACCCCATGTCATATTTCAATTAGGTTTTATTAGGAGACTTTAAATCTTGAACAAAAAGAGAATAACACTGCCGACTGCCCTTATGCTCATGTTCCTGGCAGTGATAACAACGGCAAACATCACCCTCTATGTGGCCGCCGATTACTACGGCACAAGGCTGGGAAATCTCCAGGCCAGTGAGGAAAAGTATTCGAAATTCGCCGAGGTTTCCTCCATTGTGGAAAAATATTTCGTAGGCGAATATGACGAAGAGGAACTTATGGACGGCGCAATATCGGGCTATGTGTCCGCTTTGGGCGACAAATGGTCGGGATATTACACCGCCGAGGAATATAAGCTGATAAACGACGACAACAATAATAAATACGCGGGCGTCGGCATAACGGTCAGCTACGACACCGAAAAGGACATATACACCATAACAGCCCTCACCGATGAAGGACCTGCACAGCAGGCGGGCATCGGAATAAACGACATAATAAGAGCCGTCGAAGGCAAGGAGCTCGAAGGCGTTTCACAGAACGAGCTGGTCTCGATGGTCAGAGGCGAAGTGGGCACAGAGGTGACACTCACCATAGAAAAGCAGTCGGGCGAGGTTAAAGATTACACCCTCGAGAGACAGGAGATATACACTCCCGACATCACATCGGAAATGCTGGAGGGCAACATAGGCTTTATAAGGATCGACGCCTTTGACAAGGGAGCCGAACAGGAGTTTGAAACTCACCTTCAGAGCCTTGTGGACGCAGGAGCCAAGGCCCTCATCTTCGATGTCAGGGTAAACGGCGGAGGATATGCCGATGTCATGTCGGAAATGCTCGATAAGCTCCTGCCCAAGGGAATGATAATAAGCATGACCGACAAGAACGGAAATACCGATGAGAACTATTCTGACGACGAGTGCGTCGGCCTGCCGATGGCGGTTCTGACAAACAGATATTCCATAAGCGCCGCAGAATTTTTCGCAGCGGCCATACAGGAGTATGGCGTCGGCACCGTGGTAGGCGAAAAGACAGGCGGCAAGGGCTATGCCCAGACAATGATGCCCCTTTCCGACGGCTCGGCTCTCAATATCTCCACATACAGATATTACACACCAAAGGGAAACACCCTCGCCGAGACGGGCGTGACCCCCGATGTAGAAGTGGCGCTTGAGGAGGAAAAGCTTCAGGACTTCTACTCCCTCGAAAAAGAGGAAGATACCCAGCTTCAAAAAGCAATAGAAATACTTCTGCCCCAGATAGGCGCGGCGGAGTAAAAGACAAAAAGCATATACATTGGCGCAATCGGCAATGTATATGTTTATTTTGTATTCTTTTGGCTAAAAGGAAAAATATGCTTGACATTCCACAGTTCAAACAATATAATAGTTGAATACGGGGAGTTTTTTGTTAAATAATTTTTTCGACAATAAATTGAGACAAGGAGCAAGGACATGCAGAAACAGTATAAGATGACAAAAGAAAAATATGATGAGCTGGTAAAAGAGCTTGAATATATGAAAACAGTCCGCGAGAAGGAGGTTGCAGACCAGGTAAAGGAGGCACGCTCCTTCGGTGACCTTTCCGAAAACAGCGAATACGATGAGGCAAAAAACGAGCAGGGCAAGCTCTATTCGAGAATTGCCGAGGTTGAGAACATTCTTGCAAACCACATCATCATCGAGGACAGCGATCTCATGCCCTCCGAGGTAGTTACGGGCTGCAAGATAAAGGTTGAGGACATGGAGTTCGGCGATGTCGAGGAGTTTTACATCGTGGGCTCTCAGGAGGCAAAGCCCATCGAAGGCAGAATCTCCGACGAATCCCCCTTCGGCATGGGAATGCTGGGCAAAAAGGTCGGCGAGATTGCAGTAGTCGACGCCCCCGCCGGACAGCAGAAGTATAAAATCCTGGAGATATCCAAATAAGAGAACGGAAACTGAAAGGAAGAAGGAAATAAAGATGAACGAAGAGATGGTCATGGCTGCCGGCGAAAACGAGGAGCAGTCCGCGGAACAGCTTTCCGAGCTGTTGCAGATAAGACGCGACAAGCTCAAGACCCTCATTGAGGACGGCAGAAACCCCTATGAAGAGGTAAAGTACGAGAGAACTCACCACGCCGCACCCATAAAGGAGGCATTTGAAGACTACGAGAACAAAGATGTGTGCCTTGCGGGACGCATGATGTCCAAGAGAGAGATGGGCAAGGCATCTTTCTGCGATATTCTCGACCAGACAGGCAGGATTCAGTGCTATGTAAGGGTAAACGAGATAGGTCAGGAAGAGTATGAGCGTTTCAAGAAGCTGGATATCGGCGATATAATCGGCGTAAAGGGCTTTGTGTTTAAAACGAAAAAGGGCGAGATCTCCATACATGTCAAGGAGCTCAAGCTTCTGTCCAAATCCCTTCTGCCTCTTCCTGAAAAGTGGCACGGCCTTAAAGACATGGACCTCAGATACCGCCAGAGATATGTCGACCTCATAGTCAATCCCGAGGTCAGAAAGACATTTGAGAACAGAAGCCGCATAATAACCTCCATCAGAAACTACCTCGACGAGAGAGGATACATGGAGGTTGAGACCCCTGTCCTCAACACAATAGCAGGCGGAGCCGCCGCCCGCCCCTTTATCACTCACCACAACACCCTCGACATCGACATGTACATGAGAATAGCCACAGAGCTTCACCTCAAGCGTCTCATTGTCGGCGGTTTTGAAAAGGTGTATGAGATAGGCAGACTTTTCAGAAACGAGGGCATGGATGTAAAGCACAATCCCGAGTTTACAACAATAGAGCTCTATGAAGCCTACACCGACTACGAGCACATCATGAACCTCACCGAGGACATCATGATAAACGCCGCCATCAAGGTTTTGGGCACAACAGAGTTCACATATCAGGGCAAGCAGATAAACTTTGCAAAACCCTGGGCGAGAAAGACAATGGCTCAGGCCGTCAAAGAGGTGACAGGCGTCGATTTTGATGTCAACAACACCGACGAGCTTGCAAGAGAGGCCGCAAAGAAATTCGGCGCAGAGGTAAAAGAGGACGCCACATGGGGCGAGGTGCTCTATCAGCTCTTCGATGAAAATGTCGAAAAGACGATAGTTCAGCCCACATTCATCATCGACCACCCCGTCGAGGTATCCCCCCTCGCAAAGCGCAGAAAGGACGATCCCCGTCTCACAGAGCGTTTCGAGCTGTTCATCGTAGGCAGCGAGTTTGCCAACGCATTCTCCGAGCTCAACGACCCCATCGACCAGAGAGAGCGCTTTGAGCGCCAGGTTGCTCTGAGAGAAAAGGGAGATGAGGAGGCAGGCATGATGGACGAAGACTTTATCAATGCCCTCATGTACGGTATGCCCCCCACAGGCGGTCTGGGAATCGGCATCGACCGTTTTGTAATGCTGCTCACAGACAGCTATTCCATACGCGATGTGCTCCTGTTCCCCACAATGAAGCCGTAATAAAATATATAAAAGCGGGCATTTTTTCAAATGTCCGCTTCCGTACTGTTTAAAAGGAGCGCATATGAATTTATTAAGAATAAAGCCTAAGATTTTTAAAAAGGAAAGAACTTATAAAAATCCCTTGAGAGTCATAGCCATAGGCTTCAGCGTAGTAATCCTCACCGGATCATTTCTGCTCATGCTGCCTATATCATCAAAATCCGGCACAGTGACACCGTTTGTGCAATGTCTTTTTACGGCCACCTCAGCCACATGCGTCACAGGTCTTGCCGTTGTGGACACATATCTCCACTGGAGCCTTTTCGGTCAATTGGTCATAATATCCATGATACAGATAGGCGGATTGGGATTTATGCTTATGCTTACTGCCTTTTCGATACTTGTGGGACGAAAAATAACCATGAGAGAAAGGCTGCTCATTGGAAAATCTTTGAGTGTAGACAGCCTTTCGGGCATAGTCAAGCTGTCTAAAAAAATAATTTTCGGCACATTCTTTCTTGAATTTATGGGGGGAATTATCCTGTCCGTAAGATTTATAAGAGACTTCGGAGTGGCCGAAGGCATAAGAAAAGGCTTTTTCCACTCGATTTCCGCCTTCTGCAACGCAGGCTTTGATCTTATGGGAGAGTTGGGAGAATTCGCAGGACTTGTGCCATATCAGGGGGATTTTGCGGTCACCCTCACCATATCTCTCCTGATAATTCTGGGCGGCCTCGGTTTTTATGTGTGGGACGATGTGCTGACTTCGAGACATGTCAGAAGATATACCCTGCACACAAAAATAGTTCTTGTGACTACGGCTTTCCTGCTTCTTTCGGGCACAGCCTTTTATATGGCTGCCGAGTGGAACAACCCCGAGACAATGGCGGGAAAAAACATAGCTGAAAAGTTCATGCTGTCCTTCTTCCAGTCGACATCCACAAGAACAGCGGGATTTTCACAGATTGATCAGGCGGCTTTTACCCCTGCGTCAAAGGCGGTTACCATGATGCTCATGTTTATAGGAGGTTCTCCAGGATCAACGGCAGGCGGCGTCAAAACGGTCAGCATGGCGATACTTATTCTCACTGCCATAAGCACTTTAAGAGGCAGGAATGAAATATTTGCCTACGGAAGAAGAGTGCCATATACATATATTATAGACGCTATAACAGTTGTTATAGTCGGCGTGTCTTGTGTACTCTTCGGAACATTCTGCCTGAGCATGATAGACGGTGTAGACTTTGAGACGGCGCTTTTCGAATGTGTGTCGGCGTTTGCAACAGTGGGACTTTCGGAAAATCTCACTCCTCTGCTGTCATCTCCGTCGCTTTTGGTGCTTATAGGACTTATGTATATGGGCAGGGTAGGCATAATCACTTTGGGCCTTGCCATACTGGTCAGAAACAGGGTGCGCCCAACGGTCAAACACCCCGAAGGAAAAATTATAGTAGGTTAAAAGGAGAATACAATGCAATCATTTCTTATTATAGGTCTCGGAAGATTCGGTGCAGCTTTGGCAAAGGAGCTTTGCAGGCTGGGACATGAGGTAATCGCCGTCGACAAAAACGAGGAGGCGGTGTCAAAAATCGCCGACTATGTCACCCACTCCATCGTGGCTGATGTGAGAGACGAGGAGGTGCTGCGCTCGATAGGCGCCCGAAATCTCGACCACGCCATAGTGGCCTTTTCCGACAATATACAGGACAACATACTCATCACTCTCATGCTCAAGGAGATAGGTGTAAAAGATGTCATATCAAAGGGCGGCAACGCCCTCCATGTCAAGGTGCTCAAAAAGATAGGAGCCGACAGAATCGTGTTCCCCGAAACCGACATGGGTATCCGCCTTGCACAGACAATCTCTTCGGGCAACATAATAGACTTTATCGAGATATCCGATAATTACAGCATAATCGAAACCAACAGCCCGAGAAAATGGATAGGAAATTCCATTAAAAAGCTCGACATCAGAGCAAAATACGGCATAAACATTCTGGCAATAAAGAGCCAGGACGGCCGCACCATAAGCATATCCCCCTCTCCCGACTATGTCATAAAGGCGGGCGATGTGCTGGTGGTTGTCGGCTCCAACGACGATCTTCAGAATATAGAATAAAGGGGAGAAAAGAGCTTTGACCGAAATAACGAGCCGCGACAACAAAAAGGTGAAAAATGTCATAAAGCTTGTGTCCGACAGGAAGTACAGGGACAGAGAGGGTCTGTTTGTGGCCGAAGGGCCTGTGGCCCTTGCCGAGGCTTTGAAGTCGGGCGTAACCATAGCAGAGCTCTATTTTACCGAGAAAAATACCGGCATCGCTCAGAACGCCCAGGCAGACGAGAAATATCTTGTCAGCGAAAAAATAATGGAGAGCATGAGCGATGTCAAAACCCCCCAGGGGGTGCTGTTTGTCTGCCTAAAAAGTGAGGGCGGGGAGCTGGAAAAAGGTCCCATACTCGTCCTTGAAAACATGAGAGACAGCGGAAATATGGGCACAGTCATCAGAACTGCCGAGGGTCTCGGCATAAAAAACATCGTCCTTTCGGGAGACTGTGTCGATATCTACAACCCCAAAACCATAAGAGCCTCCATGGGCAGCGCCTTCAGGGTGCGCCCCGTCAGAATGACGGTGGAACAGGTGAAGAGCTACACAGAGGAGCACGGCATGAGCTTTTATGTGACGGCTCTCAGCGAAAGCTCGGAGGACATAAGGAAAAAAGACCTCAAAAACGCCGCAGTGCTGATAGGAAACGAGGCACTTGGCGCCACCCCCGAGGCTTTAAAAGCGGCCGACGGGCATATAATAATACCGATACAGACCGCCCAGTCCTTCAACGCCTCGGTGGCGGCAGCCATAGTGCTGTGGGAGATGGCGAGATAGGGGGAGCTTTTGGAAAACATAATAAAGATATGGCTTTCTCAAAAGGGAATGCCTCCCTCGTCTGTGCTCTCGGAGCTTTACGGCATTATGGGAGGAACAGAGGGAATATACAGAGCCTCGAGAGAGGACTATATGGCAACAGGTCTTTTGACCGAAAAGGAAACAGACAGGCTGTGCGATAAAAGCACCGCCGATGCCGAGAAAATATACACCGAGTGCCGCATAAAGTCCATAGAGATAATGGACTTTTTTGACGAGAGATACCCCGAAAGGCTCAAAGAGCTTATAGACGCCCCAGTATTACTCTATTACAAGGGCAGATGGAAGAATATAGATGAAAATATTTCGGTGGCGGTGGTAGGTCAGCGAAAGGCGACGGCCTACGGCAGAGCTTTAGCCGAAAAGACAGGCTATACTTTGGCTCAGAGCGGCAGCTTTGTCATATCGGGTCTTGCGGCAGGCATCGACGGTGCCGCCCACAGGGGAGCCTTGAAGGCAGACGGCTATACGATAGGCGTTCTCGGCACAGGCATAGATGTCTATTATCCGGTGGAAAACGCCGGACTTATGAGGACAATGTTTCAAAGCGGACTTGTCATAAGCGAGTTTCCGCCCGGCACACAGGGAAGACCCTATAACTTCCCCAGAAGAAACAGAATAGTGTCGGCCCTTTCAAAGGGCGTCTATGTGGTGGAAGCCGAGACAAAGAGCGGCTCTCTTATAACAGCCCGTCTTGCCAGAGAACAGGGCAGAGATGTATTTGCCACAGTGGGGCAGAGCGAGGGTTGCAAAAAGCTTCTGGTGTCGGGCATGGCTGTGCCCGTCGAGGGAGCGAAAGACATAATAAATTACTACGGAGGGGCAAAACCCCTGCCGAAACAGCAAAGTCACAGCGAGATCGAGGGCCTTTCAAAAGAGGAAAACGAGATTTTAAGGCTCATCGCGCTGGGGCAGGACAGATTTGAAATAGCGCGGAGCATGAAAGCAGATGAAGCTTTTCTGAATGCCAAGCTCATCGAGATGGAGATCAAGGGGCTTGTAATCAGAACAGGTCATTTTAAATATCAAATACCCGGAAAGGATTAAGTAATGAGCATACTTTTGATTGTTGAGTCGCCTGCCAAGGCAAAAACTCTCGTCAAATACTTAGGGGACGACTATGTGGTAAAGGCCTCTATGGGACATCTGAGAGATCTGCCCAAAAAGAAGATAGGCGTCGATATAGAGCACAATTTTGAGCCGATATATCAGGAGATAGACGGCAAGGACAAGATAATAAACGAGCTTAAAACTGCGGCGGAAAAGGCCGATTTCGTATACCTTGCAACCGACCCCGACCGCGAGGGAGAGGCAATATCGTGGCATCTCAAAGAGATGCTGGCGCTGCCCGATGAAAAGACAAAGCGAATCACCTTTAACGAGATAACCAAAAAGGCGGTCACCGAGGCGGTGACAAAGCCGAGAGACATAGACATGAACCTGGTCAACGCCCAGCAGGGCAGACGAATCCTCGATAGAATCGTCGGCTACAAGCTGTCCCCCTTCCTTTGGAGAAAGGTCAGAAGAGGCCTTTCGGCAGGCAGAGTGCAGTCGGTGGTAAAACGCTTTGTGGTAGACAGGGAGCGTGAAATCGAGGCCTTCAAGCCGGAGGAATACTGGACTTTGGATGTAGTCCTCAAAAAGGACGGCAAGGAGTTTGTCTCCCATTTCTACGGCGACGACAAGGGCAAAACAGAGCTCCATGACAAGGAGCAGACCGACGAGGTGCTAGGGGGCATCGAAGGCGGAGAATATGTGGTAAGCTCCGTCAAAAAGGGCAAAAAGGCCAAGCGCTCCTCGCCGCCTTTCATCACATCTTCACTCCAGCAGGAGGCATCGAGAAAGCTCTCCATGACGGCAAAGCGCACCATGGCGGTGGCGCAGGAGCTCTATGAAGGCGTAGACATAGCAGGCATGGGAGCCACAGGTCTTATAACCTATATGAGAACCGACTCTCTGAGAGTTTCCGCCGAGGCTGTAAGCAGCGGCAGAGAATATATACTCAAACGCTTCGGAAAGGAATATCTCCCCGAAAAACCCAAGGTCTACAAGACCAAGAAAGAGGCACAGGACGCCCACGAGGCAATAAGACCTACAAACCCATTCCTTGTGCCCGAGGAGATAAAAAAGAGCCTTACCCCCGATCAGTTTAAGCTTTACAGGCTGATATGGAGCCGTTTTATCGCATCCCAGATGAAGGACGCGAGACTCGACACCATGTCTGTCGACATAAACTGCGGAAAATACATTTTCCGCTCCACCGGCTCGTCGGTGGCGTTCCCGGGATTTTTGAGCCTTTATGAGGAGAGCGTCGACGACGACAAGACCGAGGAAAACACAATTTTTCCGCCCCTTGAAGAGGGCGACAAGGCGGAGCATGTCTCCACCGACGCCAAACAGCACTTTACACAGCCCCCCGCAAGATACACCGAAGCCTCCCTCATCAAGATGATGGAGGAAAAGGGCATAGGCAGACCGTCGACATACGCTCCCACTATCACGACGATAACCGGCAGGGAGTATGTGACAAAGGAGAACAAGTCGTTAAAACCCACACCTTTGGGCGAGGCGGTCACCGATCTCATGGTGGATAAGTTCTCGAGAATAGCCGACGCAAAGTTTACAGCCGACATGGAAAACAGGCTGGACGAGGTGGAAAAGGGTCAGGAGACCTACACCGAGGTTTTGAGCGACTTCTATGCCGATTTTGACAAGGCAATGCAGAAGGCAGAAAAAGATCTGGAAAAGACAAGGATAAAGGTCAAGGACGAGGTTTCCGATGTGCCCTGTCCCAACTGCGGCGAGATGATGGTCATCAAAAACGGCAGATTCGGAAAATTCCTTGCCTGTCCCCGCTACCCCGAGTGCAAGACCACAAAGCCGATAACCGAGGATATAAATGTACCCTGCCCCCTGTGCGGAGCAAAGCTGCTCAAAAAGAAATCCAAGAGCGGATATTATTACTACGGCTGCGAAAGGAATCCCGACTGCGGCTTTATGACATGGGATAAGCCGACAGACAAAAAATGTCCCAAGTGCGGCGGTACGGTATTTAAAAAATACACAAAAGAAGAAAAGAAAAAGGGAAAGATGAAGAGCCTCCAGTTGCTCCGGTCTGTCAGACAGATCGAGACGGGCCAGCCTCTTGATGTCACGCTCGGGAAGAGCCCGTTTACGGGTGGAAGGGACTGTGATATGCAGTCCCGCAAAAGGATTTCCGGCAGGATCATGATAATGCAGATCTTTTTTTATATTATTATAGATCGCTTTCAGATTGCGCAGGTAAAAGTCCTCCAATTCCTCCAAAGAAACTTAATGGTATTGATATTACTAAT
>CAJKFC010000049.1 GCA_905199135.1 uncultured Eubacteriales bacterium
TCCGACAGATGAAGGTCTCCTATGGTATATAATGCCATTCGATCTCCTTATTGAAATGCGTTTTCTATGTGATTGACCGTCATGTTTTCGGTATATACCTCTATGACATCAAATCTGTAATTAAAGTTTTGGTCGTATTTTTCCATCCATGCGGCGGCGGTCTTTTTTATCTTTTCTATTTTGTGTCTGTCGACATTTTCAGAGGCGGAGGCAAAATTTTTGTCTTTTCTGGTCTTGACCTCCACGAAAACCACCGTCCTGCCCTTTCGCACCACAAGGTCTATCTCCCCGTAGCGTGAGCGAAAAGAGGCGTCAGTCAGCTTGTACCCCTTTTTAACAAGGTATTTCGCCGCGATTTCCTCGCCGAGCTTTCCCGTAAGATAGCTGTTCACCTTTTTTCTCCCAAAAACTTTTTTAAAAATGTGCGCCTGTGTTCTTCGCACATGCCAAGATTTTCAAGGGCTGCATAGTGGGACTTTGTGCCGTAGCCCTTGTGTTTTTCAAAGCCGTAACCCGGATATTTTTCCGAGAGCTCTGTCATATATCTGTCCCTTGCCACCTTGGCGAGAATAGATGCCGCGCCGATGGATGCGCTTTTGGCGTCGCCTTTTACGACTGCCTCGCAGGGCACATCGACTTCGGGACATTTGTTGCCGTCCACTATTACATAGTCGCATTTTACTCCGAGACCTTTCACGGCCTCTCTCATACACTCCATAGTGGCGTTCAATATATTTATCTCGTCTATCCTCTCGGCCGATACAGAGCATATGGCAAAGGCGGCGGCCTTTTCCCTTATCTCGTCGAAAAGAGCCTCCCTCTTTTTCTCAGACAGCTTTTTTGAGTCGTCTATTCCCTTGGGGATATCGTCGGAATTCAGAATGACGGCGGCGGCGAATACGGGGCCTGCTAAAGGGCCTCTTCCCGCTTCGTCGACACCTGCCACGGCGGCAAATCCCTTTTTAATAAGATTTCTCTCTATTTCAAAAAGGTCTCTGTCATCATTCCTCATAGGGCAGCTCCAATGTTATATTGCCGAGCTTTCCGCTGCGGAACTCGTCCATAAGCACTTTGGCCATTCTCTCGGTGTCATATTCTCTGCCCGAAAGCAGAAAACCTCTCGCTTTGGCCATTCTCGTCAGGGTATCGTAAGGGATTTCGCCCTCAATTTTCTCTATGCCGTATCTCTTTGTCAGCACAGAAAAGTCGATGCTGTCCAAAGTCTTTATGAACTCACAGGCCAGCTCCTCAACATCGAGGATTTCGTCTTTGACTGAACCTGTAAAGGCCAACATTTCGCCTGTTTTCTCGTCGTCAATCCTCGAGGGGAACATACCGGGAGTGTCCATAAGGTCTATGCCTTCGCCCAAAGAGAACCACTGTCTCTGTCTGGTGACGCCGGGTCTGTCGGCGGCGACCGCCGATTTTTTCTTGAGCACCCTGTTGATAAATGAGGATTTTCCCACATTGGGAACGCCCACCACCATCACTCTTATGGCCTTACCTGTCATTCCTCTCTCATTGTTGCGCTCGATTTCCTTTGCCATGGCGCTTTTGAGAACGCTTTTAAAGTTCTGCACTCCTGTGCCCTTTTGGCTGTCGGCCGTCATGACAAAATAGCCCTTTGATTTAAAGTGTTTTTCCCAAAGGTCTGTCTTGTTTTTGTCGGCCTGATCGGCTCTGTTGAGCACTATGAGTCTCTTTTTATTTTTGGTTATCTGAAAAAGATCGGGGTTTCTGCTGCTTTTCGGTATTCTGGCGTCGACTATTTCGCAGACTATGTCGACATTTTTAAGGTCATCCAGCATGACCCTTTTGGTTTTGGCCATATGGCCGGGATACCAGTTTATCTTCATTTTACCGTTCCTATTCTGTCAAATGGGAAGAACCTGAATACCACCCTGCCTATTATGCTCTCGTAGGGCACCATGCCGACGGTAGACTCGCGGCTGTCGGTACTGTGGTTTCTGTTGTCTCCCATGGCGAATATACAGCCCTCGGGAACTGTGCACGGCATCTGCACATCACCTTTAAATCTTATCCTCTCGGCGATATATGGCTCGTCCAGAGCCTCTCCGTTGACATAGACGATGCCTGTATCATAATCTATGTCCACCGTGTCACCCTCTTTTGCGATCACCCTTTTTACGAGGACTTCGTCATAGCGTTTCGCGGAATAGAAGGTCACAACATCCCCTTTTTGAGGCTCATTATAAAAAAGTTTTGACACGATGAGAAGCTCTCCGTCATATAGCGTAGGCTCCATGGAAATGCCGTCTACCACGGTAGTCCTGAAAAAAAAGCTGTTTACTATTACAAGAACTATTATGGCAAAGACCAGAGTTTCTACCCAGCTGAAGACTTCTTCTTCGATTTTAATGAATTTTTTGCTCAAGGCGCTTCACCTCAAAATAAAGATTTGGGCGAGCAAAAAACTGCTCGCCCGCTGCATTTGATACTTAAATGTCCTGCTTAACCTTTGCAGCTTTACCCACTCTGTCGCGGAGGTAATAAAGCTTGGCGCGTCTGACCTTACCGTGTCTCACGATCTCGAATTTCTCGACATTGGGAGAGTGTACGGGGAAAGTTTTCTCGACGCCTACGCCGTAGGACATACGGCGAACTGTGACTGTCTCGGAGATGCCGCCGTGCTTCTTTGCGATTACAGTGCCCTCAAAGACCTGTATTCTCTCACGGTTACCCTCTTTGATTTTGGCGTGTACGCGGACAGTGTCGCCCACCTGTACATTCTGATTCTCAGGCTTGAGCTGAGCATTTGTGAGTTTTGCGATCAAATCCATTTTTATATTTCCTTTCGTCATAGATGTTCATGCCGCCTTTGGCGTACAGAGGACCATCCGTTTTACATTCTTATATATTTTAGCACAGCTTTTCTCAAAAATCAATAGGCTTATCAAAAAAATATTGTATTTTTATATTTTTCCGAAAAAATAATTTTTTTGTAAAAAGGTCTTGATTTTTCTCTCAAAGTGTGGTAATATATATCTCGTCACTGGGAAACTGAATATGCGGTCGTGGCGGAATGGTATACGCGCTAGCTTGAGGTGCTAGTGGGAGCAGTCCCGTGGGGGTTCAAGTCCCCCCGACCGCACCAAGACAATCAAAGGTTGATTGTCTTTTTTTATTGCCGAGAAAAGCATATGTTTTTGTAAAAGATATTCCTATATCGTACATTTCCATATGGTGCAGTTTTTCGCGCAGCAATATTATATTGATAAGGAGCGTTTTATGGAAACACTTGACAGCAAGACACAACTGTTTGAAGAAACCCCCATACCGAAGGCTGTTTTGCAGCTGGCTGTGCCCACCATCTTGAGTTCTCTTGTCATGGTGCTTTACAATCTAGCCGATACATATTTCGTCGGTATGCTCAACAATCCCGTACAGAACGCTGCCGTCGCTTTGGCCGCACCTGTTCTTTTGGCCTTTAACGCCGTAAACAATCTGTTCGGCGTCGGCAGTTCAAGTATGATGAGCAGAGCTTTAGGCCGAAAGGATTATGATACGGTATATAAGAGCTCCGCTTTCGGTTTTTACTGTTCTCTGGGCAGTGGAATAATCTTCTCCCTGCTCTGCACCATATTCAAAACTCCCCTTTTGTCTATGCTTGGAGCCGACAGCATAACAGCAGAGGCAACTGCCGGCTACATGCTGTGGACGGTCAGTTTCGGCGCCGCACCTTCTATTCTCAATGTGGTTATGGCCTATCTTGTCAGAGCCGAGGGCTCGGCTTTGCACGCCAGCATAGGCACCATGAGCGGCTGTCTTTTGAACATAATTCTCGACCCCATATTCATACTTCCCTGGGGCTTTGATATGGGAGCCGCAGGAGCGGGACTTGCCACATTCATCTCAAACTGCGTAGCATGTCTCTATTTTATGGTATTGCTGTATATCAAAAAAGGACGCACATATGTGTCGGTCTCTCCCAAACATTTCAGTTTCAACAAAAATATTGTCAAGGGTGTGTGCGGCGTCGGTGTGCCCGCCTCGATACAGAATCTCCTCAATGTCACCGGAATGACCATTCTCAACAACTTCACCTCGGTTTACGGCGCAGACGCCGTAGCCGCCATGGGTATAACCCAGAAGATAAACATGGTTCCCATGCAGATATCCATGGGTCTTTCACAGGGCATAATGCCCCTCATCAGCTACAACTACGCAAGCCGCAACATAAAGCGCATGAAGGGCACTCTGACCTTTGCAGCCAAAATATCCCTCACTGTAATAACCCTCGTTTCGGCCATGTATTTCTTCATGCCCAGCACATTTATAAAGCTGTTCATGAGCAACGAAACAATAGTCGGCTATGGATCTGCCTTCTTAAAGGGCATGTGCCTCGGTCTCCCCTTCCTGTGCACCGACTTTTTGGCGGTCGGCGTATTCCAGGCAGTGGGTCTCGGACGCAACTCCCTCATATTCGCAATAATGAGAAAAATAGTGCTGGAAATACCTGCGCTGTTTATACTCAACCTTCTCTTCCCCCTTTACGGCCTCGCCTACGCTCAGTTTACAGCCGAGCTGATACTTGCCACAGCGGCCGTCATAATCCTTATAAGGCTGTTTTCAAAGCTGGAAAAAAATGCGGCAAATCAATAAACAGTATAAAAGGCAGGCTTTCGCCTGTCTTTTATTTTGCTCTGAAAAAAGTCAGAAGTCCTGCCGTGCCCATATCCTCTTCCCATATGAAGTCATAGAGAAGCTCGAGGTTGTCTTCGGAATACTCGGCTTCCTTTGAATAGAGAACTGCGTTTTCTATTATTTTATCATCGGTTAATACGCCTTTTGCAAGGCTCAGGCAATCCATAAGATGTATCACAAGAACGGACAGACAGGCAAAGCCCGTTTTTGAAATCACCTCGCCGTCCTCAAGCCCCTTGAGAAAATATCTGTAAATAAAATAGGCCAGCGTCTCTCCGTACCGTCTTTGAGACGATTGATTTTTCAGAATTTCTTCAGAAGCTTTTGAAATTTTCTCTCTTTTCAAAAGTATCTCCGACAAAATATCTCCGAATATCTCACTGTTCTTTTCGAGCCCGATATAAAAGGAAATGACCTTTTTCAAAAGCTCATCACGGCTCTTCTTTTTTGCAAACTCTCCGCCGATCGGTGAGAAATCCCACATTTCCCCGTTGTCTGCCGCCCTTTGAAAGCTTTCTGCAAGCCTTATAATAAGAGAGCACTTTTCAAATATATCTCCCTCTCCCCTTGCGGCAGACACAAGGTACAGCATGGCATTTTCAAATTCCGCCTCCCATTTTCCGAGGTTTTCGTCCTCGCCTTTTATTTCTATGTCCATGCCGTTTTTAAATATCAGCCTTGCTCCCTCTTCGCAGCACATGGAGACTCCCGAAAGCTTTGTTCCGCAGTACCATTCGTGAAATCTCGGGTGCTCACGGCATATGTCACACAGGTACTCCTCGCCGAGACGGCATATTATCTCGCACAGGCCGTCCTCTTTGAGAAAAGGACATCTTTCTCCCTCTGTCAAGCGAAAATACGGCGGCTGTGAGTCGGATATATTCTTTTTCAGCTTTTCGCCCATATCTCCCTGTACGGCCATATATTTTTCAAAGGTATTCCGGTCTATGTCTATCTCCCAGCCTATACAGCAGCTGTCCTTGCATTTTGACGCCGTGCACCTGAAATCCCCGTAAAAGGACGGAAAAATCTCTCTCATTTTTCTCCTCCACTTATTTTATACGGGTGTATTATATACGCCTGCCTTGAAAATGTCAATTGCAATCGTGACGATATTATGATATTCTTATTATGGATACCCCGATTATCGGACGGCGTCCTCCGTATAGTAATGTAAAGGCAGGTGTTTATATGAATCGTTCTGACGATGTTTCAGAGCTCATTCTGAAGGCCAGGGAAAATCCCGACGAGGCCGACTTTTTTATAAAAAAATATATGAACTTTATAAAATCCGAAACCTCCAAGTTTACAAAACGCCCTGTGTATGAACATGAGGGCGACGAACTGAGCATAGCCATGTTTGCCTTTTATGAATCGGCCATGAGCTATTCACCCACCCGAGGAGGCTTTTTTCCCTATGCCGCCTCGGCCATAAGAAACAGACTCATCGACCATTACAGGCGTGAAAAACGCCATACGGGTCTCATACATTACGATGCCCCCGCAGACGGCGACGACGGAAGAAATATCTCCGATACGATATCTTCAAAGGATGATCATTCCGACTATATAGTCTCCCGCGAATCGGCAAGACAGGAGATATCGGAGTTTACCGCAAATCTCTCGGAGTTCGGACTTTCCCTTTCCGACATAGCCGATAACTGTCCCAAGCAGAAGAGGACCTTGGAGGTCTGTCAGAACATTTTAAACTATGTAAAATCAAATCCCGAGCTTTTGGACGAGCTCGTAAAGACAAAAAAGCTCCCGGTGGCAAAGCTGGTTTCGGCAACAAAAGCCGAGCGAAAGACGATAGAACGCCACAGAAAATATATTGTGGCCGTCCTTTTGGCCTACACCAACGGCTATGAAATAATAAGAGGACATCTCAGCCAGCGCTTTCCGTCGAAAGGAGGAAAAATATGAAATATCTTATAATGGAATGTCATATGAGCCACGCCGTCGCCCTGTCTTCCGACGGAAGATTTTTAAAGGTGGCAAATATGGACTATGAGACGGGTCAGACGGTGGACTATGTGGTGGAGCTTTCCAAAAAGCCGAAAATCCCCGCTGTTTATAAATATATCGGCGGTTTTGCTGCCCTTGCCGCATGCCTGTGCCTGTTTTTCTTCGGCTTTTACAGCCCGAACTATCTGCCTTACGGTACAGTTTACCTCACTATAAATCCCGAGTTGGAGATGACCCTCAGCAAAAACGGCAGAGTTCTCTCTTTAGAGCCACTGAACGGCGACGGAGCCGCTTTGATACATGATTACGAATACAAAAACAAAGACAGAGACGAGGTCATAAAAGAGCTCATAGAGCTTTCTATCGAGGACGAATATCTCTCGGACGGCGGAAAGGTTGCCCTTTCGGTCAGCTCCAAAAATCTCGAGTGGTCGGAAAAACTCTGCTCGGAAATCATGGACAACTCAGACGACATTTCCGGTAGGGATTACACATCGAAAATAGAGGAAAGCTCTGACAACACTGTAATATTCACAGTATCAAAATCCAATTCCGAACAGCAGCCGCCGAGTACTTCGGCTCCGACAGAAAACACATCCGAAGAGACCTCGGCTGCCCAGGAAAGCACCACTGCCCCGACTTCCGCTCCCACCGAAAACACCTCGGCTGCCCAGGAAAGCACCTCTGTTCCCACATATGCTCCCACCGAAAACACCTCGGCTCAATCGTCATTTATTTCCGACTCCAGAGCAAAGGAAATCGCTTTTGCCCACTCCGGCATCGATCCTTCGTCGGCCGTTATCGAAAAGGTCGAACTTGAGGAAGACGACGGCATTTGGGAATACGAGGTGGAATTCAAATCGGGCTCTGTCGAATACAAGTATAAAATAAACGCCGCAAACGGAAATATTATCGATTTTGAAAAAGAAACCGACGACGACTAATTTTTTCCCTCTACCCCACTTTTTATAATTCTCCTCCGTATACTGTAATCAGATAAACGGAAAGGCCGAAAAAACAAAAAAATATTTTTCACTACCCCGTTTTCGGGCGGCATACTCCGTATACTGTAAACAGAGAAAGAAAAACACAGCTTACAAGGAGGCTATTATGAAAAAGAATTTATTTGAAAACTTTACACCCAAGAAGGCAGTCGCCACCGTTGCAGCTTCAGCTCTCGGTCTCACACTTTTTGCAGGCTATGTATCCCACGCCTTCACTTTGAGAAATTTCACTCCCATAGGCGCCGAAAAAGCGACAGAGATCGCTCTCGGACATCTCAATTCCACAGACGGCTCTCCCCTTATCAAAGAGTGCGAGCTGGACGGCAGAAGATATGATATCGAGATAATTGCAGACGGAGTAGAATATGAATATAAAATCGACGCCAAGACAGGCTCCGTTCTCTCTCAGAAGTTTGACAAGGATTCGGTTATAACAACCACATCGGCTCCTTCCGATCTCATTTCCGAAGCTAAGGCAAAGGAAATCGCCTTTAATCACGCAGGCGTCTCCTCTTCCTCGGTCACAATCGAAAAGGTTGAACTCGACAGAGATGACGGCGTTTGGGAATACGAAGTCGATTTCAGAGTTGGTCATACAGAATATGACTATGAGATCAATGCTTCAACAGGCGCTGTCATCAAGGCTGAATCCGATGTAGACGATGACTTCTATGATGATGACGATCGCTATGACGATGATGACGATGATCGCTATGACGATGATGACGACGATCGTTATGACGATGATGACGATGATCGCTATGATGACGATGACGATGATCGTTATGATGATTAAAATATAAAACCAAAAGACGACCGAAACCGGTCGTCTTTTGATTTGCCCTATTATTGACAAACTGCAGTACTTTGATGTATACTTATGACATGACAATTTGATGGCCTTTGAGATTTTGCATTTTTGCAGGAAGCTGGGTGAAAATCCCACACAGGAGCGCTGCTGTAATAACGGAGTCGATTTTCAGGGCTTTTGCCCCGCCACTTTACGGGAAGGCGAAAATCGGCGGCGATGTTTAAGTCAGAACACATCTCAAGGTCTTTGGCAAAACCCCTCGCAATCAGGGGCGTAGTATATTTTCCCGCCAAGTGTGATTGCCCTCGGCGGTATTTTTATTGTTAAGGAGAAAAAAGTGAAAGACAAAAGCGCGATTCTGGTTGTCAGCTTCGGCACCAGTTTTGATGACACCAGAGAAAAAAACATAACAAAGCTGGAAAACCTCATAAAAGAAACCTACCACGATTTTCATGTGGAGTGCGCCTTTACAAGCGGAATCATTATGAAAGTGCTCAAAGAGAGAGGCATCTCGGTCTTGTCAGTGCAGGAAGCCATGGACAAGCTCAAAAATGGGGGATTTTCCAAAGTTTTCGTTCAGCCGACCCACCTTATACCGGGAGACGAATATGATAAGCTGTGCAAAGCCGTAAAACTTTACAGCTCTGATTTTGAAAGCATAGAGATAGGCATTCCTCTGCTCTACACTCCCGAGGACTGCAAAAGAGTGCTTAAGTCGGTTTTTTCAGCTTTTCCCCTGTCAGATGATACAGGTCTTGTGCTCATGGGTCACGGCAGCGCCCATTTTGCAAACTGCATATACCCAGCCATGAACTATATGTGCACTTCGGAAAACCTCAAAAATGTCTTTATAGCCACGGTAGAGGGCTTTCCCGAGCTTGACGATATAATTCCCCAGATAGAGGCTGCAAAGCTCAAAAAGCTCTATGTGACCCCCCTCATGCTTGTTGCAGGCGACCACGCTACCAACGACATGGCAGGCGACGGTGACAGCTGGAAAAATATTCTCGAAGGCAAAGGATTTGAAGTGGAATGTGCCGTCAAGGGCCTCGGCGAATACGACGAGGTTTGCGACCTCTATCTTGAGCATCTGTCCGAGCTTTTGAAAAGACGGTAACTAAATAGAAAGACCGCGGTATTTCCGCGGTCTTTTTTATTTGAATTTGAATCCCGATGTAATGGCGCTTTCCGGGCATATCGCCTTGCATCTGCCGCAGCGTATACACTCGGCGCTGTTTATGTTTTCGGTAACTTTGACCTGCATGGGACATATCTTTTCGCAGGCTTTGCAGCCTGTGCATTTTAAACCGTCCACTTCCATACGATAGAAAGACAGGCGATTGAAAAGGCCGTAAAACGCCCCCAACGGACATATGTACTTGCAGAAAGGCCTGTATATCAGCACCGAAAATACCACTGTCGCAATCAGGATAAGCAGCTTCCAATTAAAAAGCAGCCCTATCCCATTTCTTATGCTCTCGTCTTTGAGAAGCAGAGGGAAAGCTCCCTCAAGTATTCCCGCAGGGCAAATCCATTTGCAGAAATACGGCGACGCCATGCCGAATTTGTTGTTCAAAAACATCGGCAGCAGCAGAACGAGAAAAATCAGCATAAGATATTTGACCTTTCGGAGAACCCTGTCTGCCCCTGTCGGCACTTTTATTTTTTTCAAAGGAATCTTGTGCAGAAGATCCTGAATCAGGCCAAACGGACACAGAAACCCGCATATCAGTCTGCCCAATACTACGCCGAAAAGCATGATTGAGCCGAGGACATAAAAGGCAATCGTTCTGCCCGCTCCCCCTTCTACCGCCTGGAGGGCTCCTATCGGGCAGGCTCCGAGAGCGGCCGGACAGGAGTAGCAGTTGAGCACGGGGAGACATATCATCTTGCTTTTGCCCGTAAAGATCTTTCCCTTTACAAATCCCACCAAATATCCGTTCACGAGGGCAGCAAAAATCAGCTGAACAAAAAGCCTCGCTCTCTGCGATATTTTCATTCTTTCCTTTGGAGTTTTCATCATCCGATACCTATGCATTCAAAACAGATATTGACAGCCTTTTGCAGTACGGTGAGATGCTCCTCTCTCAAAAGCCCTATGCCTATCATAACCACTGAGGTTATGAGTATTCCGTACGATTTTTTCATATTACTCACCTATGAGCTTCAGTCTGTTCTCAATGAGCTTCATATATGCCTCGGCAATTTCGGTCTTAGATGGGGCACCCGTCTGAATACCTCCCACCACTTTGCCTTCACTGTCTACAAACACCGTAGTCGGAAAACCGCTCAAATACTGTATCAGGCTTTCCGTTATCTCGTCATTTCCCTTGACAGTCACAAAATCGGCAGAACAGTCGACCAGAATCTGCGACGCAAGCTCATACTGACCTTCGGCGTCGTCGCATATGGTTATCATATTTACATTGTCGGGCAGCATTGTGTAAAGTCTTTGCAGCTCGGGCATCTCCTCAACACAGAAGCCGCACCATGTGGCCCACACATTTACCATAGTTATATCGTAGTCCTTGAATATGTCCTGTGTGATCTCATTGCCCGCCATATCCTCCGATGTAAAAGAGGAGAGATTTCCCTCAAATCCCGCGGACTGCGAAGGAGTAAAGAGCATTATGCCATCCTTGAGGCTTTGAACTCCCTCAACGAGGGTTTCTATATTGGCTGCGTCATTTTCAGTAAACTTATCGCCTTCAAGCTTTGAATTATATGCCATATAATAGCTTTCACCGTCGGAGGATACCAGAAGCTCGTTTTTTTCATACGCATCTTTCATCTCATCGGGCTTTACCTCTGTGGCTTTATCTCCCTCTGTGACCCTGTATATCCTCATGAAGTCAAACATCTGAGCCGAGATCTCCTCATAAATAGCCTTGAGTTCATCGTCTGATGCATTGTCAAAATCGAAGTTTTCGAGCTTTTGAGCCGCCTCATCTGCGTAGTAAATCACAGAAATCTCATATCCCGCCTCCTGGGAAGCTATGCTGATATTTGTGTTTGCCAGCTCTCTCCAGCTTTCGGGAATGACAAAGGCAAATCCCATGTCGAGATCTCCCGTGATATACTCCTCCTCTTCAAAAACAATATCCTTTCCCGATATTGTTTTTGCGGAAACTCCGTCGTACTTATCGTTTTTATAAACGCCGCTGTCGTTTACCTCTACCGACGCCTTGCAGCCCGCCATGAGCAAAAGGCAGAGAGACAACATAAAAGCAATTACTTTTTTCATCTTTTTTTCAGTCTAAAACCTTTCCTGAATCATAGTCATATAAAAATTCAAATTTTTCTTCATTGACGGTGGTGACAATTTTGAATACCCCCTGTTTTTCCCAAGACAGGCATGAGTATTTTATACTTCCATCATCATTTTCAAAAAAGCTGCCGTCTATCGGCTCAAAGCCTTTTGTATCCTCGAAAGAGGCGATTCCGCCCTCATAGACCGAGCCGTCGTCCAGATAGACGGGAACCATCATATCCTCATAGAGAACATATCCCAAAGCTCTCTCCCCTTCTGGGAAGCTACGGGGCACAGCCATATTGCTGCAAGGCCCAAGGACGGGTGCCGTCATCTCGGTATCATTTACAAAACAATAGAGATACCCTTCGCCTTCCGAAGAGACAAGGGTAAAATACAGCATCTGCCCGCCGCTGCCTTCAAAACTGTTTTCCGCATATTCAAAAGAAAAATGTCTGTCATCATCGGAGTTTTCACGAGTTCTCAGCAAAATTTCTTTGGTATTTCCGCTTTTTCTTCCCAAAACTTTGTAGGCCTTTTCGCCGTGAATGGAGTCGGCCTGAAAATATTCAAAGCCGCCGTTTTCCGTCAGAACAGCCTCGTTTTTTAGCTGCTCATCTTCTTTCAAAATTGAAAGGCGGGTGGCATTGGGCTCTACGCTGTCCTCAATATCGGGAGGCTCATCTACATCCCCTATGTTATCTATATTTTCCAATATGCCGCTGTTTTTTTCACAGCCGCACAACACGAGAACCAAAAGTGCAAATATCAAAAAAATCTTATTTCTCATATTCACCTCACGGAAGAATGCCGGCTTTAAAGGCCGGCATTCTTTTATTTATTCGGTATAAACTATGCTTTCCAAAGACCGTGGAGATTGCAGTATTCAAAGACATCGACGATCTTTTCACCCTCAGCCAAAACAAAAACAGCTTCCGGGCTGGTTCCGGGCTTCAAATACTTGATCTGAACGCCGTTTTCTGTGGCGACTGCTATCCACTGTATATAGTGCTCCTCAAGCATTGGGTGCTGAACAGAGCCTACCTTGACAAACACTTCATTGCCCTTTTTATCAACGACGGGCACATGCTTCTCGGTGGCTGCATCTGTCGATGAAGGCACAAGCTCGGTCATCTTCTGACCGCAGCACATGACGGGCACACCTTTGTTTTCCACAAAAGTGATGATGTTTCCGCAGTGCTCACATTTGAAAAATTTGATATTCATAGCTTCTCCTTTTTAAACTATTTTCTCAAAATCCTCGGCGCCGTGCTTACAGAGGGGACATACAAAATCCTCTGGGAGAGTGTCTCCCTCGTAGACATAGCCGCAGATCTTGCAGACATATCCCTTTTTCTTTTCCTCAAACTTGTTGGGCTTGGGTTTTACATGTTCAAAATAATAGCCGTATGTCATAGTGGGTCTGTCGGAAATAGCGAATGCCTCGGTCACCTCGGCAGTAAAGACCGAGTGAGTGCCGAAGTCGGCGACATTTATCACCTTTGCCGAGATTACGGCATTGGTATTCTCGCCGATATATGCCAAACCGTTAGCCGTCCTCATGACATCGGAGCCGAATTTCTCCGTATCCTTTCCTGAATGGAAACCGAAGTGTTCAAACAGCTTAAAGTCGGCCTCTTCCGAAATGAGAGACACATTGAACACGCCGGTGTTCTTTATCATATCATGAGTATAGTTAGCCTTGTTTACAGCGACAGAAACCCTTTTAGGTGAATCAGTCACCTGTATTAGGGTATTGATGATGCAGCCGTTATCTTTTTCGCCCTCTTTGGCCGTAAGAACATAAAGACCGTAAGGGATGCGGAAAAATACATCGGGAGCCACCTTGCCGTTTTGAACTTCGGCGGTTTTCTGGGGAAATGTAGCCTCTATTGCATCGGCCATGGCCTCTATCTCAGCAAGCTGACCTTCTTTCAGAGAGGATTTAAGGCTGACCTTATTTTCAAGAATATTGATATTCTTGCACTTTGAAAGATGCTCGGCTATGAGTTTTCCGCTGGTTGCCGCCCACGATCCGTTTTCGATTATGGCCACAGTCCTGTTTTGGATATTGTGGGCCACAAGGTCGGATATGAGAGCCTCCATGGTGACAAAAATGCCTGCGTTATAGGTTGTTGAGGCAAAGACAAGATGGCTGTATTTAAATGCGGCGGCCACTATCTCCGATGCAGGTGTGACCGAAACATCGAACATCACCGTCTTTATGCCTCTGTCGCGAAGCACAGACGACAGTATCTCTGCCGTGTTCTCAGTGTTGCCGTATACCGATGCATAGGCGATCATTACACCGTTTTCCTCGGGAGTATAGGTGCTCCACAGCTGATATTTTGCTATAAAATCGCCTATGTTCTTTCTCCATACAAAGCCATGAAGAGGACATACCATCTCTATTTCCAGCTTTGACGCCTTTTTGAGGGCGGCCTGCACCTGCATGCCGTATTTTCCGACGATATTCGTATAGTATCTTCTGGCTTCGTCCATATAGTCTCTGTCGAAATCCACCTCATCGGCAAATATTGCGCCGTTGAGTGCTCCGAAACAGCCGAAAGCGTCGGCAGAAAAGAGAATCTTGTCGGTCATATCATATGACATCATGACCTCCGGCCAATGAACCATCGGAGCCATGACAAATGTCAGCTTATGTCTGCCTGTTTCAAAAACATCGCCCTCATTTACGACTACGGCTCTGTCCGAAATATCGGTATGGAAAAATTGCTCTATCATAGCCACGATTTTGGCGTTGCAGACTATCTTTGCATTGGGATATCGCAGCATGAGCTCCTTCATAGTGGCCGAATGGTCGGGCTCCATGTGGTGTACCACAAGGT
>CAJKFC010000050.1 GCA_905199135.1 uncultured Eubacteriales bacterium
TCGAGAATTGTCGTCGGAATGTTTTTGGCATCGGTTTCTCTGTGGCTCTATCAGAAGTTTATTGAAAATGGAAAGTGGGCGCAGCTGATCTTGGCTGTGCTGTTTCAGTTTGCAAGCTTCGGATTTTATGAGCAGGTAATGGTGTTTTCCATAACGGCGACTCTGCTTTTGGGAATATACCATGTGTTCAAAAAGGAAAAGAGAGGATATTTCACCCTGCTGACATTTCTCTCGGTCGCCATGCTGTTTGCGGTGACAAAACTGCAAAGCGCAAGCACCCTTTATGACAGCAGAATGTCCCTTGTGCTGCCTTTTATGGGGCAGGGATTTACCGAAAATCTTGTGAGAGCTTTGAAGCAGTATGCCTATATACTGATAGGAGCCGCCGAAATAACGACAAAAGGCTTTGTGAACGGTATCAAGCTTGCTGTAAAGTATATGGCCTTTATTCCTGTTTTGCTGGCAGGAGTCTTGACATATGTTATAGCTGCAAAATGCAGAGGCGAACAGAAAAAGGAGAAGGGAAAAGGCAGACTGATTTTGGGTCTTGTCTGCGGATTCCTTTTGTTCCTCGCCCCGATGACGCCCTTCTTTATTCTCAAGGATTCCTATATACCAATGAGAAATATGGCCATCTCTCTTTGCGGAGCGGCTCTCATGGCCGACATATTGCTGACCGCCATCCTGCCTAAAAAGTATATGGACGGAGCGATATGCGCCGCCGCACTCATAGTGTTTACCTTTGCGGGCTTTTCCGAGCTGGACACATATAAGATGAGCCACGAAAAGGATACTCAGGCAGCAGAGGCGATAGCCTCCGAAGAGATAGGCGAAAAGACGGCTGTCATAGGACTTGAAGAATATTGGGACGAAGATCAGATATTCAAATACAAGGAGCATGTCTACTCCACCTGCAGCAGCGACTGGGCTTTGACAGGTATGGTCAGGTGTTATAAAAATGACCCCAATGTGCCCCTTATAATGCCCATATCGGAAAAAACTCCATATATGAGCTGGAGCAGGGAGATAAAAGACCTTTCGGCCTTTGACACGATATATCACTACCGTGACGGGCAGCTCAAAAAGCTGGAAAAGGTGCAGACAGGGGAGTACAGCTATGAGCTTTATACAGACGGCGAACTCTATGCCGAAATGACAGACAACGACGGAATGGGAGTGTTTACACTTTATGAAAGATAAAATACAAGAGCTTATAAAGAGCGGAAAAATATGGAAACTTTTCAAATTCGGCTGCATAGGTGTGCTCAACACCGCCGTCGACTATCTTTCCTTTTCGCTGTTTTTCTATGTGGTGCATCTGAGCAAATATGTTTCGCAGTTTTTGGCGGTGTGCGTTGCCGCCACAAACAGCTATCTGCTCAACAACAACATCACATTTAAAAATGAAAAGCAGAGCGGTTTTAAAGCCTATTTCAAGTTTATGGGCGTCAACTTTGTGGCTGTCGGCACAAGCCTTGTGCTGATGTTTGTTTTTTCCGACCTTTTGGGGCTCAAACCCATAATAGCTAAAATACCGATATCTTTGATAACGATACTTTTGAGCTTCACGGTATATGACAAATGGGTGTTTACAAAACTCACTCAAAAAAGATCTGAAAAAAAGTAAAAAAAGACTTGCATTTTGAACTTGGTTATGATATAATAATTATCGCTGGTTGAAATAATGCATTTGGAGAAGTCGCGTAGCTGGCCGAGCGCGCACGATTGGAAATCGTGTAACCGTCAAAAGCGGTTCGAGGGTTCAAATCCCTCCTTCTCCGCCATAAAACACAACGGATTTTGTCCGTTGTGTTTTTTTGTTTTTCAAAACTTTAAGAAATTTGTAAGCAGCCTGTGATATTGAGTTTTACTGTGTGAAATGATATAATAAAGGCGTTGAAAACGAGGGAGGGGTAAAGAATGTACCGCATTTTGATAGTTGAGGACGACTGGGGAATAGCAAACGGTTTGGAGAAACAGCTTGGAGCATGGGATCTTGAAGCCAAGTGCGTCTCTGATTTTCGCTCCGTTACAGCTGAGTTTTCACAGTACGATCCGCACCTCGTGCTTCTCGACATATCGCTGCCGTTTTACAACGGCTACTACTGGTGCTCTGAGATACGAAAGGTCTCAAAGGTGCCGATAATCTTCATATCCTCGGCCTCGGATAATATGAACATCGTCATGGCTATGAATATGGGCGGCGATGATTTTATAGCAAAGCCCTTTGACAACAGCGTTCTTTTGGCCAAAGTACAGGCCATGCTGAGGAGAACCTATGATTTCGCCCAGTCGGTCACCGTGCTGGAGCACAGGGGAGCACTTCTCAACACGGGAGACGGAACACTGACCTACGGCGGCAAGATCATAGACCTTACAAAGAACGAGTACAGAATTCTCTCCTGTCTTATGGAGAACAAGGGCAGGACGGTGAGCCGTGAAAAGCTCATGGAAAGGCTGTGGGAGACCGACAGCTTTGTGGACGAAAACACTTTGACCGTCAATGTCAACAGATTGAGGAAAAAACTCGAAGGAGCAGGGCTTTCGGATTTTATAGTCACAAAATTCGGTGTGGGGTATCTCGTGGGCTAAAGGGGAAAAGGTATGAGTTTTTGGGTAAGATATTTCAAGGGACGCATGGGGACGGTATATATGTCTCTGCTGTTCCTCTCTGTGTTTTCTGTCACCTTTTACCTGTATAATCTGCCTTTAGGGGCGATTTGGTATCCTGCGGCGCTGTGCGCTGTGCTCGGCGTCATATATCTTGTCATTAAAATGGGAAAGGAAAAGAAAAAACACGACAGCTTGAAATGTCTCAAAGATACGCCGTCGGCCTTGATGAAGGATTTTCCGAAAACCGACACCGTTATTGATGAGGACTATATGGAGGTTATATCGGCTCTGAGACAGGAGCACAACAGGCTTCAGACCGATATGACTTTGAAATATCAGGACATGGTGGATTATTACACCATATGGGCGCACCAGATAAAGACCCCGATAGCCTCCATGAGACTCACCCTTCAAAGTGAGGATTCGCCCATTTCAAGACAGCTCACCGAGGAGCTTCAGAGGATAGAGCAGTATGTGGAAATGGTGCTGGCTTTTTTAAGGCTCGGATCGGAATACAAGGATTTTGTCTTTAAAGAGCAGGACCTCGACTGCATCGTCAGGGAGGCGGTCAAGAAATTTGCGGGACAGTTTATAAGAAAAAAGTTGAGGCTCTCGTATAAACCTCTTGAGGCAAGGGTGCTGACTGATGAAAAATGGCTGTCCTTTGTGGTGGAACAGGTGCTTTCAAACGCTGTAAAGTATACGCCTGCGGGGGGATGTGTCACGATAGATACGGAGGAGCCCCTTACTCTCTGCATAAGAGACACCGGCATAGGCATAGAGCCCGAGGACATACCGAGGGTTTTTGAAAAGAGCTATACGGGATATAACGGCAGAACTGATAAAAAAGCCAGCGGAATAGGACTTTATCTGTGCCGCCGCATATGTCAGAATCTCGGTCACACAATATCGATAAGCTCTTCGCCGGGAGAGGGCACCGTGGTGAGAATAGGTCTTTTCAGGCGAAACATCGAAATAGAATGACTTCTTACAAAAGTGTAAGAAAACAGGGGGGAAATGTAAGCCGAATCTATGGCGAGTGTTCCTCCTTTTTTGCTACAATGGATATGCAAGATAAAGGAGGATTTGAATATGAGTATTTTAGAAGTAGAAGCAGTTAAAAAGATATATACCACAAGGTTTGGCGGAAATCAGGTACAAGCTCTGACAAATGTCAGTTTTAGCGTTGAGGAAGGAGAGTATGTGGCGATAATGGGCGAGTCGGGCTCGGGTAAGACCACTCTGCTCAACATACTTGCCGCCCTCGACAGACCGACGGCAGGCAGCGTAAGGCTTGACGGAAAGGAGATTTCAAAAATCAAGGAGTCAGAACTGGCGTCTTTCAGAAGAGATCATTTAGGATTTGTGTTTCAGGATTTCAACCTTTTGGATACTTTTTCCCTTGAGGACAATATATATCTGCCGCTGGTGCTGGCAGGCAAAAGTCCGGCGGAGATGAAAAAGCGCATAACCCCTGTGGCTGAAAAGCTGGGAATAACCCAAATACTTAAAAAGTTTCCCTACGAGGTTTCGGGCGGACAGAAACAGAGGGCGGCTGTTGCAAGAGCCGTAATAACAAACCCCAGGCTGATTCTGGCCGACGAGCCGACAGGCGCTCTCGATTCAAAGGCCACCGACGAGCTTTTGAGACTTTTTGAGGACATAAACCGCATGGGTCAGACAATTCTGATGGTCACACACTCTGTAAAAGCGGCAAGCCATGCAGGCAGAGTGCTTTTCATAAAGGTCGGCGAGGTATATCATCAGATATACAAGGGAAACAGCACGGAAACCCAGATGTATCAGAAGATTTCCGACACTCTTACCGTACTTGCGACAGGCGGTGACCGTATATGAAAAGCGGATTTTACAGAGCCCTGGCATGGTCGGGCATAACCAAGAACAAAAAACTGTATACGCCTTATATACTGACTTGTATAGGCATGGTCATGATGTGCTACATCATATCATTTTTGAGCAAGAGCCCTGCTTTTGAGTCGATTAAGGGCGGAATGACGGTGCAGAGCTTTCTCGAAATGGGCTTTTTCGTAATGAGCGTGTTTTCGGCAATATTTCTCTTTTACACCAACTCGTTTCTGATACGCAGGCGAAAAAAGGAATTCGGTCTTTACAACATTTTGGGCGTCGGCAAGAACAATCTCGCCTATGTGCTGCTTTTGGAGAATCTTATCATTGCGGCGATAGCTCTTGTCGTAGGATTGTTTTTCGGAATATTGTTTTCAAAACTCTCCGAGATGGTAATGCTGAAACTGCTTGAGGCCGAAGTCACCTTTATATTCTCGGTAGATTTGAGCTCAGTTTTAAAAGTTATATCGCTGTTTTTGGGAATCTTTGCCCTTATATTCGCAAACGCTCTGCTGCAGATTCATCTTTCGAACCCCATACAGCTTTTGAGAAGCGAAAATGTGGGAGAAAAAGCTCCCAAGGCAAACTGGCTGGTAGCACTTTTGGGCGCTGTCATTTTGGGTGCGGCATACTATATCGCCGTAACAACTCAAGATCCATTGTCGGCAATTATGCTGTTTTTCGGTGCAGTTATAATGGTAATAGTGGCAACATATATGCTGTTTCAGGCAGGCTCTGTCACACTGTGCCGCCTGCTTCAGAAAAATAAGAAGTATTATTACAAGACAAATCACTTTGTGTCGGTGTCCTCAATGGCATACCGCATGAAGAGAAACGGAGCCGGTCTGGCATCAATATGTATACTCAGCACAATGGTGCTCGTCATGATATCGACAACCGTATGTCTTTTTATAGGCGGTGAGGCGAGCCTTAGAAACAGATATCCGAGAGACATTGCGGTAGAATGTATGATGGACGATTACGGCAGGATCAATGATATCTCTGCAAAAATGGTGGAGATGACAAAGGAACAGACGGCCAAAACAGGACTGGAACAGAAAAATATTCTGGAATACCGAATAGCGGCAGGAGTAGGACTTATAGAAGGCGATAAAATTGTGGAGGATGCTTCTGTCGGACAGGCTGTCGATATGATAGATAAAATGCGCCAGATATTTATTCTGCCCATAGAGGACTACAACAGGCTCATGAATACAAATGAGACTCTGAATGCCGGAGAGACGATATTGTATACTTCCGGAGACAGAGATTACACAGAGGATACGATACAGATAGGGGATTCCGAGACACTCTCCATCGTAAAGAAAGCCGATAAGTTTATAGATGAAACAGAGACCGATAACATAGTATCTTCAATGTATCTGTTTGTTCCCGATTTTGAGCAGTATATTGACAGCATAAACGGCGGTCTTGTATCACTGAGCTGGTACTATGGCTTTGATGTTGACTGCGATGATGAATTGCAGAAAGAGATATATTCCGATATAGCCAACGGCGTTCAGGTGGTCAAACAGCAGACATTTAAAGAAGATGAGTACTGCTATGTGTCGGCGGCAAGCATAGCCGCGGAGAGAGCAGATTTTATGGGGCTTTACAAGGGTCTGTTCTTTTTGGGAATCCTTCTCGGAATAGTCTTTATCTTTGCCGCCGTTCTCATTATATACTACAAGCAGATTTCGGAAGGATATGAGGACAAATCGAGATTTGAGATAATGCAGAAGGTGGGAATGACCAAGAGGGAGATCAAAAAGAGCATAAATTCCCAGATTCTGACGGTCTTTTTCCTGCCCCTTATGACGGCAGGTGTGCATTTGGCGTTTGCTTTTCCGATCATATCGAAAATAATGATAATACTCGGCATGACTGACATCGCTTTGCTGGCAATCGTCACGGCGGTCTGCTTCGGAGTTTTCGCACTGTTCTATGTTGCGGTTTACAATATCACATCGAGGGCATATTTTTCACTTGTAAGCGAGATGCAGAACTGATATAAAGGAGGTATTGATATGTACGGTGAGCTTTGCAAAGGGGGAGACCCTGTGGCGGAAAAACTGAAAGAACTCTTGAGAAAAGCAGTGGTCTTTACGGGACTTTTACTGATAGCCGTTTTGGCAATCCCCCTTGTGACGGTGATTCTTTTGATATACGGCATATGGAAAGCCACTGACGCCCTGGCACTTCTCATAGACAGAAAAGGAGAATAAAATGGACAGAAAAATCATATTGAAAGCGGTTGTATTTGTCACGGCGCTCATCGCCGCGGCGGTGGTTTTGATCGGAAATATAAAAAGGAAAAACAATGATGAGAATGATTTTTAAGCTTTTAAAATGGGCAGTTTCCCTCGTCTTGACTGCTCTCATTATAGGAGCGGCGGCGCTGTCTGTTTTCGCCTTTAAGGGGTACAAGATGTATGAGGAGGCTGTTAAGGAAAAGCCCATGGAGCAGATGGCAGAGGAGATAATGTCTCGGGAAGATTTTACAGAATACGAAGAGCTGCCCGAGATATATAAGAGCGCCGTCATCTCGGCTGAAGACAAAAGGTTTTTCTCTCATTGTGGGGTGGATCTCATATCGATAGGCAGGGCTCTTTGGAATGACCTCAAGGCAGGAGCCTTTGTGGAGGGCGGAAGCACAATAAGTCAGCAACTTATGAAAAATCAGTACTTTACACAGGAGAAGAAGCTGGAGAGAAAATTCGCCGAGATTTTCGCCGCTTTGGAGCTTGAGAAAAAATATGAGAAAGAAGAGATATTCGAAATGTATGTGAGTACCATATATTTCGGCAGCGGTTATTACGGTATAGCGGAGGCGGCCAAAGGGTATTACGGAAAAACACCCGAGGAGCTTTCCGACAGCGAGGCCATAATGCTGGCAGGCCTTCCCAACGCCCCTTCGGCTTATTCTTTGGACAGCAGTCCCGAGCTGGCAAAACAGCGCATGAGACAGGTTTTGGACAAAATGCTGGAATGTGAGACAATATCGCCCGAAGAGGCCGAAAGTGTATTCGCCGAAAACTGAAAAAAGGCGCCTTCGGGCGTCTTTTTTCATAGAATTTTCTTGACAAGACGGCAAGGACTGATATAATATAGACAAAATCCAACATAAAAAGGAGAAGGTATGACATTTACCATTGAGCATCTCTCAAAAAAATTCGGTAAAAAAGAGGTTTTGAGAGATATAGATTTCACCTTTGAGGACGGTAAAATTTACGGTCTTCTGGGCAGAAACGGAGCGGGAAAGACGACGCTTTTCAACTGTCTCAACAGGGACATAAAGGCCGATTCGGGAAAGTTTTATATAGAAGACGGCAAAGAAAAGCGAGATGTGCGCCCCGAGGACATAGGGTATGTCCTGTCCACACCCGTCGTGCCCGAGTTTCTGACGGCGAGGGAGTTTCTGAAGTTTTTTATGGATATAAACCAAAGCTCCATAGAAAACATTAGGACGGCGGACGAATATTTCGACATGATGAGTATAGCGAGAGACGACAGGGACAGACTGCTCAAGGACTACTCTCATGGAATGAAAAACAAGATGCAGATGCTTGTCAATATAATTGCAAGTCCCAAACTGCTGCTTTTGGACGAGCCGCTCACATCTTTGGATGTGGTGGTAGCCGAGGAGATGAAACAGCTTTTGCGTTCTCTGAAAAAGGGCAGAGTGACTTTGCTGTCGACCCATATCATGGATTTGGCCCTCGATCTATGCGACGACATAGTTCTTTTGAATCGCGGAGTGCTGGAGCATGTAGACAAGTCGGGAGCCGACAGCCACGAGTTCAGGGATAAGATAATAGAGGCATTGAAGGAGGAGGGGCATGAATAAGATTTTAAAGGTGTCCTTCAGTCTTAAAAATACATATCGGGTAAACACAATCCTCTATTCGATAAAGCAGATACCGCTCTTGAAAAAACTTCTGCCCGACGAGCTTTATGCGGTGAAGGGTTTCAAGACGGCGGCATGCTTATTGTCGGTGCTGTGGGAGATAGCGTCGGCTTTTGTCGGCAAAATGCTGTATTTTATTGTAGTGGGCTGGACGGCATCTCTTTACGGAAATCCCGAAAGCAACAATGTGTTTTTGCACATACTGCTTTTTCTGACGGTAACGGGAGCATTTACAAAGTTAAATCTTTTCGATCCCACCCGTGACAAATACTACGCCATGATGCTCATGCGTATGGACGCATATAAATACACGATTGTCAATTATTTTTATGCCATGATAAAAACGGCAGTGGGATTTTTGCCGTGCACGCTGTTTTTCGGAAATCTTTGGAATCTGCCGCTGTGGTTTTGCCTCGTTCTGCCGTTGTCCGTGGTGGGGGCAAAGATGTCGGTGGCGGCTTGGTCCATTTGGGACTATGAAAAAAACGGTCTCGACTACAACGAAAGCGCATTGACAAAAAAGGTATTTCTCTGGGGAGCTGTGCTGCTTGCGGCGGCTTACGGATTGCCTGCCGCGGGAATAGTGATACCGGAAGAAATATCAATGGCTCTGTTTGCGGCAGCCGTACCCTGCGGTGGGGCGGCAGTCTTAAAGATCATCTCTTTTAAGAACTACCGCGAGATATATCAGCAGCTTTTGCACAATATGTTCAGTCAGATGGACAATGCAAAAAATATCTCAAAAACCATGAGCGAAAGCTCCATATCGGCGGATATCAGCATCACAAGCCGACGCAGCGGCTTTGAATATCTCAATGAGTTGTTTGTAAAGAGACACAAAAAGATACTCTGGAGGGCGTCTGTCAGAATTTCTGCGGTTTGCGCCGCAATAGCTTTCGCGGCTGTGGCAGGAGTATTGATTTTTCCCGACTTTGCGAAAAATATCAACAAGGTGATTATGACATGCCTGCCGTACTTCGTGTTTATAATGTATATGATAAACAGAGGAACAGGATTTACAAGGGCGCTGTTTATGAACTGCGATCACAGCCTTTTGACCTATTCCTTCTATAAACAGCCGAAATTTATATTGAAGCTGTTCAGCATAAGGCTGAGGGAGATAATCAAGGTAAACGCCCTGCCCGCCCTTGTGATAGGAGCAGGTCTTGCGGCTGTGCTGTACGCCTCGGGCGGCACCGACAACGGAATGAATTACATAGTGCTCATAGTATCGGTGCTGTGCATGAGCGTATTTTTCTCGGTGCATTATCTGATGATATACTACCTGCTTCAGCCATATAACGCCGCCACCGAAATGAAGAGCGGAACATATCAGCTGGTGCTTTCGGCCACATATTTTGTGTGTTACCTGATAATGAAGATGAGAATGCCTACCTTTGTCTTTGGGCTGACATGCATAGCATTTTGTCTGATATATGCCGCCGCCGCGTGTCTTTTGGTATACAGACTTGCGCCTGATACATTCAGGATCAGATCGTAATAAAAAGCCGACCGATGAGGTCGGCTTTTTTTGTATTGTTTTAAAAATCAATATATTTTGATATTGACAATAGTGTGTAATATACAGTATAATAACAGCAGGAGGTGAAGATATGGGAGAGGAAAAAGATCTGTTTCAATCCCTTGTAATGGAACTAAGAAGGGGAAGCCTTGTGCTGTGCGTTTTAAGCTGTACAAAAGAGCCGAAATACGGCTATGCCCTTGTGCAGAGCCTGTGCGAAAAAGGAGTGCAGACAGACCCAAACACCCTCTATCCGCTGCTTCGCAGACTGGAAAATCAGGGACTTTTGCAGAGCAGATGGGATACGGGGGAGGCAAAGCCGAGAAAATACTACACAAGGACCGAATACGGAACCGAGATATATCTTAAGCTGAAAAAATGCTGGCAGGAGCTGTCCTTCGGGATGGACAGCCTTTTGAAGGAGGAAGAGATATGACACCGAATGAAAAAGAACTTACAGAGAGATACATATATCAGGTGGTGCGCCGCCTACCGAAAAATCAGAGAGACGAAGTGGGCATGGAGCTCTATGAGCTTATAGGCGACATGTATGAGGAACAGCCGGATATCGAAAAAGTCCTGGAAAAGCTGGGAGACCCCTCATCTTTTGCGAAGCAGTACGGAGCGAAGGAGAGATTTCTCATAGGCCCGGAATATTTCGATACATACATGTGGTTTGTAAAGGTGGTGCTCATATGCGCGGCGGTGCCTCTTTTGGCTGTGTCGGCGATAGAGGGATTTACAAATTACGGCGAGATGTATAGAGCCGTATCTGTAATTTTCAGCATGATAAGAGCTCTGCCTGAAATCTTCGGTACCTGCATAGGCATATTTGGAGGTCTGACAGCCGCTTTTGCGGTATTTGAATACAAAAAAATACAGATAGACATAGATAAATCACAAAAATGGTCGGCAGAAAAGCTCAAAAATGCCGACGCGAAGAAGTGGACGGTTAAAGATCTTGAGCCTGTGCCCGATAAAAAGGCCGTTATAAGCCGCTCCGAAAGTATAGTGACTGTTGTGTTTACCGTGATATTTTGCGTGCTGGTAATATTTGCGCCGAATCTTTTCTCAATGGTGGTGCAAAAGGGTGAAACGGTCAGAATGGTGCCCCTTTTCAATCTTGAAGAGTGGAATATGATTATGCCGTTCTTTGTTTTGAGCCTTATCACAGGCATGGCCGACGAGATAGTGCGTCTTGCGGTGGGAAGATACTGCAAAACCATCATGATAAGCAGTATAGTGTGCGGCGGATTGCAGATATGTTTTGCGGCGGTGGTTTTAAAGGTTATGCCCTTTTGGAATCCCGATATTGCCGCCGAAATACAGGCTGCGACGGGGGACGGAAGCCTTGCGTCTCTGTGGAATCCCTCGGCGGCGTCCGATATAATTCTCGCCGTTATGACTGTGATTACCCTTTTGGAGGTGGGCACTACGGTATTTAAAACATTGAAATACGGAAAAGTATCCGCATAATTTTTAAACACGACAGACTGATGTCGCGGCATGTGTGATATAATGCTGCCGTAGCTTAAAAGAGGAGGACCGCATATGAAGATAGACAGACTTATCGGAATACTTTCGGTACTGCTCAGGCAGGAGAGGGTGACGGCGCCATATCTGGCCGAGAAATTCGAGGTGTCGAGACGGACGATAAACAGGGATATAGATACTCTGTGCAGAGGGGGAATCCCCATAGTCACGGCGAGCGGCAAAAACGGCGGAATATACATAACCGACGGGTATAAGATAGACCGAACTCTTCTGACGAAAAATGAGATGCAGGCCGTTCTGGCAGGGCTCAGAAGCCTTGACAGCGTAAGCGGCAGCAGAGTGTATTCAAGGCTCATGGAAAAGCTTTCATTCAGCTCAAGCTCTGTGGTAGAAGGAGGAGAGAATATCTTGATAGACCTCTCCTCATGGTACAAAGACACCCTTGCCCCAAAAATAGAGCTGATAAAAAAGTCCATGGAGCTGGGGCGTATGATAGAGTTTTCCTATTATTCGCCGAACGGAGAGAGCATAAGGGCGATAGAACCATACTATCTGATTTTCAAGTGGACGGGCTGGTATGTCTGGGGTTTCTGCCTTATGAGGGAGGATTACAGGCTTTTCAAGCTAAACCGAATGGATAAGCTGAAAGCAGGGGAGAGTTTCGAAAAGCGTGAGCACGGCTTGCCCGACCTGAGCAACGAGAGAATATTTCACGGAGAGCTGAAGGCCAAAGTGCTGTTTGAACCCCACTGCAAATGGCGCCTCATTGAGGATTTCGGAATTGACAGTTTTGAGGAGCTCGAAAGCGGAAAACTGCTGTTTACAATGGGGTTTAACGATACGGAAAATCTGCTGTCGTGGCTTATGACCTTCGGAGACAGCGCCGTATTGCTCGAGCCTGAAAATGCCGTTTCGGAGCTTAAAAAAAGGCTTAAAAACGCTGCCGAACTTTATGAAAAGGGGGAAAAGAATGAAGTATCCGTGGATTGACGATTATCTGTTGGAGAAAAAAGGCGTCACAAAAGATTTTCAGCCCGTATGGAAATGGATAAGATACCATGTGGGAGGAAAAATGTTTGCCGCAGTGTGTCTGGACGACGATGACAAACCTTATTATATAAATCTGAAGCTGGAGCCCGATGAAGGGACGCTTATGCGTGAGATGTATGAGGATATAATACCGGGGTATTACAGCGACAAGATTCATTGGAATTCAGTAAAGACAGACGGAGAGGTGCCCGATGAACTGCTCAAAGATATGCTGAACAAGTCATATTTTCTTGTGCTGAAAGGCTTCAGCAAAAAGAAGCAGAGGGAAATTTTGGAGCTGGCCTGCTGCGGACAAAGCTGCAAAGACTGTGAGCTGTATTCAAACATCTGCGAGGGCTGCAACGAAAGCAGCGGTAAGGTATTTCACGCTCCTTATGGAAAGGCATGCCCTATATACGCGTGCTCTGTGGTAAAACACAGATATGTGAGCTGCGGTCAGTGTCAAGAATTGCCCTGCGGAATCTGGAGAGAGACGAGAGACCCGAAACTTTCGGACGAAGAATTTGAATTGTCGACAGAGAAGAGAACGAAAAATCTGAAAAAAGCCTTTGATATGTCGGGAGGAAAATATGGCGTTTGATTACAAAAAAGAGTACAGGGAATTTTATCTGCCTCCCGAAAAACCGCAGATAATAGATATACCGCCCATGAATTTTATAGCCGTAAGAGGTAAGGGAGACCCAAACGAGGAGGGCGGTGAGTACAAACAGGCGATAGAGATTTTGTATAAACTGGCCTATACCGTCAAAATGAGCAAAAAAGGCGACAGAAGGATCGAGGGATATTTCGACTATGTGGTGCCGCCCCTCGAGGGCTTTTGGTGGCAGGAAGGAATGAAGGGAGCAGACTACTCAAAAAAATCCGAGTTCAGCTGGATATCTCTCATCCGCCTTCCCGAATTTGTCACACCGAATGATTTTGAATGGGCAATAAGCGAGGCAAGGTCAAAAGACGACAGAGACTTTTCAAAGGCGGAGTTTTTGAGCTATACAGAGGGGCTGTGCGTTCAGTGCATGCACAGAGGGCCCTATGACGACGAGCCGAGAACGGTATCTCTAATGAAATCTTATATGGAGAGCATGGGCTACATATCGGATTTTGAAAGCGGAAGGCATCACCACGAGATATATTTGAGCGATGTGAGAAGATGCAGACCCGAAAACCTCAAAACCGTCATACGCCACCCGATAAAAATAAGATGACAGAAAAGCCGCGTTCAACGCGGCTTTTTTACGGTTAATTTTTGTTTGCGGCTTCAAGCAGTCTTTCGGCACCGTATTTAGAGAATAAAGAGAGAAAAACAAAGAAAGTTTCGGCAGCTATGAAAAGTCTCGAAGATACAGGGCTGAATGAGGTTAGAAAGAGATCAAAACTGTATTGACAAACTGCTGAAAAGAGATATATAATATATTATATATTTTTGGAGGTGAAATTATGGAAGCGCGCTGCGACGATTTATGCATACCGAAAATGAGAAAAGCCTATATAGGGGTAGAGAGCCTGGCCAATAAATTTTTAAAGGATTTAGAGCTTACGGCCTCTCAGAGTATAGCTGTTTTTGCCCTTTTGGAGAGGCAGGAGGAGAGTGGAGAGCTCATGACTCAGAGAGACCTTGAAAACTACATGGCTATGAGTAATCCCGCCGTTACGGGAATAGTGAACAGACTGGAGGAAAAGGGGTTTATACGCAGAGTCAAAATGGGGGAGGACCACAGGTTTAATTATATTGAACCGACTGAAAAGAGTTTGGAGATGCACAAAAAGCTTTACCCCCGACTTGTGAAAAGCGAGGATATAATTTTTGCGGGTTTTTCGGAAGAGGAAAAAAAGCTGTTTTGCAGCTTTATGGAGAGAATGACAGAAAATGTTGCCGAAGTGTAGGCGGCATTTTTTTA
>CAJKFC010000051.1 GCA_905199135.1 uncultured Eubacteriales bacterium
CGGCTCCTCTGGCAGCAATGGGACTGATGGCAGCCAATGACAGACAGTCCGAGCTGGAAAAGGAGGGCTACACCGTTTCGGAAGGAATGGGCAGGTCTTTCGCCTCAGGCGGCGTTGAAATGCTGACAGAAAAGATTCCCCTTGAAAATCTTTTCCGACTGGGAAAAGGGGCGGGAGAAGGCGCTCTTAAAGAGATACTCAAGCAGGCGGGAATAGAGGCCGCCGAGGAGAGTGCAAGCTACATGGCAAATTACGCCCTCGATGTTCTGGCCGAGGATCCCAATGCAGAGTTTTCGGTATATGAGCTTATGGAAAACGCAGCGGCAGGCGCGCTCTCGGGCGGACTGTTCGGCGCTGCGGGAAGCGCTTTCGGAAAGGCGGCCGCAGCCGACCCCCGTGTCGCTCTCATGAGAGAGATCGCACCTTCCGAAAACAGTGTAAGTGATAAAGACTTTACAGCAGCTGAAAACAGTGGAATGCAAGAGAATATTTCTGCACCTCAGCCGCAGACAACTGCGGACGCGGAAAACGCCGTGAGAGCCGAGGTGAGGGCAGATGAGCCTTTGAGGAGAAACTATACTCAAAAGCAGGAAAACACGGCACAGGCTGTCTCTGAGGCGGCAGAAAACGGCGGCGCGGCATACGGTGAAAAAGGCCGCCGAGCCTTTGAAGCCAATGTGACACAGGAGACAGATGGCAGAGCCTTTGACGCCTATTACAGGGCGGGCAGAGAAAGTCTCCCCATGGAGACCGTCGAGGGTTTTGAAAGTACGGCTTCCGACATAAAATATGCGGCATATTCGGCAGGGCAGAACGACGCCGCCGAAAGGCCTGCATATTCGGGCCGTTCCGGCTTTGTGGGAAATCCCGATGTGAAAATAGACCGAAAGACCAGAACGCTTTTAAACAATACGGCCAAAGCCTTAGGTGTGAGGGTCGTCATGGACAAAGGCGATGACGGCAGGATAAACGGATATTACGACTACGGCAAAAACGAGATACATATATCTCCTAATGACAGCGATGCGGTATATACGGTGTTCAAGCACGAACTGACCCATGTTCTCGAAAAGAACGCACCTGCCGAATACGCAGAGTACCGCGACTATGTCATAAAGAGCATGAAAGAGGGATACGGCAGAAACTTTGATGCCACGGCCGAGATATACAGGAACGAATACAGAAAAACGGGGCAGGAGCTTACAGATGACGATCTGTTCCGTGAAATGGCGGCCGACTATACCGCCGAAATACTGAAAGACGGAGAAAAAATAGAGAGGCTCGCCCTGTATAAACCTTCTGTGGCAAGCAGGATATTCACCTTTATAAAGGGTATTGTCGGCAGGATAAAGAGCTTTTTCGGCGAAAAAAGCGAGGAGTATACTTATCTGAAAAAGGCCGAAGAGCTTTACGGAAATGCTTTGAAGGCGGCCAAGGAGAATACAAAAGCGCAGCAGGGAAATGCCGAAAAAGGAGGCCGCAGTCTTTCGGTAAAAGGCACGGAAAATCTCATAACGGAAAACGAGCTTTTAAGGCGTGAGAACGACAGGCTGAAAAAAGAGTTCGATAAAACGGGCGGAAGACAGGTCAAAGAGAGGGCAGTAAAGAGAAAGACCGCCGAAATACTCAAAGAGTGGGAGTCCAAGATGGACTTTGATGAGGCAGAGAGTGCCATTTCAGACCTTTATGACACTATGGGAAGCGGAGAAATAAACTATGCTTCGGCCGAGACATATGCCTATGCCATAGCGAGAGAGATAATCTCCCGGGCAGAGACGGTACACAATGATATGGCCGAGCTATATAAGTATGCCCGCAGGGAGATAAGGCAGACGGCTGTATATATCTCTCCGGAGGACAGAGCCGATATTCAGATGGGATATAAAGAGTTTAAGAACAGATACAGCGGCAGGATAAAGCTGAGAGAAAACGGACTGCCGATAGATGTATTTTATGAGAGCCTTGCCGAAAATTATCCTGAGATGTTCAGCATCGATATAACTCATCCCGCCGATCAGCTGCAGAGAATAGGCGAGTTTTGGGATATGACCGAGCCTGTGCGCGAAAACCCCTATGCGGCTTACATAGACCATGCCTCGGAAACTCTCAAAAACGAGATACTGAACGCCTATATGGAGCTGCCAAAAAAGGTCACCTTTGCCGACAGAGCGCAGAGAAGACTGGAGCTTGAAAGGGCAAGAGGTGCAGCGAGAGTTCTCAAAGAGAGGATAAGAGGAGAAAAAAGAACAGAAAAGGCCGTCTCTTCGGAGAGGAAAAAAAGGCAAAGGGAAAGCGAGAAGCTCAGGCAGAAAATGCGTGAGATGGCCGAGAGAAACAGGCAGAAGGTCAAAGATGTAAGAGCCGAGGAAAGACTGAATGCCGCCGTAAGGCGAGGAGTGGAAAGAGATGCTTTCAGGGCGGCGATAGAGGAAATGGGCGACAAAAACCGTGCCGTAAACAAGATTCTTGATATAGCGCAGACCTTCAGGAGATGGGCCAAAGGCGACAGACCTCAGGGACTTTTGGGACATGACGCCCTGGACGGCTTTGTAAAACAGCTTTCAAAGATGAAATACAGGTCGGACATCAGAAAGGCGAGCGCCAGAAAAATAATAGCCTCTCTCGACGAGTTTTACAGCGAAAAAATATTGGGGCGTGCCGCCGAGGGGGAATACTATGACCCGAAAATAAAGGAGGACATAGAGTTTCTCAAGGAAAATATCTACTCCAAAGACAAAAACGGCGAGATAAAGACCGACAAAAACGGCGAAAAAATAGTCAACCAGAAACAGCTGACATACGAGGAAGTTTTGGCGGCCGAGAGAGTGGTGGGGGCGATAAAGAAGCTCTATGAGACATACGACAGGATATTCTTTGAGGGAAAAAGCAGGGCTCTGTCCGAGGTGGCGGCAAACTGCGCCGAAATACTGCGCAGACATTCCGACAACAGGACAAAGGGGCTCAATTTCCTGACAAACAAACTCATAAAGACATCGTATATATCCTCCTCGGTAGATCCCGAGACCGTCATTAAAATGCTTGAAAACTTCGATGAAAAAGGGGTACTGACCGCTCTGTGGAGTGACATCACCAAAGGAGAGACGGCGGGAATGGCCTGGGCGGCAAGGCAGAGGGAAAAGGTGCGCGCCTTTTATGACGCCCACAAAGGATATCAGAAAAGTCTGGGCGATGCGGTGGAGATAAGAGGTCATTATATGACGAAAAATGAGATGATCTATCTCTATCTGCTGTCTTTGAGAGAACAGGCAAGACCTGCGCTTTTCAGTGAGCTGGGAGGCATAAGATTCACCGACGCGAAAACAAAAGAAGTGGTCACAATGACACAGCTCATGAGTGAGACCGACAGTGAAATCAAAGAGGTATACGAGAGATTCAGCGAAGACGACAAGGCCTATATAGCTCTTTTGAATGAACTGTTTAACCGCGATCTTGCCGAGAGAAAGAGGGAGGCCGACTTTGCCATCATGGGTTATACGAATGTGTCGGGAGACAAAAACTATGTGCCGATAGTGAGAGACAGGGCAAAGATAAGAACAGCCTTCTCCGACGCCTCGTCGACGGCATCATATATCCAGGGCGTATATAATTTCTCATTCAACAAGGCGCTGAAGATTAACAGCAAGCTGCAGCTGGAGCTCATACCGATAGACGAGCTTTTGAACAACCACATAAACAAGCTGGCGCAGTATATTTTTCTTACGGAGCCTTTGAAAAACTTCGACAAGGTGCTCAGTAAAAACATATCTCAGCGTTTTGTCGAAAAGGAGAATGGAGAGCGGGTGCAGGTGGGAATGGAGACGGTGAGGGACTGTCTCGAAAAGATATGGCCTAAATACAACGCATATTTCAGAAAACTCATGCTGGATATTCAGGGCAGAAGTCAGATGACGAGAGAAAAATGGCTGTCCAGGCTGTCGAGAAACTTTGCCACATCGGTGCTCGGAGCCAACATATCCACCGCTCTCGCCCAGATATCGGCGTATCCCATGGCTCTTGTTGACCTCGATTGGTCGTCGGTAGTCAAAGGAGCAGCACTGTGGCAGCGGGAGACGGGCGGAGCCCATGTGGTAAAGGATATGGTGAAATATTCCGACTGGGCAGCGGCAAGAGTGCTTGAAAACGGAATAGTGCTCGGCGAAGGCGGTTTTGACAAAGAGCTGAGCAAGGCGGCCGACAAGACGACGGCAGGCATACAGATGATGGATAACTTTGCCGTGGGACTCATCTGGAAAGCCTGTCAGTTTCAGGCTCAGAAAGACACGGGATATGCGGTCGGCACCTCGCAGAATAAGTTTGAGGCGGCGGCCATACTTGAAAAGGTGGGCAGAAGAACTCAGGCCAACCATATGCCCAGCGAAAAGAGCGCCTTTATGAGGTCAGACAATGAGATAGTGAGATCTCTCATGATGTTCACCACCGACGCCATGAAACAGTTTTCAAGAATGGTAGAGGATTTCGGCAGATGGCAGGCCTGCGCCGAGGCGTGCAAAAAAGATAAAAGCGAAAAAGCCGTAAGACGCAGAAAGGAGGCCAAAAAGGCATTTGTCAAAACAATGACATCTACTCTTATAGCAAACGCCGTCTTCGCGGCGGTGAAAGAGGTTGCATCGTCTCTGCTTTCCGGAAAACCCGACGATGAGGGCGAGGACAAGTGGGAAGCGATAGTAAAGCGAGTGATGATGGCGTATGTCTCATATCTGCCCTTCGTAAGAGATATAGTATCCAATGTCTCGGAAGGATATGACACGGAAAACTATACATATTCCGTCCTCAACGATGTCTCCGACCTTATAAGAGCAGTGGGAAAGGCTGCGGCCGATCCAAGCCGTGAAAAAATAATGGCGATTAGATATCCGGCGAACAGTGTAGTGGCGTTACTTACTGCAATACCTGTGAATAACATAGACAAGCTGAGGCAATTTCTGGTAAACAAGGTGTATTACGGAGCGATATACAGCATGGCAGGGCAGGAAAAAGAGGGAAAGCTCAGGCAGTATGAAAAATATTACCCTCTGTGGAAGACGGCCAACAGAAGCCGATACTATGATCTGCTTGAGGAGGCTATCGACTCGGGTGACGATGAAATGGCCGATATGATAAGCGATCTTCTGCTCACCACCGAAGGTATTACGGTGTCGTCGATAAATCAGAATATGAAGACGAGACGCCGTGAAAAGATAGAGGCTGAGCCGGAGTATCAGAAGTACCGCAAAATGCTGGAAGACTATTATAAAAACGGCGGAGACTCAGGCAAGGTGGGGGCAGCCGGCAATGAGGCCGAAAGACAGCTCACGGCAAAGGGACACAGTGAGGACGATGTGCAGTATGTGCTCAAAAAACTTGAGGAGAGCTTTGTGAAAGAGCAGGCTCCCACAAAGAATCAGCTCATCACCCTCTACGATGCCGCGCGGTCAGACAAGTCAAAAAAGGCCGAATACGCCGAGGCGGTAAGCGCCATGATTGAGAGCGGATACAAAGAGGAGGAAATAGCTCAGATCATTTCCGCCCACGAAAGAATGAAAAAACGATAGCTTATACTGAATGCACACGAAAATGCACATGATTTTTGAAAAGCCTTTTGTCAAAAGGCTTTTCAAGGCATAAACGAGTGTGTTCAAATCCCTCTTTCTCCGCCAAAAGATTTTTAAAAGTCTTTTTTAAAAGATTGCAAAATGCCTGCAAAATCCTTTAAACAAAAGGGTTTGCGGGCATTTTGTTTTTTGCCGCTTTTTAAACTTTTCTTATTAAAATGACAATAGGCTTTCAAATGAAATGCACACGAAAATGCACTTGCAAAATATTTTTTAGAAAACTGTAAAACATTGAAACGGTATATTTTACGGTTTCGGCAAATGTTTTTTTATCATAAGTATAAAAACACGGATGACGCTTTATTGAGCGGCATCCGTATTTATTGTTAGAATATTTATTTATTCTCCGAAATAATTTTTGATCGTCTGCATTCTCTCTGTCTGCACCACATGGAACGGACAGCGTGAATCACAATGACCGCAGCCTATGCAATCGCCCGCCTTCTTTTCCAATGTGGCATAGTGGACCTTTGCCAGTTCGTCACCTGCTTGGGCTAAGTCATAATATTTATTGATAAGCCCTACATCCAATCCAGCAGGGCAGGGCTGACAGTGATTGCAGTAGACGCAAATACCGACAGAGTCCTTAGGAGCAAGCTTTCCCAGGATAGAATAGTCTGATTCTTTGGGAGAAGCGTTTAAAAATTCCAAAATTCGTTTTAGATCCTCTCGGTTTCTTACGCCGGGCAAAACCGTCATAACGCCCGGTTTGTCCAAAGCATACTGTATGCACTGATACTCCGTGAGGGCATGGCCGAAAGGAGAGGTCTTGGAGTTGAGCAGTTGGCCGCCGCTGAATGCTTTCATAACAGAAATACCTACGCCTTCGGCTTCACAGCGGCGGTAAAGCGCGGGTCGATCGGCAGAACTTCCGATGGCGTAGCTTCCTGATGAATATTTTGACTCAGAGCTGCCTGTATAGTCGTAGGCGGGGTTGATGCTGAACATAAGCATATCCAAAATTTCGGCGTCCAGTGCCATATGAGCTACATCGGGAGTATGGGAAGAAAGACCGATGTGCCGCACAACACCATGCTTTTTCAGCTCTAAAATATAATCCAGGATTCCGTCCTTCATAACATGCTGTAAATCGCTTTTTTCATCTATACAGTGCATAAATCCAAAGTCGATATAATCTGTCTGTAAAGATTTGAGCTGCCATTCTATCGAGCGTTTGATCGTGTCTAAATCTGTTGTCCATCCATATTTTCCGCTCTGATAATTTGCACCGAAATGAATTTGAAAATACACATCTTTTCGCTTTTCCGCAAGTGCGCGGCCGAAAGCGGGAAACGGAGCCGCGTCTGCCGATGCCATATCAAAATAGTTGATGCCGTTTTCAAGCGCCATAGCCATAGTAGCTTCGGCTTCTTTTTCTCCTGCCATGCCGATAGAGCTGGTTCCCAAGCCGAGTATACTGATCTTTTCCTCACCGTGAGGCAATTTGCGGTATTTCATAAAGTATTCCTCCTGTTATTTTTATATATGCTGACTTGACATAAGGCAATTGACCGAGAGAAACGACTCTCCGATATGATTACATTATAAGACGGTTTTGATCAGATGTCTAATGCTTATTTTTTACATGCTGAAATGCCTTTTAGGTATAATGAGGGAATGTTACGGCTATTGTTTTGAAAAAACTGCGGATTCCCTCTTTTTCTGGCATTTTGTTTATGATGATAATTCCATATCGGAAAAGTAAGAGAAAATTACGAATCCGTTGATTATTGGGCCGTGTTATGTTAAACTTGTACTATAATTATTCGGGAGACGGACATGGACGATAAAACATATATTCTTGTAGCTGACGACGACAGAGAGATAGCAGAAATAGTTAAAAATGCTCTCGAGGGTGAGGGATTTTGTGCCGATACAGCCTCCGACGGAGAAGAGACTTTGAAAATGCTAAAAAGCGGCAAATACAAACTGGCGATACTCGACATTATGATGCCTAAGATGAACGGAATAGAGGCAACCGTGCTCATAAGGCAGATAAGCAACATACCCATACTGATGCTTTCGGCAAAGGCAGAGGAGAGCGATAAGATAATAGGTCTTTCAACAGGAGCCGACGACTATCTCACCAAACCGTTTTTAAAAGGCGAGCTTACGGCAAGGGTCAGATCTCTTTTGAGAAGATATACCCGTCTCGGCTCTGAGACGCAGCATGAAGACGCAAACATTGTGAGCTATTTTGATATCACTTTAGACCTTGACGGATATCGCTGTTATGTACGGGACAGTGAAATAAAGCTTACCGCAACCGAGTTCAGAATACTGAAAATGCTTATGAAACGCCCGGGAAGAGTTTTTTCAGCCGAGGAAATATACGAGAGGTGCTGGGACAGCGACGCCTATGCCGTGGAAAATACCGTTATGATACATATCAGCCGATTGAGAAAAAAGCTGGAGATAAATCCGTCAAAGCCGGAATATATAAAGGTGGTGTGGGGAGTTGGATACAAAATTGAAAAAGAGTGATTTTAAATCGGCCTTGTTTGTGCTGTTGTCAGCTGTTTTGTTTTGGGCAGTGTTTTTTGTGCTGACCGCCGCGACGGGCAAAGGGTCGGTATTCGGCGCCCTTCTGGCGTTGCTGATGTTTTTATCGGGAGTTAAAGCTGCGGCAAAGGGCGCGCGTATATCCGATAGGAATATCGGAAAAAAGCTTTACGCCGAAGGCGCGGCTGTATTTTACGGGGTATACCTATACACGGCATGGCGGCTTTTTCAATACGCTTACATGTACTCCGGAAACTTTGAATATCAGTTCGGTGATCGGCTTATAGCATTTTTTTACCGCAGATCTGATTTTTATTTGATATGCAATTTTATGCCCGATTCGATTCTTTTTATGGCGTTCGCGTCGCTGCTCTTGTCTTCGGCGATATTTTACTATTCGCTTTCGTGGAAAAACGGAAATGAGAGAAGAAGTCTGACGGCAAAATTCATGGATTTTATGAAAAAGCGAGGGGGACTGCGGAGAGCGGTGGTCACAGACTTCTTTTTATCTTTTATATCAGGTGTTTTCGCTGTGGCGATTGTAATATGGCTGCTTGGCGGAGAAACGGATCCTCTGTGTCTGATTTTAGGTATGTCTTTAGGTATTGCGGTTCATGTGTCGGTTTTTATCATATTGTCTGTCAGAAAGCGGTCGGCGCTTTGTGATGCTGAAAGGTTGACAGAAGGAATAGGTGAATTCGGGCAGGAATACTTTAAAGGTATAGATATTTTGCCGTCGTCGCCGCTTTATGAGGCGGGACAAAAGCTTATTTCGATAGATGAAGCCATGAAAGAGAGTATAAGAAAAGGCATAGCAAGCGAAAAGATGAAGGTCGAGCTTATAACAAATGTCTCCCACGATCTCAGGACGCCTCTTTCATCTATAATGGGGTACGGAGAAATGCTGGCCGAAATGGAACTTCCCGAAAAAGCGGCGGCTTGCGTGAAAAAACTCAACGGCAAGGCGGCCTATCTCTCTGAGCTTGTGGAAGATGTTTTTGAGCTTTCAAAAGCAGCTTCGGGTGATATTGTGAAAAGTAAAAGCAGCTTTGATTTCGGAAAACTTATACAGCAGACGGTGGGAGAGTTATATGACAGGGCTGAAGAGCAGGGCAGAGAGATAATAGTAACGGTAGACGGAGAAGATATTATACTGTTCAACGACGGCGCGAGGATACACAGAGTGCTTTATAATCTCCTTGATAATGCCTTGAAATACAGCCTGGACGGAACAAGAATATATGTGGAAATAGAAAACAGTAATGATTTTGCGTCGGCGGAGATAATAAACACCGCATCATATAAAATGGAGTTTTCGCCTGAGAGAATAACTGAAAGATTTGAAAGAGGAGATAAATCCAGGACAGGAAAGGGCAGCGGACTCGGTCTAGCCATAGCCAAGACATATACCGAAGCCTGCGGAGGAAGCTTTGACATATCGGTCAAAGGAGATCAGTTTGCGGCAAAGATCACCTTTCCCAAAGTGAAAGAAAACTGACAGACTTTTTCAGTGAATGAGAAAGGTCTTTATAATACCATAAAGCCGGAGGTGGCTTTATGGTATTTTCTTTTTTCTCAAAAAAGAGCAAAGTAATGCTTGCGTCATTCGCTGTTCCGATATTTATAATGTCAGTATGCTATATTTTTTGCGGAATAGCTCCGTTCGGAGATAAAAGCCTTATGGCTATGGACGCTTACGGTCAGTATTTTCCCATGCTGTGCGAGTTTAGAAGAAACTCTGATATGTGGTCCTTTGCGGGGGGATTGGGATTTGATATGGTAGCGCAGGGGGCCTACTACACCAACAGCCCTTTGTGGATGCTGCTGCGCCTTGTGCCCGAAAGCTGCCTGATTTCGGCGGTAGACCTCATTGTACTTGTGAGATTCGGTCTTGCAGGCATGACATTTTGCAGTATGCTGATTGAAAAGCATAGAAAAATCAGCATTTCGGCCGCAGCATTTTCATCGGCATACTCTTTGTCAGCCTATACGATAGCGTTTATAAATCAGTTCATGTGGATGGACGCCGTAGTGCTTCTGCCAATCGTAATAATGGGCATGGACAGGCTTTTTAGGCAAAAATCCCCGTTCCTATATATTTTCTCTTTGGCAATGACTCTCTACTGCAACTTCTATATAGGCTATATGGTCTGTATATTCTGTGTAATGTATTTTATTTATCTTATTTTAAAAGACAGAATGAGTTTTGGTGACAGAGTGAGGTTCGGTGTGAGATTTTGTGCATCGTCGGTTATTTCGGGCGGAATTGCAGCCTGTACTCTTGTGCCGGTATATCTCGCTTTGCAAAAGACAATAGCCGCGGGGATATCTCCGCAAGGACTTACCGATTTTTACGGCACTTTATCCAAATTGATTATGAGATTGCTGCCGTTTCAGGAGATAGCTTTGGCATATGAACTGCCCAATCTGTATTGCGGAGCCGTATGTATTTTGCTTGTGATTTTATATCCTTTTATGATGAAAAATTTCAGAAAAACGGCGCTTGTGTATATAGGAATTGCTTTTATGCTGTTTTCTTTTAATTTCGGAGCGCTGGATTATTTCTGGCACGGATTTCACTATCCTAATCAGCTGCCGGGCCGTCAGAGTTTTATATTTGTGTTTATAGCGGTATCGGCAGCTTATGAAGTGTTTTTAAAGACAGGAAATATCAAGCTGAAAAAGGCGGCAGCATTATTGCTTGTTTTAGAGATAGGAGCAAATTGTATTTACACTGTTTCCACACAGACATGGCTTTCGGATAAAAACAAGTACACCCTATATGATCAATATATAGGCATTAAAAGTGATGGATTTTTCAGGACTGAATTTGCCGAAACTGTCAACCACAACGGAGGTCAGCGATATGGCTTTAACGGCGTCACCTATTACTCATCTCTCATGCCCGAAAAAATGTACAGATTTTTTGAGAGGGCGGGTATGGATGTATATGCGAAAAATGTCAGCACATGTTATCGTCCGTCGGATATTCTGAACGCAGTTTTAGGGGTGAAATATATTATAGAAGTAAAAGACGGAGAACCTTATGCGGAATACAGGGAAAATGAATACTGCCTGCCGCTGTTTTTTGCGGCAAGCGAAGATGTTCTCTCTTTTAAATGGGAAAACTTAAACGGACAGGCCTTTCAGCAAGGGCTTTTTAACGCAGTATGCGGCGAGAAAGTCACATCAAAAGACAGTTTTGAAAAAGCCGTAAAAAGACTTCAAAAAACGGCTTGTGCGGAGGGTCTCGGGGACAGAATAAGTGGAACGGTGCAGGCGGAAGACGGAGAGGTTTTGTTTATAACCTTGCCGTGTGACAGCGGTTGGTCGGTGTACATAGACGGAGAAAAGGCGGAAAAGCTTGAAACAGCGGGATTTCTCACGGCGGTAAGGCTTACAGAGGGAAGACATACGGTAAAGATAAACTACTTTACGCCGGGATTGAAAATAGGTATTATTTTGTCAGTTATCAGTTTTGCGGCGTGTTTTATGTGGTTCGTAATTTTAAAAAGAAGATAAAAATAAAAGGACCGATGTCGGTCCTTTTATTTTTGCTTATGGAAGAAAACACCTGCACAGATTTTGCAGAAAAAGGTCGGAGGCTTTTCCAAATACCTGATATTTTTTCCATACCAGATTTGTCTCTATGTCAAGACGGGGAGACAGCGGCTTGAAGCACAAATCTCCGCCCTGCACATTTATTATCTTGTCAAGGCAGAGGGCGTAGCCCAAGCCTTCTCCGACCATGAGAGAGGCGTTATAGGCCAGATTGTAGGTTGCGACAATGTCGGGTGTGTGGCCTCCCGATTTGAGCCATTTGAAAAGCGGACTGTTTTCATTCTGCTGCCTTGAAATTATGAGAGGCAGACCCTCAAGATCTGACGGTGAAATACTTTCTTTGGAGGAAAGAGGAGAGGAACGCTTCATGAGAACACCCCATGTGTCGTTGAAAGGCAGCTTTATGCGGTCATATTTGGAAGAATCAATTCCTCCCAAAAGCAGACCGAAATCAATAAGCCCTCTGTCGAGCTGTTCGGTCACCGATACGGCATCGCCGCTTATTATGTGAAAATGGACAAGAGGATAGCTCTGCCGAAGGTTATTGGCTATATTTAGAACGCATTTGAGCCCTTCGGTTTCGCCTGCTCCGATGTATATATCTCCCGCTATGCTGCCGTCGGAAAGGGAAATTTCGCTTTTTGTTTTATTTACAAGGTCGGTTATCTCCAAGCAGCGCCTTTTGAATATCATGCCTTCTTCCGTGAGGGTTATTTTTCTGTTACCCCTTATGAACAGCTGCTTGCCGAGCTCCTCTTCAAGCTCTTTGAGCTGGCGGGAAAGGGTGGGCTGTGAAAGGTGCAGATACTCTGCCGCTGCCGATATACTCTCTTCCTGAGCTACGGCCAAAAAATATTGCATTACTCTGAGTTCCGTAAAAATCCCTCCTTTTCTGTATTATATCATAATTCAATATAACTTGCAAGCATAGATAGCTATTTGATATAAGTATTTGCTATTTTAAAAATGGGCTGATATAATAGAATCAGTAAATATGAAAGGAGAATCCAATCTGAAAAAACTACTGTTGATTTTGTGCTGTATGTCAATTTTGATGCCTGCCTGCGGCAGAAATACCGAAATGGCGGCTGTGGGGGAAATAAGCGGAAAGCCACAGGTGAGCACAGAGAGTCAGGCAAACGAAACAACGCAGCAGACCTCGGATAATTCCGAAACTGAAGAAACGGAGAGCGATATTTTGTATATAAGCGCAGGGGATACTGTGTTTACCGCAGTTCTCGAAGATAATTCAAGCGCCGAGGGGCTGAAACAGCTGCTTTCAAAAGGCGATCTTACAATAGATATGAGAGATTACGGCGGGTTTGAAAAGGTAGGCGACCTCGGAACTGCACTTCCGAGAAACGACACTGATATTACGACCGAAGCCGGTGATCTGATACTTTATCAGGGGAATAACTTTGTCATCTACTACGGCGAAAACTCGTGGAACTTTACAAAACTCGGAAAGATAGAGGGAGTCACAAAAGAGGACCTTCTGTCTGTATTGGGAGAAGGCGATGTTAAGGTGACATTGTCGATGGAAAAATAGTTGACACTTTAAAAGGAGAAAAATATGTTAGGAAATTTTGTATATTCAAATCCCACTAAAATATATTTCGGAGAAGATGCCATAGAAGGTCTTAAAACCGAGCTTGATAAATACGGAGAAAATGTGCTTCTGGTATACGGCGGAGGTTCGATAAAGAAAAACGGCATATACGATGAGGTCATCGGTGTTTTAAAGCAAGCCGGAAAGAGAGTTTTTGAGGACGGCGGAGTTATGCCGAACCCTACGGTAGAAAAGCTCTATGAGGGATGCAATATGGCAAGAGAGGCAAAAGCCGACCTCATACTTGCGGTAGGCGGCGGCTCGGTGTGCGATTATGCAAAGGCTGTGTCGGTTTCCGCATACTGCAGTGAGGATCCGTGGGAAAAATATTACCTCAAAATGGAGGATGTCGACAACGAGATAATCCCCGTGGGCTGTGTTCTCACCATGGTGGGCACGGGCTCGGAGATGAACGGCGGAGCCGTTATCACAAATCACGAGAGCAAACTCAAAATAGGCCATGTATTCGGCGACAATGTTTTCCCAAAATTTTCAATACTCAATCCCAAATATACATATACTTTACCGAAATATCAAATGGTGGCAGGATTTTATGATATTTTAAATCATATCACCGAGCAGTATTTTTCGGGAGAGGACGACAATACATCGGATTATATAATGGAAGGTCTCATGAGATCCCTCATCGTCAGCAGCCGAAAAGCTCTTGAAAATCATGAGGACTATGAGGCGAGAAGCAACATAATGTGGACGGCCACATGGGCCCTCAACACTTTTGTGGCAAAAGGCAAGACGACGGACTGGATGGTACATATGATAGGACAGGCGGTGGGCGCATGAGCGGCACAAATCTCCTCTCCAGTGGCCCTCTTGTGCTGGGCAACCGGGAGCATCCCCTCTTCGCCGAGCCAAAGTCAGAGGAGCTCGTTTCA
>CAJKFC010000052.1 GCA_905199135.1 uncultured Eubacteriales bacterium
ATAACTGCAAGGGGAAACTATGTCAATCACCCCGAGTACGGAATGCAGTTTGCCGTGGAGTATCTGGAAAGGGCTCTGCCCAAAGAAGCCGTCGGCATGTATGAGTATCTTGCTTCGAGGGCGATAAAGGGCATAGGTCCGAAAACCGCTCGCCTTATAGTCGAGGAGTTCGGAGCCGACACCTTTGATATTATCGCTTCGCAGCCGGAAGAGCTGGTGAAAATCAAGGGAATAAGCAGAGAGAAGGCCATGGACATATCCTATTCCTTCAATCAGCAGAACACAATGAAGATGATTCTGGATTTTCTTCTCAAATACGAGCTGCCGCTGGGGTTTGCGGCAGGGCTTTATCAGGAATACGGGGAGCATGCCGTTAAGATAATAAAAGATGACCCTTATCTGCTCTGCAAAGAGAGGTTTGACCTCAGTTTTGACAGGGCGGACAGTGTGGCGGCCGATCTCGGTATAGAGGGAGATACACCGATAAGACTTAGGGCGGCTATTCTGTATGAACTGACCTTCAATCTTCAGAGCGGCCATGTCTTTATACCCAGAAACAAGCTCATAAAGATAGCGGCGGGACTTTGCGGCGAAAATGAAGAGAGCGTCAAACAGCAGCTCGATTGGCTGTGCGAGACTGGAAGCGTTGTGGAGGAGATAATATCCGATAAGAGGATATGCTACCTGCAAAATTATTACTCATATGAGAATTTTGTAGCTCAAAGTGTTGCGCGCCTTGCAAAAATGAAGCTGGAAAAACCGAAAGATTTGGACAGACAGTGCGAAAAGGTGCAAAGCGGTCTCAGTATACTTTTAAATGAGGAACAGAAGAACGCTATGACTGCACCATTTGAAAACGGGATATCTGTAATAACAGGCGGCCCGGGTACAGGAAAAACCACGGCAATTTTGGGCCTTATAAAGCTGTTTGAGCATTATAATATGAAGATAACCCTTGCGGCTCCCACAGGCAGGGCGGCGAAAAGAGTTACCGAGTTGTGCGGAATGGAGGCCAAGACGATACACAGGCTTTTGGAGGGCACATATTCCAAGCAGGAAGGGATTATGAGATTTAAAAGAAATCTCGAAAATCCCCTCGATACCGATGTGCTGATAATAGACGAGGGCTCTATGGTCGACATGAAACTGGCGGCGTCGGTGTTCTATGCCCTCAAGCCACACACAAGGGTGGTCTTTGTGGGAGACAGGGATCAGCTGCCGCCCGTGGGCTCGGGAGCGTTTTTCAGTGACATAGTCGAATCGAGATATGTCTATGCTACAAGGCTCAGCTATGTGTTCAGGCAGGGAGAGGGCAGTAAAATAGTCGAAAATGCTCACTGCATAAACAGCGGAATATATCCCGATCTCGACCTTAACAGAGGCGATTTCTACTTTGCCGAGGTGAAGAGCTCCAAAGGAGCCACAGACAATATCGTCTCCCTCATGTGCGACAGAATTCCGAAAGCTTTCGGAATTGACACTTCGGAAATACAGGTGATATGCCCCACAAGGCAGATGAGCTGCGGTACATATTCTCTCAATAAGCTTTTGCAGCAGAGGATAAACCCTTCAAAAAACAAAAAGAACGAGCTAAAGTTCGGTTCGGTGGAGTTCAGAACGGGCGACAGGGTCATGCAGATAAAAAACAACTATGATATCCTGTGGGTCAAACTTGACACGGGAGAGGTTGGTTCGGGTATTTTCAACGGCGACACGGGAATAATAACCGAGATAGACAAATCATCGGGAGTTATGAAGATAGTGTTTGATGAAAGGGAGGCAGCATATTCCTTTGATCAGTTGGGGCAGATTGAACACGCCTACGCCATAACCGTCCACAAATCTCAGGGCAGTGAGTATGACGCCGTAATAATTCCCGTCTTTGAGATGCCCGAGAGACTGCGCAACCGCAGCATACTGTATACCGCTGTCACAAGGGCGAAAAAATTGCTCATTCTGGTGGGAGCCAGAGATGTGGTGGAAAATATGGTGGACTCTAACAATAAGAACAAGCGTTACAGCGCCTTGAAAACAAGGATCAGGTACTACTATGAAAATAGCTGATCTTCTGTTTCCCAAAAGATGCCCCATATGCAGAGAGCTTGTCAAAAATGAAGAGCTGATATGCGAGAAGTGCCTTAAAGAGGAAAAACTTTTCAAGATTCAGCCTGTTATGAAAAAGACACCCTTTGTAGATGAGAAAATAGCGGCGGCATGGTATAGAGGCGATGTCAGAAAAGCAGTTCACAGATTTAAGTTCAATTTCAAGCCGGGTTATGCCAAGCCGTTTGCCTTTTACATATACAGACAGTATGTGCTGGAAAAGATGAGCTGCGACATCATAACATATGTTCCGTCGAATTGGTATAAAATATTCCGCAGAGGATACAATCAGGCAGAGCTTTTGGCACTGGAGCTTTCAAAATTTACGGGGAAGCCTGTTATAAAAACTGTGAGGAAAACCCGAAACACCAAAAGCATGTACAAGCTGGACGACGCCCAAAGAAGAGCCAATGTCATGGGAGCCTTTGAACTGTGCTGTGAAAAGGGCAAAATAGACGGCAAAAGTGTGCTCATAGTCGACGATATACTGACAAGCGGAGCCACTGTTTCGGAAATGGCGAAGGTTTTGAAAATCGGCGGCACCGAAAGAGTGTCATGCGCCGTATTTGCCTGTAAAAAACAATAAAAAGTATTGAAAAAAGAAAAAATATTGGTTATAATATAAATATATAGACTTGGAAAAGAGGTAAAGATATGTCCGCAAGAGATATTGGTATCGATCTCGGTACCGCTTCGATATTGGTATATGTCAAGGGCAAGGGAATTGAGCTGTGCGAGCCCTCTGTCGTTGCGATAGATGTAAATACAAACAAGATAAAGGCCGTCGGAGAGGACGCTCAGAAAATGCTGGGCAGAACTCCCGGGAACATAGTCGCCGTGCGTCCTTTGAGAGAGGGCGTCATTTCCGACTATGTGATGACCGAAAAGATGATAAAGGAATTTATCAAAAAAGTTCTCGGCTTCCGCCTTATAAAGCCCAATGTAGTGGTGTGCATTCCCAGCATAATCACCGAGGTTGAGGAGAGAGCTGTTACAGACGCATGCCTTCAGGCAGGCGCAAAACGAGTATTTCTCATAGAGGAGCCTGTTGCAGCGGCAATAGGCGCAGGCATAGATATTTCCAAGCCCGAGGGAAATATGGTGGTTGATATCGGCGGCGGAACTGCCGACATAGCTGTTATATCTCTCGGCGGCATAGTCGAGTCCACATCGATAAAGACGGGCGGAGACAAGTTTGACGAAGCCATAGTCAAATACATCAGAAAGAAGCACAATGTTCTCATTGGCGAGAGAACGGCAGAAGAGATCAAGATGGAGATAGGCTGTGTATATCCCAGACCCGAGGATATAAAGACCACAGTCAAGGGAAGATGTCTAATTACAGGTCTGCCCAAGACATTTGAGGTCAGCTCCGAAGAGATAAGAGAAGCCTTTGAAGAGGTCGCCGCAAAGATACTCGAGGCTACTCACAGCGTTCTCGAGCGCACCGCTCCCGAACTGGTGGGCGATGTGTCGACAAACGGCATAGTCATGACAGGCGGCGGAAGCCTTGTGTATGGCTTTGACAAGCTGATAGCCGAAAAGACGGGTATACCTACAAGAGTTGCCGACGAGGCGATTTCCTGCGTAGCCTACGGTACAGGAAAAGTTTTGGACAACATTCAGATGATGAGCGACGGCGCCCTTGTTTCGAGCAGAAGGCGCATGAGCACCATATAAAACAGAATAAAAAAAGGAGAAGCGACAGCTTCTCCTTTTTTATTAGGACTTTATTTATTTTTGTTTTTAAAGAACACTATGGCATAGGCAAATAAAGTCAGAGCTATGACAACAGCGAGATGGATAACGAGGCTGATTCCGAAAAACATAATCCGATGCTCATTGTCGCTTAAAATTGAGGGCATAGCCGCTATACTTACAATGACCGATAACGCGGCCGAAATAAGCGGGGCAGTCCAAAGGTATTTTCTTTTAAAGAAGAATACAAGGGCTACCGACAACACAGGTATAACTCCGAATACAGATATGTTCCACCAATCCATAGAATCACCCTTTAACAAAATTATTTATATGGCCTTAAAAGCCTTTACCGTCTGCTCTATATTTTCAGCTCCGAAAACCGCCGAGCCTGCTACAAGTATATCACAGCCGGCAGCCACCACTTCGGCGGCGTTTTTAAGGTTGATTCCGCCGTCGATTTCTATTTCACAGTTCAGTCCTTCGGCATCTATCTTTTTTCTCAGAGCCTTTACCTTGTCCAAAGAATCGGGCATAAAGCTCTGTCCTCCGAAGCCGGGCTCAACAGACATGACGAGCACCATGTCCAAAAGATGAAGATAGGGGAATACCGCCTCGGCAGGAGTTGCGGGCTTTATGGTTACGGCAGCCTTTTTTCCTGCCGCCTTGATTTCCTTTATCAGCTTCTCGGCGTCGCATTCGGCTTCAATGTGGAAGTTGACAAGGTCGGCGCCCGCCTTGATGAAAGCAGGTACATATTTTTCGGGGTCGGAGATCATCAGATGAACATCCAAAAAGGCGTCTGTGGCCTTTCTCAAAGAGGAGACAACGGGCACGCCTATGGATATGTTGGGCACAAAATGTCCGTCCATGACATCTACATGCACCCAGTCTGCGCCGGCTTTTACGACTTTTTCAACATCTCTTTGGAGGTTGGCAAAGTCGGCCGACAGAATAGAGGGGGAGAGTTTTGCCATTTTTTATACCACCTTTACGCAAATATCTTTTCGAGAATAAATACCATGACGGGTATTACGGCCACACCCATTACACAGGTGAAGGCCAGAGCCTGTGCCACGCACTTGTCGTTGGCCTTGTAGGCTCCCGCCAAAATGACCGCCTGATTCATGACAGGCATGGCGCCTACCGTAGTGAATACCTTGGCGATGTCCGAAGGCACCTTGAACAGCAGGCATGATACTATGATTACCGCAGGGGCGATTAGATATCGGCCCACTATGCCGAGAGCCGCCGTGCGCGAAAGCTTAAATGCTCTCTTGCCCATATCGCACAGAAGAAAAGCTATGAGAAGCATCGAAAGAGGTGTCACCATGCCGCCCATGTAGTCCAAAGCACCCGTCAGGAAGGACGGGAGAGACAGGCCGGAAAGATTTAAGATACTGCCGAAGATGAAAGCGAGAAGGGGAGCAGAGAATATCTGCTTCATTTTCTGCGACAGTCTGACACTTGCGCTTCCGCCGTCAGAGGCTATGCCCGGAACGATAAGGCTCCAGAAGCAAACTGTATTCGACAGGAAGCAGGCGGTGACAAAGGGTATTGTGGATTCACCGTATATGGCCGTCGTCACAGGAAGACCGATGAATATGGTGTTGGACACGGCGAATATCGCCACAAAAATACCGCGCTCTTTTTCGGGAATTCGGAAAAGGCGGGAGCAGATCACGGCGATCACATAGTTTATAATCTGGGTGACAAAGGGCACGAGAAGAAGTATGCCCATATCGTTTATGAACTCCCATGTGACATTTTCAATGGCGTTGCAGAAAAGCAGAGCAGGAACACAGAATTTCATCAAAAGCTTTGAGCAGAAATTATATGTGTTCTGATTCATGAGCTTGTTTTTTACCACCAAAACGCCTATCAAAATCATGGTGATAATGGTAAAAATACCATTGAATGCATTGAAAATGGGCATGCTACACCTCTTTATTCTTTATCTTGTTCCAATACTGTCTGGCGGCCTGCTCGGTCTTGTTGCGGCCGTAGGAGTAGTAGGAAACATTTTTCAGCTCATCGGGCATATACTGCTGCTCTATGTAGCTGTTGGGGAAATCGTGGGGATACTTGTATGTAAGTCCTCTGCCTAACTTTGCGGCTCCGCCGTAATGGGCGTCCTGGAGGTGGGGAGGAGGAGAGTATACCTTTCCGTTTTCCACATCTTTGAGAGCCTTGCCGATAGCCACGGCCGCCGAGTTGGATTTTGGGGCGGTGGCCAAAAGAATGGCCGCATGGGCGAGAGGAAGCTGTGCTTCGGGCAGTCCCAGCTGCAAAGCGCTGTCGACACAGGCTTTGGTAACTGCCGCCGCCCTTGGATAGGCGAGACCTATGTCCTCGTTGGCTATGCACAAGAGACGCCTTGCGGGAGAGAGAATATCACCTGCCGACAGAAGCCTTGCCAGATAATATACGGCGGCGTCGGGGTCGGAGCCTCTTATGGATTTGTGAAAGGCAGAGAGCAGGTCATAGTGGACATCGCCGTCGCGGTCATATCTGTTGGAGGAGCGCTGAGCGACGGTCTCGGCGTCTTTGAGCCTTATAACTCTGTCACCTGAGAGAGAGGAAACAAGGAGCTCTACCGTGTTTATTGCCTTTCTCACATCTCCGCCGCTGGCCAAAGCTATATGGGACACCACTCCGTCCTCCACCGTGAAGGGCTCGTCCGTTTCCGACTGAACCTCTTTTATAACCCTTTCGACAGCCAGAGCTATGTCCTCTTTTTCAACAGGCTTGAATTCAAATACCGTGCTTCGGCTGAGTATAGCATTGAAAACATAGAAATAGGGGTTTTCGGTAGTTGAAGCGATTAGGGTTATCTTTCCGCTTTCGGTAAACTCCAAAAGAGACTGCTGCTGTTTTTTGTTGAAATACTGTATCTCGTCGAGATACAGTAGCACTCCGCCGGGGGAGAGAAAGGTATCGAGAGAGGCAATGATATTTTTTATGTCGTTTGTCGAGGCATTGGTGGCGTTCAGCTTGTGAAGAGTTCTGTTTGTCCTGTTTGCTATGATCTGAGCCACCGTGGTTTTGCCCGTACCCGACGGACCGTAAAATATCATATTGGGAATGTTTCCGCTTTCACATATTCTCGTCAGGATACCGTCTTTTCCCAGAATGTGCTTTTGCCCCACGACCTGATCCAAAGCCGTGGGGCGGTATTTATCGGCAAATGGTCTGTACATTTATCCGAGGTATGCGGCGAGAAGGGCGTATGTGTTCTTCAGGCCGTCTACATGGCTTCTCTCATAGCCGTGGGAGGCATAAACGCCGGGGCCGATGAGGGCGTGTCTGATATCATAGCCTGCCTTGAGGGAGACATTGACATCGGAGCCGTAGAACTGATAGATGTCGACAGCGTAGTCTACGCCGTTTTTCTTGGCGGCGTTTACGAGATCGGTTGTCAGATCGTAGTTGTAGGGGCCGCCTGCGTCTTTGGCGCAGATGGACACCTGATTTTCCTTGCAGTTGAGTCCGTCGCCTACACAGCCCATATCGACAGCGATCATATCCATGACATCAGAGGGGATACCTGCGGCTCCGCCGTGGCCGACCTCTTCATATACGGTAAAGTTGACATATACCTTTCTGCCAAACTTGATATCTCCGTCCTTGGAAGCCTTGGCAAGGGTGAGAAGAACGGCTGCCGAAGCCTTATCGTCGAGGAAACGGCTCTTGATAAATCCCTTGCTTGTCACTGTGTAGCGGGGATTTACAGCGATAAAGTCGCCGTTATCGATACCGAGAGCCTTTGTATCGGCACAGCTCTTTACAAACTCATCGAGAACGACCTCCACATTGCCGTCGAAGGCGCGGGGAGCGTTGACATCTTTGTTGACATGGGTAGAGGCATTTTCAATCTGGAATGTGCCCTCATATTTCTGACCGTCTCTTGTGATAACGGTGACGGTTTCGGTCTCTGTGTTGTTGGGGTTGAGACCGCCTATGTTGATGACTCTGAGAGCGCCGTTGCTCTTTACGGTCTTTACGACAGCGCCGAGAGTATCTACATGAGAAGCCAGCATGATTGCGTTGCCCTCGCCTCCGATGTCGCATATAACTCCGCCTTTGTGGAGAGTCTTGGGGCAAAAGCCCATGGATGTAAGCTCATTTACAAGGTATGCCTGGACTTCCTTTGTATAGCCTGTGGGGCTGGGAATAGAAATGAGATCATGGAGCTTTTCCATCATGTACTCTTTGAGATTTTCCTTCATATTGATACCTCCGAATTATTTGAAATTGCGCCGCTTTAAAGAGCGGCCTTTGACAAGTCTGATATTATTATATCATATGTTGCAGGGAAAAACAACAATATTTACATAAGTCTTGCACAGCCCAAAGCCGAGAGCAAAATGGCCGATACCGACGGAATTTTTCGCCTTATAAAGGCGGCGGCAGGGCTTGAAGCCAGAAAATATCCGAGAGATATAAAGAGAAAATGGGCAATGCCGAAAAGCAGCGGCAGTATTATGATGCTTCCGCCGTCAGCGGCAAGACCGAAAGCGGCGATCGAGGCGTCGACAGCCACGGCGGTGCCGCCTAAAAATGCCGCCGAAAACCGGGTAAGATGCAGGTGCTTTTTGCTCTCCTTTTGAGGTTTTAAGGCCATGTAGGAGAGAAAAAAGAATATAGACGCCGAAAGAAGGTCGCAGGTAGTATTGGAAACCACGCCGAAGAGCAGAGAGCCCAGTTTCATGGTTATAAAGCAGAGCACCGTAGACATAAAGCCCATAAAGGCCAAGAGCGCGGTATTCAGCTTAACCTCGGCAAATCCCAGCGCAAAACCTATGCAGAAACCATCTATGCTGACGGCTATGACCGTCATAAACTGTAAGAATGAAATCAAAAAAACCACCCCTGTATATCATATGTATAAGGGGTGGTTTGGGTTATTTTTTCCTGACGCTCTCTATAAAGGAGAGAATGCTTTTGTATGCTTCCTCGACATTTTCGCTGGCGAAAGAAGCCTTTTCCATGGGACACATATCTGTCTTTGTGCGGTTGTCTATTCTCGGAACGGTTCTGAACTGAGAATGGGCAATTCCGTGTTTTTCGAGGATTTCTATTCCCGGCTCGCTTATGACATGGCAGTATATCTCCTTTATGCCGGCCAGAATATAGACTATGGCGGCGGCACGGCCTATTATTTTATCGGCTACATAGGCGTCCTTCATGTCCTCGGGATGCTCGTTATAAAGCTTGATAATGGGGTGTATGCCCTCGCCCATGACGGCATGGAGCACCTTGTTGTCCTTTACAACAACACAGGAATAGCCTCCGTCGACGAGAGTTTTTTTGGCAAGTTCTATCATTGTGTTTCCTTTCAGGTTGACATTTTTAAATAAATGAAATAAAATTAGTTTATAACGATGGCGAGAAGCTTGGCGTCATGGGAGGAGCGGTTTTCGGCGCTGTGGTTTTCAGATATGCCTGTAAACATTATGTCTCCGCCTTTCATAACGCTCTCCTTGCCGTTGTCGGTGACAAACAGCTCACCCTCAAGGAGATAGTATATCTCGCAGTCCTTTTCATGGGTGTGCAGGCTGACCGATGTGCCGGGATGTACCGTCATAAGATTGCATATTCTGCATTTCCCCTGTGTTTCATCCTGGGTAAGCAGATATGTCACATGGGCAGAGCCGTTTCCGTTTCCGCCCAGCTTGGATTTTTCCTCGGATTTCATTTCGTTTAAACGCTTTATCATGGATGTACTCCTTTTCTTAAGCCTTTGATGATATAATTATACTTCAAAATAAAAACAAAATCAAGGAGGATATATTATGTTCAACGAAAAGACCCATGCCTTTATAGTGGCAAGCTTTTACAAGCATCTCACAGAAAAGCACGGAGAGCGCGGCAAGGATATCTTTATCAAGGCCACGCAGAAGTATGCCGAGCAGAGGGGCGCAAGAATGGCTATGAGAGCCATGAGAGACGGTTATCCGCTGGATTACGCCTCCTATTTTGCCTACGGTGGTATCCCACAATTCCTTCCGAGTCTAAAAATGTCGGTGAAAACGGTGAAAAGAGAAATAACATATACAAATGCGCCTGGGCCGATACCTTTAAGGAGATGGGACTTCAGGAGTGCGGCAAGGTATACTGCTATCAGATAGACGCAGGTATTGTAAGGGGATTTAATCCCGATCTCAAGTTTAAAACCCATCACAATCTGAGCGACAGCGATTTCTGCGACCTTCAGTTTATAGGCTCCGATCTTTCTAAAACAGTGCCGGCTCCCGCCGACGGCAAAAAGGATTGGGTCTACCACTGCGCCCACACCATGAAAGCCTTTGCGGATATCTGTTCGGCCGTGTTGCAAAGTCCTGAGGTTTACAGTCTTGTCAGCGAGGATTTCCGGCAGAAATTCGGAGATGAGATGCTGGTACAGCTCATGGAGGCTTCTCAGCAGGATTTCACAAAGATATAAAACAAGGCAGAAGACGCGGTATGTGCCGCGTCTTTTTATATCTATATTTTTATCGAATTACGATAAAAATATATTGACAAACGGAAATACATGCGCTATAATAAGGACAGATAAAGGAGGATATAAAATGGAAAAAGCAGTTTCAAAGACATTTAAAAAGCTGATCGTATTTGTATCGGCCGCGTGTATTTTTCTGTACGGAGTCGTGATTCCGTATTTGGGAAAAGAAATAATTCAAAGCATGGGCGGAGAGTTTAAAAATTATTACGGCCCGTGGCTTGCGCTCATATGGCTGACCGCCCTGCCTTTGGCAATAGCCTTTACCGATGCTTGGAAAATAACATCGAATATAGAGAAGGGCAGAAGTTTTTCGGTCTGCACCGCAAAGATGCTGAAAAATATATCGGTACTTGCGGCTTTGGACAGCGGAATATTTATGGCAGGAAACATCTTATATATGATCCTAAATATAAGTCACCCCAGCGTATTTTTAGCGTCGACGGCGGTCTGTGCTTTCGGAGTGTGCCTGTCGGTGTTTATGGGCTCGGTTTCAAAGCTCGCAGAAAAGGCGGCCGACATAAAGAGCGAAAATGATCTTACGGTATAGAGGTGGAAAGTGGAAGATGAAATAATAATCAACATAGATGTCATGCTGGCAAAAAGAAAAATGAGCGTGACACAGCTCGCCCAAAAGGTGGGAATAACCATCGCAAATCTATCTGTTTTAAAAAACGGAAAGGCAAAGGCGGTGAGATTCTCAACTTTGGCAAAACTGTGCGACGCTCTTGACTGTCAGCCGGGGGATATTTTGGAATACAGAAAGAATGACGAAAAATCTACTTGATATCTCCGTCGAGAAACACTTTAGAGCCTGTGGCTCCGCGCTGTTTCTGATATTTTCCGCTGTAAGGCTTTAAAGCTTTACAGTCCATCTTGGCAAAGACAAGCTGACCTACTCTGCGGCCTGCTTTAAGCTCTATGGCGCAGCGGTTGGCGTTAAAGAGCTCGAGGGTTATCTCTCCCTCAAAGCCGGGGTCTACCCAGCCTGCATTCTGGATAAAAAGCCCCATTCTGCCCAGAGAGCTGCGACCCTCCACAAAGGCGGTCAGGTCATCGGGAAGGGAGAAATATTCCATAGTGGTAGCCAGAACAAACTGACCGGGAAGAAGCAGATATCTGTCCGCAGTTATGGTCTTGTACTTTATCTCTTTTTCAAGGTCGATTATGCCGCCCGAGGAATCTTCGACAACGCTGAAGGTGTTGCCCAGTCTTATGTCTACGCTGGCGGGCTGAATCTGATTTTCTTCGAGCGGCGATATAGAGAGCTCGCCATTTGCCAGCATTTCGGATATGGTTTTGTCTGATAATATCATTTGGTTTCCTTTCAAATTTAAAAAGACATCGGTTTCCCGATGCCTTTGTTTTTTAGATCGGTTTTGAATATTTCTGAACGAGGACTTCGAGAACATCCACCATTTTTTCGAGAGACTGCACAGAGATGAACTCATATTTTCCGTGGGCGTTTTCGCCGCCCGTCGAGAGGTTGGGACAGGGAAGACCGTTGTAAGATAGGAAAGCGCCGTCAGTGCCGCCTCTTATGGGATGTATTACCGGCGTCACGCCGCACTCTGTAAAGGCAGCCTTTGCGTTTTCGATGAGGTGCATATGAGGTTCTATGAATTCTTTCATATTGCGGTACGAGTCGATGAGCTGAAGCTCTATCGTGCCTTCACCGTATTTTTCATTGAGATAGGCGGAGATCTTTTCAAATCTTGCCTTTTTGCTGTCAAACTTTGCGGCGTCATGGTCGCGGATTATATAGACCATGGATGTCTTTTCGACATTGCCTTCCATGGTGTTGAGGTGAGAGAAGCCCTCGTAGCCTTCGGTGTTTACAGGTCTTTCGCGGACGGGAAGCATGGAATCGAACTCCATGGCTATGTGCATGGAATTTTTCATCTTGTTCTTGGAAGAGCCGGGGTGAATATTAGCTCCGTTTACGGTTACTTTAGCGGTGGCTGCGTTGAAGTTTTCGTAATCGAGACCGCCTACTGCGCCGCCGTCTATTGTATATGCAAAGTCTGCACCGAATTTCGGAATATCGAAGTGGAGAGTGCCTGTGCCGACCTCTTCGTCTGGTGTGAAGCCTATGCGGATTTTGCCGTGGGGGATGGATTTATCGGCGAGAAGTCTCTCGGCGAGGGCAAATATCTCGGCTATGCCTGCCTTGTCGTCGGCGCCCAAAAGGGTTGTGCCGTCGGTGACAATGAGATCCTGGCCTATGTATTTTTCAAGATTGGGGAACATTGAAGCCTTCATAACAACATCGAGCTCTTTGTTAAGGACGATGTCGCCGCCTTCATATTTCACGATTGAGGGCTTGATATCTTTTCCCGAAATGTCGGAAACAGTGTCCATATGGGCCAAAAGACCTATTGTGGGAGCGTTTTCTACGGTGGCGGGAATGGTGCCGAAAACATAGCCGTACTGATCCATTTCGGCGTCTTCAATGCCTATGGCTTTGAGTTCTTCCACCATATACTTGGCGAAATCGAGCTGCATGGCAGAGGAGGGATAGCACTCGGCATCGTGGAAAGATGTCGTTTCTATTTTTACATAGTTAAGAAAGCGTTCAACTACTGATGACATAGCGGTTCTCCTTTATAAGATTTATTGATTTTATATTATCACAAATCTTTTACAAAATCAATGGTTTTATTCTTTTGTAAGTTCCCTGTAAAGCTGATTCTTGCTGACGCCGCATTTGAGAGATGCCGCCTTTGCGGCGTCTTTTGCCGACATGCCCTCTTCCATAAGGCTCAGGGCATATTCTTTGGGGTCGATGCTGTCCTCTTCGGAAGGCTCTGAACAGCCCGCCACGATAAGTACAAACTCTCCTCTGGGGGTGTTTTCAGTGTAATGCTTTAAAGCTTTACAGATAGTGGTTTTAAATACTTCTTCGTGGATTTTTGTTATCTCTCGGCACAGGGCAATCTCTCTGTCGCCGAAATATTTTTCAAAGTCTTTGAGGGTTCTCAAAAGCTTGTGGGGAGCCTCGTAGAACACCATGGTGCGCCTCTCGTTTTTGAGCTGTTCAAGGTGCTCTGTGCGGCTTTTGTTGTTGACCGAAAGAAATCCCTCAAAACAGAATCTTCCGCAGTCCATACCCGATATGGAAAGGGCGGAGATGACGGCGCTGGGACCCGGAATGGCTACTACGGCTATGCCTTTATCCATACAAAGTTTGACAAGGTCTGTGCCGGGGTCTGATATGGCAGGGGTACCTGCGTCGGTGACGAGGGCACAGCTTTCGCCGCCGAGAATACGGGAGGCGATGTACTCGCCCTTTTCGGCGCGGTTGTGCTCGTAATAGCTTATGAGGGGCTTGTGAATGTCATATCTTGACAGCAGCTTGGAGGTGACTCTTGTGTCCTCGCAGGCGATGAAATCAACCGAAGATAGGGTTTCGATGCACCTTTGGGAAATATCACCCAAATTGCCTATGGGGGTGGCGGTTATATATAATTTTGACATGTTATCTCCTTTAATTGAGGGGGGCCGAGCCGATTTTTGTCCTTAGGGCAGAGACTCTTTGGAAAAGCCAGAGATTTTCCGCCTTTTCCAGCTTCGGGTCTGATTTTATCAGTTTTTCCGAAAAATCAAAGGCCTTTTTTATGGTCTCCATATCGGCGGTGTTTACAATGCCGCTGT
>CAJKFC010000053.1 GCA_905199135.1 uncultured Eubacteriales bacterium
TTTGACCACAGTTATAATCATTTTATATCCGGGTGTAGCGCAGTTGGTAGCGCACTTGACTGGGGGTCAAGGGGCCGCAGGTTCAAATCCTGTCATTCGGACCACTTAAAAATCTATGGGCATTTTTCATTTGAAGACGGAGAGCATTTATGTTTAGAAAGTCTTTAAAAACAATCTTGTCTGTATTTATTGTATCATTTCTGCTCTGTGCTGTTTGTTTTGCGCAAAGTGGGAATGATATTTTAAAAATCGGACTTTTATATGGAACCGACGCACTGCCTGCGGTTAATCTGCAGAATGTCACGGGGTATGGAAGCGGATACAGTATTGGCTATTTTGATTCGAATCGCCAGTTTGTATCCCTTTATAATATCAGCGAGACCAAGATCACCATGGTGAAGGACAAGCTGATATATTTGAACGGCACAAGTTATTATGACACTTTGCCTGCCTCCTATACCGATGTGATAAAGCCATACCACATTGAGCTGTCTGCGTCTTATTCTTCTGCAAGTGAGGCGGAAAGCGTCAAAAACCGTATCAGCGGTCAGGGGATAGAGGCATTCGTGGCTTACTCTGGCGGAAGCTATAAGGTCAGATGCGGAGCTTACGGTACAGAGAGCGAAGCTTCCTCTGATTTGAGCAGGATTGCGGGCGTTGCCGGAACAACAGGCAAGGTGGTAGGTTACAGCAGCACATGCTATACCGTAACAGTAACAGGCAGCAGTGAGATACTTTTTGAGTTTGATAACGGACAGCCGATGGGTATCATGCCGAAGTCTGCCGGAGGGGAGACGAGAACCTGGTTTAAGGGTTATCAGTATCTCGGCGGTTTTGAATATAATCGTGTCAACGGCAACGATATAACCGTTATAGGCGTTCTCTCTATGGACGATTATATTAAGGGTGTCGTACCCTATGAGATGAGTGCTTCGTGGAATATAGAGGCGCTTAAGGCGCAGGCTCTCTGTGCCAAATCATATGCGGTCAATTCAATGGGAAAACACGGATCTTCGGGATTTGACCTTTGCAACAGCACGCACTGTCAGGTTTATAAAGGCATGAATTCCGCTACAGCCAACAGTAATGCTGCTGTTGAAGCTGTTTCGGGACAGTATATCTTATATAACGGAAAGGTGGCCGAGGGTTACTATCATGCCTCCAGCGGCGGACATACCGAAGATGTTGAAAATATATGGGGCACATATGTGCCGTATCTCAGAGGCGTAGACGACCCGTATTTGAAATATGCTGCGGCTGCCGATGAAAACTGGACATACAGTATAACTTTGGACGAGATAGAGAGCATTCTTAAGTCAAAAGGCTATTCGGTGACAGAACTTACCGATTTCTATGTCAGCAAATATTCCCAGTACGGCAATGCGATAGAGATAACTTATGTGGATAAATATAAGGGCAAGAGTGTAATCAAAGGTGAGACGGTCAGAACTGTTCTCAATACGGGCAGCAAAACTATTGTCAAGAGCCACAGATTTACAATAAGCCAGCAGGGCGGTCTCTATGTGGGAAACAGAGAGGTCAGCAGCAGTACGGGCACTCTTTATACCATAGGAGCCGGCGGCAAACAGGTGCTCAGCGGCAATATAAGCGATAAAAAGGCGATAACGGCAAACGGAGTTGAAAACATATCGGTTTCCTCCGGAAACTCGTCTGAATTTATAATAAAAGGCTCAGGCGCAGGTCATAACATAGGCATGAGCCAAAGAGGAGCAAAAGGTATGGCTGATAACGGATTCACATATGATGCCATCATCAAACATTTCTTCACAGGAGTAACTATCGGCAATGTCGACTAATTTGAAAAAATCAGATTTTTTCTTCGAGCTCCCCGAAGACAGAATTGCACAGACACCAATCGAAAGGCGTGATAACTCACGCCTTATGATTTTGGACAAAAAAAGCGGAGAGATAGAGCATAAGCACTTCTATGACATTATAGATTATCTCAACGAGGGAGACTGTCTTGTAGTCAATGACACAAGGGTTATACCCGCCAGACTTTTGGGACACCGAAAGGGCACGGGAGGAGCCATAGAGCTTCTTTTGCTCAATGACAAAGGCGGAGACGATTGGGAGTGCCTTGTTTACCCGGGTAAAAAACTTAGAGAGGGCGCCGAGGTAGAATTTGGGGACGGACTTCTGACGGCCGTCATTAAAGAAGTTTTGCCTGACGGCAACCGAATAGTTCACTTTGAATATCAGGGAATATTCATGGAGATACTCGATAAATTGGGCATGATGCCGCTGCCGCACTACATAAAAGAGCAGCTCAGCGAAAAAGAGCGTTATCAGACGGTGTATTCCAAGCATAACGGCTCTGCGGCCGCCCCTACGGCAGGGCTGCATTTTACCAATGAGCTGCTTGATAAAATACAGGCCAAGGGAGTCAGAATTGCAAAGGTTACCCTTCATGTGGGCATAGGTACATTCAGACCTGTAAAGGCTGAAAATATTACAGATCACCACATGCACAGCGAGCACTATATCGTAACCGAGGAGACGGCGGAGCTCATAAACAGAACGAGGCGTGAAGGCGGCAGAATAATTGCAGTCGGAACAACTTCGTGCCGCACCCTTGAGAGCGCCACCGATGAAAACGGAGTTACAAAGGCGGGAAGCGGCGACACCAGCATTTTTATTTATCCCGGATATAAGTTTAAGGGAATAAATGCCCTCATAACTAATTTTCATTTGCCTGAAAGCACTCTCATTATGCTTGTTTCGGCTTTTTCCACAAGAGAGATCGTGCTGAATGCCTATAAGACAGCGGTGGATGAAGGGTACAGATTTTTCAGCTTCGGCGACGCAATGTTTGTAAAATAATGGATTATATTTTGATAGGTTTGCTGTGCGCTGTTCTGATCTTGCAGCTTGTCATTTTGGCAAAGTCGGCAGGAAAAAACAGGTACGGCGAACAGCTTGAGGAAATTAAAAACGATATACAGGCCGATAGCAACGAAAAGATATCGGCCGTTTTGTCGCGTCAGGACATAATAGCTTCTAAAATATCAGACGGATATACGAAAATATCTCATCAGATTTTTGAAAACGACATGAAAACCGAGCAGAGACTGGAGAATATCCGCAGAAATCTCAACGAAAATGTCGACCGCATGATAAACAGCAATACAAGACAGCTCGACATGATAAGGGGTACGGTGGATGAAAAGCTCCATGACGCTTTGGATAAAAAGCTTACGCAGTCCTTTCAGGCCGTTTCCGAGAGACTTGAGCAGATGTATAAAGGTCTGGGGGAGATGCAGACGATTGCAGCAGGGGTTACAGACCTTAAAAAGGTTTTGGCAAATGTCAAAACACGCGGAGTCTTGGGAGAGGTACAGCTCGGAGCTATAATAGAACAGATTCTGAGCCCAGAGCAGTTTGAGCGCAATGTGGCTACAAAAAAGGGAAGCCAGGCCAATGTGGAGTATGCGGTAAAACTCCCCGGAAACGGCGACAGCCCTGTCTGGCTGCCAATCGATGCGAAATTTCCCGCCGACGCCTATGTGTTTTTGGTAGATGCTTATGACAGCGGCGAAAAATACAGGATAGACGAGGCTTCAAAACAACTTAGGGACAGGCTCAAATCCTTTGCGAAAGATATCAGCACAAAATACATATCACCGCCCGACACTACCGACTTCGCCGTTATGTTCCTGCCTTTTGAAGGGCTTTACGCCGAGGCGGTCAAGATGGGAATGGTGGAGATACTTCAAAATGAATACAAGATAACGATAGCGGGTCCCACCACCATGGCGGCGTTTCTCAACAGCCTTCAGATGGGCTTCAAGACTTTGGCGATACAGAAGAGGTCGTCGGAGGTATGGAAGGTTTTAGAGGGTGTCAAGCGTGAATTCGACACCTTTGCCGATGTGCTTGCGTCGGCTCAGAACAGGATAAATCAGGCCAACAACGAGCTGGACAAGCTCATAGGGGTGAGAACAAGACAGATTCAGAAAACTCTGAGAGATGTCCGTACGGCCACGGAAAAATATTTGGAAAACAGCGAGGAAAACGATGTATAAGCTTTTAAAGCAGGAGGGCAGGGCGAGAAGAGGTGAATACACCACTGCCCACGGAACGGTTCAGACACCTGTGTTTATGAATGTAGGCACCCAGGCGGCCATCAAGGGCGGCCTTTCGGCCACAGACCTTGAGAATATCGGCTGTCAGGTGGAGCTTTCTAATACATATCATCTTCATGTAAGACCCGGCGAGGGACTGATAAAGGACTTGGGCGGACTGCATAAGTTTATGAAATGGGACAGACCGATTCTCACCGACAGCGGAGGATTTCAGGTCTTTTCTCTGGCAAAGCTTAGAAAGATAACCGAGGAAGGGGTAAATTTCAATGCCCACACCGACGGCAGAAAGATATTCATGGGCCCTGAACAGAGCATGGAGATACAGTGGGCTTTGGGGTCTGACATCGCCATGGCCTTTGACGAATGTATAGAAAACCCTTCGCCTTACGGATATGTTAAAAACTCCTGCGCCCGCACAAAGAGATGGCTCGAAAGGTGCAATAACCATCTGAATGAGCTCAAAAAGCGCGACGACACCGTAAATCCCGGTCAGGTGCTTTGGGGTATCAATCAGGGCGGAACATATAAGGACATAAGAGTTGAGCATATGAAATCCATCGCCGATCTCAGTCTTCCGGGATATGCCATCGGAGGTCTTGCAGTCGGTGAGACGGCCGAGGAGATGTACGAGATCATCGAGGCTGTCGAGCCCCATATGCCTATGAACAAGCCGAGGTATCTCATGGGTGTGGGAACGCCTGTCAATATAATCGAAGCGGTGTACCGCGGAGTGGATTTCTTTGACTGTGTCATGCCTGCGAGAAATGCGAGACACGGCCATATCTTCACATCGTTAGGCGTAATAAATATCAAAAATGCCAAGTATGAGAGAGATGATACGCCTCTCGATCCAAACTGCGGCTGTCCTGTGTGCCAGAAGTTTTCCAAAGCGTATATAAGACACCTGTATAAAGCAGGGGAAATGCTTGCCATGAGACTTAGCGTAATGCACAATCTGTATTTCTATAACAAGCTCATGAGCGACATCAGAGAGGCTTTGGATGAAGGAAGATTTGAGGCCTTCAGAAGAGAAAAAATTGAAATTTACGATAAAAGAATTTAAAAGGAGAAAATTATGACACCTGAACAGATTCAAATGCTCATCAGCTGGGGCTGGATAATACTCGTATTTGCAGTATTCTATTTTGCCATTATCCGTCCTCAGAAAAAGAGAGAGAAGAAAGACCGCGAAATGATCAAAGCCCTCAAGGTAGGCGACCAGATCGTCACAATAGGCGGCATCTGCGGCAAGATCATCTCGATAAAGGACGATGTTATCAACATTGAGTCGGGCGCCGACAGAACTCGTTTCCAGCTTCAGAAATGGGCTGTAAGATCGGTAGAGGAAGAGAAGAAATAATCATATCCTTAAGCCCTCTGCATATATTCTAACAAAGATATTTGGGAGGGTTTGAATTGAAAGATACTGCTGAAAATAAAATTTGGAAAAGGATAGCTGTGGCGGTGAGTTTCACTCTGCTGGGACTGTTTTTTGCCGCCTTTCCGCTGGCTCTTTTGGTGGACAGGGGAGTCATCAGCCTTGTATGGGGAGAGCGTGGAATGTACATACTGCTGTTTGCGCTGTCATTTATCTCGGGCTTTTTCATAAGAACCCCGAGCAGACAGACATATATGACGGTGCTGTCAGGTCTTGCGTCTTTTGCGTTTCTCGTCCTTCTCGGATTTATATGTTTTCAGAAATTTTCCGCGGAAAATGCCGTGACAGTATTGATTATTTTGCTGAGTTCTGCTATAATAAACAGTGTTGTAAAAGCAATAAAATAATTCAAAAGGAAGTTGCAAATATGAAAAACATCAAGACAATCACAAAGGTAAACCTCAAGAAGACAGCTGAAAAGGGAGGCTGCGGCGAGTGCCAGACATCTTGCCAGTCCGCCTGCAAAACATCCTGCACAGTTGCAAACCAGAAATGTGAGAACAGACGATAAGAAAATGAGCAGGCATTCAATGCCTGCTTAATTTATGTTGAGGAGAGAAGAATGATACATAGATTTACCCAGGGCGGGCTGTTTATAGTGACAGATGTAAACAGCGGCGCTGTTCACGCCGTGTCGGAGCTTGTTTATGACATGCTCGGACACATAGAGCCTCCCATGGAGGAGAAATGCCCCGAGAAGCTTTTTGAAATTTTCAAAAACCACTCGGAAAATGAGATAAAAGAAGCATACGAGGAGATATACGAGATCTATAAGGCCGATCTTCTGTTTTCGGATGATGCCGACATAGATCCAAGTATAATAAAGACATCTGAGCCTCCCGTAAAAGCTCTCTGCCTCCATGTTTCCCACGACTGCAATTTGAGATGCAGATATTGCTTTGCCCAGACAGGCGATTTCGGCACGGTGAGATCTCTTATGAATGCCGAAACGGCAAAAAAAGCCATCGATTTCGTCATCAAAAACAGCAAAAACAGAAGAAACATCGAGATAGACTTTTTCGGCGGCGAGCCTCTCATGGCTTTCGATGTGGTAAAGGAGACTGTTGAGTATGCCAAGGCTGAAGGCGCAAAGCACGGAAAGAATTTCCGCTTTACCATAACTACCAACGGCGTGCTGCTCAATGATGAGATAACAGATTATATAAACCGTGAGATGTCCAACATAGTCCTGTCTCTTGACGGAAGAAAAGAGATCAACGACTATATGCGTCCGACAGTCAACGGCAAGGGCAGCTACGACATAATAATGCCCAAATTCCAGAAGCTTGTAAAAGAGAGAGACAAGGACAAGGATTATTACATCAGAGGTACATATACTGGAAGAAATCTCGACTTTACCGAAGATGTCATAGATGTCTATAAGAAGGGCTTTGATCAGATATCCATAGAGCCCGTGTCCGCTCCCGACGGCTGCGGCTATGAGATAAAGACATCCGATCTTGAGAGAATAAAGAACGAATACCACAAGCTGGCAGAGAAGATGCTGGAGCTTGAAAAGAAAGGTGAGGGCTTCAATTTCTTCCACTTCAATGTTGACCTTGAGCAGGGTCCCTGTGTCATAAAGAGACTTAGAGGCTGCGGCGCCGGCTGTGAATATGTGGCCATAACTCCCGAGGGAGACATATATCCCTGTCATCAGTTTGTGGGACAGGAGCAGTTCAAAATGGGCAACCTCCACGAGGGTACCTTCAGCCGTGAAAAAGCCGAGGAGTTTGGCAATGTCAGTGTGTATACAAGAGAGGATTGCAAAACCTGCTGGGCAAAGTTCTATTGCAGCGGAGGATGCAGCGCAGCAAACTACAACGCCAACGGCGATATAAACAAGTGCTATCACACGGGCTGTGAGCTGGAGAGAATGAGACTTGAATGCGCTCTCTATCTTGCCGTAAAGCGCAGCCTCGAAAATTAAAGATAAAAAATTAAAGGCTCGGATATTTCCGAGCCTTTTTTGCGCTTATTTGCCGAGATACTTTCTTCTGAGGTATTCGAGGAAATACTTTTCGTTGAGCTGCTCACCTGTGGCGTTGACAATGAGTTCCTTGGGAGTGTAGGCGTTGCTGCCGTACTGGTGAATGTGCTCGTAGAGGTAGCTGTTGACGGGGTCAAAGTTGCCTTTTTCCATCTTAGCATAGAGGTCGGGGTGAACTTTGAGCATCGAGTTCAAAAGCTGTCCGCAGTACAGGTTGCCCAAGGTATAGCTTTGGAAATAGCCCACATGGCCCGAAGCCCAGTGAATATCCTGAAGCACGCCTTCCTTTACATTTTTGGGAGTCATGCCAAAGCACTCCTGATATTTGGCGTTCCAGACTTCTTCGAAATCATCGGTCTTTATCTTGCCGTCAAAGAAATCCTTTTCGATTTCAAAGCGGATAATGGGATGAAGGCTGTATGTAAGCTCATCTGCGCCCAATCTCACAAGGCTGGGGGAGACCTTATTGACCATTTTGTAGAAATCCTCGACGGGAACATCTTTTATCTCGGGGAAGTGTTTCAAAATGGTGGGATATGCATATTTTATAAACTCGAATGAACGGCCTACCATGTTTTCGTAGAAACGAGCCTGGCCTTCGTGCATAGCGCCGCGTACGCCGCCCCATACGCCGCACTCTATGGCTCTCGGATGGGAATTGTGACCGTATCTGCCGTGACCGCCTTCATGGAGCATAGTGAACATACCCGCCCACGGGTCGCCGCGGTAGGATATGGCGATTCGGGTGTCCTTGGGGCCTATGCTTGTGCACATGCCGTGGACGGTCTCGCTGTCGCGTCCGCAGTCGTAATTGTATCCGGTAAGGGCGTTGACATCATATGCCATGTCTCTGATTCTCTTGACATCGCAGGGGATTCTTATTTTTGAATCATCTATGGCTGCGTGCTCGTCCTTTATCTCATTGAGAATTTCGCCTATGCCTTTTTTGAGTTCGCCGAACATTCTGCCCACTTCGGCAGTGTCTATGCCCTTGTCAACCGTGTCGCACAGTACATCAAACGGGTTGGCGTTGGGGTTTATTGCCTCGGCTATCTGAAGCTTAAGGTCGAAAAGACCCTTGAGCCACGGTTTGTAATTCTCGAAGCTGTCCATCTTTATGCTGTCCTGCCAGGCTCTCTGGGCTTCGCCTGTAAAGTTTCTCAGCTTTATCTGAAGCTCCGGAGGGATCATTACGGCTTTGGTGTAGCGGTCAATAAGTGCGTTTACGGCGGCCTTCTCATAGATATCGGCAAAAGCCGAATCGTCGAGCTGTTTGAGCTCGTCTACAAGCTTTGCCGTATCGCTGCTTGTCAGTATAGAGAGAGCCTGACGGGTAAAATATCCGCTGACCTCACCTCGGTAAGGCTGTCCCTCTTTGGAGAGGCCTGCCCACAGATCCCACGACATCAGTCCCTGGATACTGTCAAAATAGCGCTGTTCCTTTACGAGTTCGATTGCTTTTTTTACTGTAGGGTTAGACATAGTTTTTCCTCCGATTCTTTATATTTTAGAGCATGTGCTTTGCAAAGAATGAAAATACCTTTTTCTGATAGTATTTGTCCACCGAAAGCAGGTGATGCTTGTTGGGCATTATAAGGAAATCAAAGTCTTTATCGGCCTTGATGAGGGCGTTGACGATGCGCATGGTGGAGGCGGGGTGGACATTGTCGTCTATCTCGCCGTGTATGAGAAGTATCGGGCCTTTGAGCTTGTCGGCGTCAAACTCCGAGTTATTCTTTCTCCAAATCTCCCTGTCGTAGTCGTTCATGAATCTCTCGCTCCAGCCGGAGATATAGAGCTCTTGCATGTGGTTTCCGCCTGAAGCCATGGCGCACTTGTAGAAATCAGGATAGTTGACCATGCACTTATAGGCCGCAAAGCCGCCGCCCGAGTGACCCCATACGCACACTCTGTCTCTGTCCATAAAGGAGAATTTGTCGCAGAGATTGTTTATTACTGCAACATGATCTCTCATGCCGCAGCACTCGCCGACATTTTTATGGCAGTCGTCGTGGTATGCCTTGCTTCTGAAGGGAGTTCCGTGTCCGTCTATGACAACTACCGCGAAGCCCAGCTCGGAGAAGCTGTTGAGATAGCCTTTATTGAGGTAGTCGTGGAAGTTGGTGGGGACATTTGTCGTCTGGTTTCCGCCGTAATAGTAGTCCATTATGGGGAACTTCTTGTTGGGGTCAAAGTCATAAGGCATGAGAAGCAGACCGTAGACATCGGTGACTCCGTCGGCACCTTTTTCGATAAAAGGCATGGGATAGGCTATGCCCATCTTGTCAAGAGGAGTTATGTCTGCCTTCAGAACGGTGGCTATGTATTTGCCCTCTATCGTCCTCAGCACAACCATGGGCGGTTCGTCAAAGGTGGAATAGTTGTCCACGAGGAATTTGCCGTCGGGGGATATGTTGACATAGTGCTCGTGCTCGTCGGGAGTGATGAGAGTGAGCTCGCCTGTCTCTGTGTTACAGCAGTAGAGCTTCATCTTATAGGGGGAGCTGCCTTCCTCGTATCCTGCGGCTGTCAGATATATCTTTTTGTTCTCGTCATCGACTCTGAGAATCTGGCGGACATTATATTCGCCCTTTGTTATCTGTTTTCTCAAAGTGAGGTTTTCGACATCGTAGTCATATATGTGGAAATGACCGTCCCTCTCGGAAATCCAAAGCAGGCGGTTATATTTTTCACTGTACCACATCTGACGGCCGGCGTTTTTGTCAAATCTCGGGTCGAATCCGAATTTGGAGCGGTAGAAGTCGAAAAAGAGGAATGTGTCGGTGACTTCGTCAAATATTTTTTTGACTTCCTTTGTATCGGCGTCGACTACAAAGACTTCGGCCTTATTGTGGCCCCTTGCCATGCGCCATACGATGAATTTATTGCCTTCGTCAGACCATGCAGCAATTTTGAAACCGCCGTTGAAGGGCTCGGAGAGATCGACGGTAAAGCCGTCCATGACCTTTACACACTCTTTTGTCACGGCGTCACACAGATAGAGCTCGGCGGTGGCCACAGCCTCGTCGCCGGGGAGGGCGTATTTATAGGCGTGGTGGACGGGGCGCATGTTGTTTTCGTCGACGACATTCTGAATGAGATGGAGCTCTTTGACCTCGCGCTCGTCTATGCGGTAGGTGAGAAATCTCCTGTTGTCGGGAGCCCAAATTACGCCTGCGGGTCTTACAAAGCCCTCGAGCTTTTCTTTGATTATGTTTTCGTTGCCCTCAAAAACTCCGCCGTAGCCGTAGTGGGGAATACCGTCATGAGTTATGGGGTAATCGGTGTGGCTTTCATTGTCGGTTATGTATATGTTGTCGTTTTGGGTATAGGCGGAAAATCTGCCGTCCTTTGTGGTGACTCTTCTCTGGACAGGCATATCGCAGAGCTTTTCAAGGTGTACACCGTCAAAGGAGAAGAGGCTCTTCTGATACTCAAATTCAATGCCTTTTTCGGTCTTTTTTATATTTTCAAGGGGAAGTTTTTTGTGGGAAATCTCCTTTTCGAACATGTCGGAAAGCCTTTTGGCCAGAATGATGTGATCGAAAAGAGGCTCGCTCTGACCCTTTTCCATATCCACAAGCATGTATTTATGGATTTTTTCATCGCCGTCAAAGCCCTCGTGCTTGTAGAAGAACGAGTGATCGCCGCAGAAAGTCGGCACAAAGTAGAGATTTGCCGTCATTTCAAAAACATCGGGAGGAGCAAGCTTTAGAGCCTTCTCCAATTTCTTTTCAAAAACTGCTTTTTCCATATTTCCTCCTAAATTACATTTTTTTGAGTCTTTCTTTAAAACAGCTGCACATCTCCGAGCCGATAAAGCCGTGATCTCCGCATTTTTCGCACTTGGGTTTTGGGTCTATCATGTCGGTGGTGTAACCGTATTGTCTGAGTATGTTTTCACGGACTTTGCAAAGTCTGTCGAGAGAATCTCTCAATGCTTCGGGATTTTCTCCCGAGACAAAAGAGGCAGCAATTTTTCTCGTGGTTGCCGTTATGCTGCGCTGGGTTTTTGCAAAATCCTCGGATTTTGCCGTCATCTCGGCGATTATTCGGGATGCGGTCTCCTCACGGCGGCGTCTTTCGCTGCCGTAAATCTCCAGAAGCCTTGCGATCTTGTCTCTTTCACTGTCTGATTTTTCAGGTTTTGCAGGAGGTGATTTTTCACCTTTCTCTACATCTTCGGGTGTTTTATAGCCGCTTTTATTCCAGTTGGAAAGGATTTTGTCTATATAGGGCCACTTGAGCTCATGGATGTTGTATATAGTCTTTTCGTAGGCCAGAGATATGAGGGAATGAGAAATATCGGCCTTGAGCCATCTGTCTATGTATTTTTTTTCATCGGCTACGGCGTCTCTGCCCGAAATACCCAAAAGCTTTAAAATATCGCGGTAAACCGTCTTTTCGGCAAATTTTCTGTTTAGATATTCCTCGGCAGCCTCGTAGGAGGTTATCTCGGCGTCGTGCCATTCCGAGGCGGTTTTTTCTATGTTTCTCAGGCTGAAGCGCCCTTTTTCATTTAGAAAACCTATGAGCAGGGTTATCATGTCGGCCGACATATTTAGATTTACATATATATTGTAAAGACTCTCTATTTCCGGTGGGCGCATTATCTTGCCCTTGGCACTTTCATACATCTGACAGATGCCCGCAAAACCGTAGTCGGTATCGCGTAGGGCGGCTATCTCATCAAAATCTCCTTTGATTTCCGATACCCTGTCTTTTTTGACCTTGCATATGCCGTAGGCCAAAAGGCAGTCGGCGGCTTTTTTCAGGGAAAAATCGTCGATTCCCAGCTCTTCTTTTGCAAAAGAGAGGTTTATATATCCGCCGTTGGCGCAGCCGTATACATACAGAAGGGCAGAGTAGGAGTTTTTGCACTGTATGAGGGCCAAATGGGCCTGATTTTCGCTGAGTGAAATTACGAGGGTGGTGTCCATTTATCGTTCCTTTTCGTTAAGCCTCCGTATCTGTAAAATAAGGAGGCGGCTTTACTGTATAATGTCTATAAAGACATTATACCATCAAAAAACTTTTTTGTAAACTTTAAAAAAAGGGGTTGGAAAAAAATGAAATAGATGATATAATGTCTGTATAGACACTATGTGTAATTGAACAGCGGCTTTGCTTTGAAAAAGCGTGGTCGCTGCACTTTTAACCGAACGGGAGATACATATGCGTACACTTATAATAAACAAGGATTGGCCGAAAGTATCAGTGCTTTATACCGATCCTACACTTATAATTAAAAATCTGTGCCGCGAATTCTCCAGCGACATAGCCTGCGACTATGTGGAAAACGACTTTGAGGACATACTCATGATTTTGCAGCCTGCAGTCTGTATGACTGCCGATACCATAAGAGATTTTATCTCGGCAGGCATACCTGCAAAACTCAAATCGGGAAACGATACCGTCGCGATTTTTATGCCTCTTTCGTACCACAGCAGGATAGACATACACGATATTGACGAAGAACAGCTCAAAACATTCTATCTGCCTGCGGAGGAGTCTTTCTGCGCCACAGACGCCATGAATACATATCTCTGCAACGAGACTCTGAGAAACAGGATAAACGAGCAGCTTTTGAATAAAGGCGTCTATATAGCCGATGTGGCCACCGCCTTTATAGCTCCTTTTGTTCAGATAGAGGAGGGAGCTACGATTCTTCCCAACTGCCAGATTTACGGTCTAAGTACTATAAAGAAAGGCGCCGTCATTGGCCCCAACGCCGTAATATCCGACAGCTGCATAGGAGAGAACACGAAGATAAACGCATCTCAGGTATTTGAGAGCAGCGTGGGCTGTGACACTACTGTCGGTCCCTTCGCATACATCAGACCCAAGTCTGACATAGGCGACAATGTAAAGATAGGCGACTATGTGGAGATTAAAAAATCCACAATAGGCAACGGCACCAAGATATCCCATTTTGCATATATAGGTGACAGCGAGATAGGCAGTAAGGTCAACTTCAGCTG
>CAJKFC010000054.1 GCA_905199135.1 uncultured Eubacteriales bacterium
GGTGGGAACAACAGGGCTCGAACCTGTGACCCCATGCTTGTAAGGCATGTGCTCTCCCAGCTGAGCTATGCTCCCATTTCAGCCGCCGCATTTGTGACGGCTTTATGATTATATCACATTTTTCTCGGTTTGTCAAGAACTTTTTTATTTTTCTTGACTTTCTTTCGAGAAGTCTCAGCCTCAAGTGCTTTTTTATTTTATCACACTTTCTTGAGTTTGTCAAGAGCTTTTTTAACTTCATTTTGGAAGTTTTCAACTTTTCGAAAGCTTTTTTATTTTACCACATCTTTCGTGGTTTGTCAAGAACTTTTTTCTCGACTGTTTTCTGTGTTTCTCAACAGAACGCTTGCTTATTATAAATGATTTACCTGCATTTGTCAATAGGTATTTTATATTTTTTTCAAAAGTTCTTCAATTTCCTCATTGGTAAAGGTGTACACCTTGTCACAGAAGTTGCAGGTGACCGAAATCGGCTTCTCATCATCCAAAAGTCCCGAGAGTTCTTCTTTTCCCATGCTGATAAGGGCGGTCTCCACCTTTTTCCTCGAGCACTTGCACTCGTAGTCTATGCCGTGGCTCTCGAGTATCTCAAAGTCAAGACCTTCAAGGAGATCTGTTATCACTTTTTCTATCGAGCCTTTTTCCATGAGCTCTCCCGTGACGCTCTTTATTCCCTTTATCCTGTCCTCCAGAATATCGATGTGACTTTCGGGAGCGCCCGGCATGAGCTGCAGCAAAAATCCTCCTGCCGAGAGCACACTCTGATCCCTGTCAACGAGGACGCCCAATGCGCAGACAGTGGGTATCTGCTCACTGAGAGCATAGTATGCCGCTATATCCTCCCCTATCTCGCCTGTAACCAGCTCTGTCTTTCCCGAGAAGGGTATATCCTTGCCGTTGTCCTTTATTATGGTAAGAGTGCCGTCGGTGCCTATTCCGCCGCCTACATCGAGCTTCCCCACGCTGTTTAAGGGCAGCTCAACTCCGGGGTTCTGCACATAGCCCCTTACATTGCCCATGTTGTCCGAGACCACGATGACAGAGCCCAAAGGCCCTCCGCCGTTGAGTCGGAGTGTCACTGAGCCTTCCTCTTCCTTGACCTGACATCCCATCATGGATGCCGCTGCCATGGCTCTGCCCAAAGCGGCTGTTGCCAAAGGCAATGTCTTGTGCATATTTCTCGCCTTTTCGGTCAGCTCTTTTGTCTCGACAGCCACGACCTTTATAAAGCCGTCAGCCGTCACACCTCTTATAAGTTTATCCGCCATATTCAAACCTTTCTTGCCGCATAAAAAACCCTGCCCTCTTCCCTGTCGGCTTTTTTGAAAGAGAGCTCTTTAAATCTGCCTGCCACCTCGAAACCTGCCATAGAGAGATATCTCTCTATCTGTTCAAAGGAATAGCTCCTTTGAAAATGGGTCTCGGTGTGTCTTTTGTAGTTTTCCCCGATTTTTTGAAATATCTCCACATTGTGCTGGCATATGCCGCTTTTACCGTCGTAGTCATACTGCCAAAAATAGAAGCCGTCCTCTTCGGAAACGGCGTTGGAGCGGCCCTTGAGCTCCTTGAAATACCCCGTCGTCTTTATATCGAATATAAAGGCTCCGCCCTTGTTCATAAAGAGAGACACCCTTTTAAAGGCTCTTTTGAGCTCGTCCAAATATGTCAGGTAATTTATGCTGTCGAGGCAGCACAAAGCGGCGTCCACAGTGCCGTAGAGGTCGAGCTCGCACATATCCTGGCACAGAAACAAGGGAGACGAATCTCCCCTGCACTTTTCCCGCGCCACCGCCAGCATATCGGGAGAATTGTCGACACATATCATGTCGTACCCCTTTTCCGAGAGAAGCCTCGAAAGGCTTCCCGTGCCGCATGCCAGCTCCAGCACAATATCCTTTGAGGCGGAATGTCTGTCTATGAGCTTTTCCAGATACTCCGCCCATCTCTCATAGTTTACATCATCTGTTAGCCTGTCATAAAAGGACGCCAGGGCCGTATATTGGATTTCTGTCATCTTGCGGTGACCTTACAGAAGGATTTTTTACCTTTCTTTACGAGAATACCCTCTTTGAGCTGCTCTTTGGTGAAGGTCTTGCCGATGTCTGTGATCTTTTCGTCGTTTACGGACACGCCGCCCTGCTCGACATTTCTTCTGGCGTCGCCCTTTGATGTGCACTGCTTTGTAGCCACGAGAATGTCGAGAATGCTCATGTCGCCCTCGGTCTCAACCTCGACGGAGGGTACATCTTTAGCCTGTCCGCCCCCTGCGAAGAGAGCCTTTGCAGCGTCGAGAGCCTCTTGAGCGGCCTGTTCGCCGTGAACCATCTTTGTAAGCTCAAAGGCGAGGATTTCCTTGGCCTTGTTGAGCTGTCCGCCCTCCCACTTGTCCATCTCGTTTATCTGCTCGAGGGGCAGGAATGTAAGCATGCGGATACACTTCATGACATCGGCGTCGGCCACATTTCTCCAGTACTGGAAAAACTCGTAGGGGGTTGTCTTGTTGGCGTCGAGCCATACGGCGTTGCCGGCAGTCTTGCCCATCTTGTTGCCCTGGGAGTCTGTCAGAAGTGTGATAGTCATACAGTGAGCGTCCTTACCGAGCTTTTTGCGTATGAGCTCTGTGCCGCCCAGCATGTTGCTCCACTGGTCGTTGCCGCCGAACTGCATGTTGCAGTCCATGTGCTGGAACATGTAGTAGAAGTCGTAGCTCTGCATTATCATGTAGTTAAACTCCAGGAATGACAGACCTTTTTCCATTCTCTGCTTGTAGCACTCGGCTCTCAGCATGTTGTTTACCGAGAAGCAGGCGCCGACCTCTCTCAGAAGATCGACATAGTTGAGCTTAAGCAGCCAGTCGGCGTTGTTGACCATTCTGGCCTTGCCCTCGCCGAATTCGATAAAACGCTCCATCTGACGCTTGAAACATTCGGCGTTGTGGTCTATATCCTCTTTTGTCAGCATTTTTCTCATGTCTGTTCTGCCCGACGGGTCGCCTATCATAGTAGTACCGCCGCCTATGAGGGCTATCGGCTTGTTGCCTGCCATTTGAAGGCGCTTCATAAGTGTAAGTGCCATAAAATGTCCCGCTGTAAGGCTGTCGGCTGTGCAGTCAAAGCCGATGTAGAATGTGGCCTTACCGTTGTTTATCATCTCACTGATTTCGGCCTCGTCTGTTACCTGAGCTATAAGTCCTCTTTCTTTGAGTTCTTCGTATAATGTCATTTCTCTTTCCTCCAAAAAAAATAAAAGTCCTTATGAAAACCATAAGGACGAGATTCCGTGTTACCACCTTAATTCGCCTTGCGCTCGCGCGCAAAGCCTTTGTAAGTGCCGCAAAGCACCTCGCGCTTTAACGGGCGCACCCGTCGCCTTCTACTGCATTTCAAAGACGCCACTCACGAATGTATTTCACAGGGTCTCCTCTATCCGCTTTCACCGGCCGCGGACTCTCTTGAGAGGAAATATCCCGTTACTTCTTTCGGTCACAGTGTTGTGATATTGTGCTGTAAACATAGTTTACACTATTTTCCGCCGTTTGTCAACTAATCATTTTGAAGTATCGCCACGGCTATTTCAGGTCGGTTGTTGACCCTGAAGGGAAACAGGCTGTTTCCTATGCCCCTGCTGACTACCATGTCGGTTCCCTCTTCGGAATAGAGTCCGCCGTCATATTTAGGAAAAAGTCCCTGACCAGGGGCGACAATTCCTCCGATAAACGGCAGCCTGATCTGACCGCCGTGGGCATGTCCGGAAAACACAAGGTCGACTCCCGCTTTTATATATGTATCAAACAGCTCGGGGCGGTGGGAAAGCAGTATAGTATAGGCTTCATCATTAAGACCGAGATTTTCAAGCTGAAGCGACATTATATCGCCGTTCTCCACGGCGAATTCTCCCGCGAACGACGGGTCGTCTACGCCCGCCAAAACTATCTTTTGTCCGTCTTTTTCAAGCTCTGCGGTTTTTCCTCTAAGCACTATGCCGCCCGCCGCAGCAATTCCCTCTTCAAGGACTTCGCACTCCGATATTCTTGACTCGTGGTTGCCCGTAACATAATATACGGGAGCAATTTCCGTCGCCTGTTTCACAAAATTTATGCTTATGTCTATGTCTGTGTGGCGAGAATCGGCGATGTCCCCCGTAATTACAATTATGTCGGGGTTTATTTCCGAAAGAGCGTCTATGAGCTTTTTATTGTCCGCCCCCAGCTCGGCATTGTGAAGGTCGGATATATGGGCTATTTTATACCCCGAAAATGCGGCGGGTATTTTGCTGTTTTTCACCTCATACCGACTTACGGTAAGGGCGCCGTTTCCCCACCATATCCATATGGCTAAAACTATAATCAAAGCGGCAAGCACCGCCGCTGTTCTTTTGCGTTTCATATTTCCTCCGTATATTCGACATTTATTATATAAGCCGATTATATCCTATTTAAACTGCCGTATCAAGTGTTATTTTCAATTAAAAAGCCCTCTGCCTGTACGGCGGAAGGCTTATACTGCGCCGTTGCTGCATCACATAACCGCCTGGCTGCATGTAAGTACCACATATCCTGCATACACAGCCAGCAGAACCGCTCCCTGCCGTCTGCGGAATCGGGATGAGATCATAGCAGGTATCACAGCGATACATCCTACCAAAAAACAGGCAGGCAGATCCAAAGCCGCCGAGTTTGCCTATACCGGCAGCTCACTCCCCGATATAAACGAACTTAAAGGCAGAATCAGCGACAGGTCGAGAATATTGGCTCCGAGAATATTTCCCACCGAAAGATCGGACTGTCTCTTGGCAATAGCAGTCAGTGTCGTGACCAGTTCCGGCAAAGATGTGCCTACGGCGATGACCGTCACCCCGATTATGCGTTCCGACACTCCGGCATGCAGAGCCGGAGTGCTGCCGTTTTCTACCAGCAGCTGTGCTCCTATTACAATTCCGATATACCCGGCTGCAAACTTCAGGATGTTTTGTACAATCTCGCTTTTCTGATATTTGACAGTTCTTCGCCCTCTTCACTCAATCGCCGCCTTTCTTTTTGCCGATTTCACATTTTCATACAGAAACGCCGCAAAATAATTAGAAGCACCAGCGATACTTCTAAACTTATGCTGCCTGTTTTGCCCGCCACAGCTATAATAGCCGCTGCCGCCAGCATCAGTACGCTTTTCCCGATATAATCCCGCCTTTTTATAACCGCAGGCATACAAAGCAGAGAAATGACCATGATAAGTCCTATGTTGGCGGTAACGCTTCCGACTGCGTTTCCTATCGACATATCCATCTTCCCCTCGGCGGCGGCCATTGCCGCCACAAGCATTTCGGGCAGTGTAGTGGCAAGACTAACCACTGTGGCGCCCACTATCAGTTTTGGGATACCGCTGGCCTCCGCCATCCAGGACGCAGCATCCGCAAATGAATCTCCTCCTTTGACAATCAGGACAATCCCCAGCAAAAACAATACGCCTACCAATACGATTTCCAATTTCTTCATCTCCTTTTTTTATTTTGCAAATAAAAAGACCCCGTATAGCCGTTTAGGTATACAGGGTCAAAAAAAGCCCATATATAGCCCAAACAGCTATATATGAGTCTCGTAATTTAAGGCAAGCCAGATCACAAGATCAGTATGTTGACTTGACACGCAGCGCGCTTACTACTCCCTCAATAAAGGGTATTCAGTTTGCTTAAAGATTATAACACATGTTATAAAAAAATGTCAAGATTGCTTTTGCAAGGCTTTCAAAACCGTCAGCCTCAGCTTTTATCAATGTTGACTTTTGATTTTTGAAAATGATATAATTTAAATATAAATTGTTAAAACCCATCGGAGGTGAAAACTTGAAACAGCTGCTGCCCAAAAAAGTTAGATCTATTTTCTGGTGTATACTTACGGCCGGCGCACTCATAGGATTTGCCGGAGTACTGACAAAAACAGATTTTTTGTCGGTATTAGGAATTATTGTCATGATATGTTCAGTCATATTCCATTTTCTTTTTTACAAGTGCCCTTACTGCGGAAAATTCCTCGACAGAAGCACCGGTGATTTCTGCCCTTACTGCGGAAGAAAAATGGAAAAATAGCGCCTGCCTTCACCGCACAAAACAAAAAAGGCACTGAAATCAGATGATTTCAGTGCCTTGGTGGAGATAAGCGGGTTCGAACCGCTGGCCTCTACACTGCCAGTGTAGCGCTCTCCCAGCTGAGCTATACCCCCGTTTCGGGAACGGTGATATTATACCACAGCTTAAATGCAAAAGTCAAGACTTTTTTTATCTTTTTTAAAAATTATTCTTTTCGCCTATGGGACGCACCACAAAGACATCGGACAGATGTCTTTTAAGCGCATGAGCCGATTTTTCGGCCTTGTTTCTCGTCTCAAAAAGTCCGTAGACCGTCGAGCCCGAGCCCGTCATAAGGGCTCCCTCGGCTCCTGTCTCCAAAAGTCTGCGCTTTATATCGAGAATCTGAGGTCTCAGCCTTGATACAGGGGTCTCAAAGGTGTTGAAAAGCCCTGCCGCTATCTCTTTGAGGTCTCCCTTTTCCAAAAGCTCCCGCATTGTGTCGCTTTTGCCCGTCTCCGACCAATCCTCTGGGGTTACCGCTCCGAAAGCTGCCTTTGTGGACACCGAAAATCGCGGCTTGCACAGCACGATAAAGCAGTTTTCAAGACCTTTGACATCTTTCAGCTTATCGCCTATGCCGCTTGCCAGAGCCGCCCCTCCCATCATGGTAAATGGCACATCGGCGCCCAGTTTTCCGCCCATGAGCAAAAGTTCTTCTCTTGAAAAAGGTCTGCCCTCCATCTCATTTAAAGCTCTCAGAACAAATCCGCCGTTTGTCGAGCCGCCTGCCATGCCGCCCCCTACGGGGATTTTCTTTTTTATGTCCACCGAAACGGCGATTTCATCGCTGCCCAGTCTTTCATAAAACAGCTTTGCCGCCTTGTGCACTATATTCCTCTCGTCTGTCGGCACAAAGGGCAGGTCGCATTTTATATTTATACCCTTTTTGCCGCCCTTTTCCACCGTCATCAAATCGTAAATTCCCACCGTCTGCATGAGGGTGTTGAGGTCGTGATAGCCGTCCTCCCTCTTTCGCTCTATCTCGAGGGTGAGGTTTATCTTTCCGTAAGCTCTTCCTGTTATCTTCATTTTTTCACCTAAAGGTCTATGGCCTTTATCGGGCACAGCTCGTGACAGCAATAGCACTTGATGCACTTTTCCTTATTTATGACGGCCTTGCCGTTTATCACCGTGATGGCACCCTGTGGACAGGCGCGGGCGCAGTCGGCGCAGCCGACGCATCTGTCGGTCATCTTGGGGTATTTGATAAACCACGGCTCTATAAATTTTCTTATGGGTTTGGGCATATACCTTATGGCTCCCGTCACAACGCTGACCGTGGCGGCAGGTATGTATTTTTCCTCTAAAGGAGCGATTTCGTCTCCCAAAAGCTCGAGCATATAGGGCTCTTTAGGCACAAAACCCTTTTCAGCCGCTATTTTGTGTACGGGAGAACGGTTCCAGTCGAGGCCTACAATCCTCATCATGGCAAGGTCCAAAGCGTAAGGATTTTTAGACGCCGCCAGTACGCCGACCTTTCTCACTCTGCCTCCCGACGGGCCCTTGCCGTCCATTCCCTCAACGGCGTCGGTTATGCTGATATAAGGCTCGGTGTAGTTGCAGAGATCCACTAAAAACTCGCAGAAATCTGCGGCATCGGGCATTTTAGCATGGCATACCGCCTTGTTGAGCCCCGCTATGGTGCCGAACATATTCTTGACCGCGCCTGTGTAATAGGTCAGCATATGGGTCTTTGCCTTTGATATGCTGATTATTGTGGAGGCCTTAAAGGCCGGCTCAATAAGCTCAAACTGTCTTGTCTTTATTCCGTCATATGTAATCTTTTTGGAAGCCGTGCTGTAATTTAGCTCTGCGCCGCTCCTCTGAGCCGCTCTGTCCATACCGCAGGCCATATACACCTTTTTAAGGGAGGCGGCAGAATAAGGGCCGCCCGGGCTGTCGGCTATCACCACATTGGCTCCAAGCCTTGTAAATCTCTCGGCCACCGCCTCGACTATGGCAGGGTGGGCTGTGGTGGCCGCCGAGGGGTTTCTCGCCATGAGAAGGTTGGGCTTTATAAGTATGTCCTTTCCCCTCTCCAGAATCTTTTCTGCGCCGCCGAAAAAATCCAGCACGGCGTCTACTGCGCTCTCTATATCGGCGCTTTCATAGCTTTCGCAGTTTTTCAAAAAAACCTGATTGTCCATATTATATCTCCATAAAATGAGGCTGTCTGTCCTTGTAATATGTCACGGCGGAAAATCCCGTACTCTTTAAGATTTCGGCCGTCTTCTCGGCTCCGAGACCGACATATTTGTCGTAATGAGCGTCCGAACCGACTGTAAGCAGCTTTCCCCCGTACTCTCTGTAAGCCTCCAGCACCCATTTTTCGGGGCACGGCTGATTCTGCCAGCAGATAAAGCCTCTGGTGTTGACCTCCAGAGCTTTCCCGCGCTTTACCAGAACCTTGAGTATCTCTCTTATCTGCTCCTCATAGGGCCTCAAAGTATAGTTTTCAGGCACGGCGTAAACCTTTGACATCTTTCTCATGGGAAAATCCAGATGAGCCAGCGTGTCAAAATCGGCCGACGACGCCGTCTTATACACAGTATTCAGATAGAGCTCCATTATGTGCTCGCACTGGGACTGCTCCCTGTAATCTATCACATACACATCCCGTCCGTCGTCCAGATTGTGAACGGCTCCTATCACCATGTCAAAATGATTTTCCGAAAGCACCTTCGCGCTCTCCTTGAGGTTTACATGGGGCTGCCCCAGCTCTATGCCCTCCAAAACCAGAAGCTTGTCTCTGTATTTCTCTGCGCACTCTTTAACCTCCTTTTTTCTCCGGGAGTTCACGCTTTTGAAATACCCGTCGCCCGACGAGGGCGAAAGATCGAAATGCTCGGTAAAGGCCAAAACCGAAAGCCCTCTGTCTAAAGCGGCGCGGCACATATCGTCCACCGAAAAATGCCCGTCAAAAGAGTATACCGAGTGGGTATGAAGATCTGTTTTTATCATATCTTTTCCGTTCTTTCAAAATAATTTTATTTTTATATCAAGCATTATAGCATATTTTCTTTGGTTATGGAATATTGTAAACGATAATTGGGTATAAATATTGTAAACCAAACAAAAGGAGAATATTTATGCTCAATAAACTTGCGTTGCTTCTCGTAATTGTAGGAGCCCTCAACTGGGGAAGCATAGGAATCTTTGGTTTTGACATTGTCGGAACACTTTTCGGAGGTCAGGGCGCTCTTTTCAGCAGAATTATTTTTACTCTGGTGGGCCTTGCGGGAATCTGGTGTATATCCTTCCTTTTCAGCCACGACGATGTCTAAACAAAAATAAAAGCGGCAAAAGCCGCTTTTATTTTTTTACTTTCTTATTTGTTGAAGTTTGCTACATAAACAGGGATATCGTTAGCGTCGGCACAGGTTATCAAAACAACAACTATCGAGCCGTCCACATATCTGATATAGTAATTCTGGGGAATGAGATTGTTTGTAGTCTCGAGAACCCTGTATGTGCATCCTGTCAGAGTAGCTGTCTTGTCGGAAGAGTTTATGACAGAGCCGTTTGTCTGAAGAGTCGACATGAAGGTCTTTAAAAACTCGTCGAGAAGCTGCTCGTCTGTGACGCCCTCAACTGTTCCCACATCTGCTGTCATGACGGCGATGTTTGATGTGCCGAGAGGATTGGATACTACGAACAGGTAGTCAATGCTCTCCTGCTTGCCGAGCTCCGACTCGATCTGAGAGTCTGTCCATGTGTTGAAGTTTGTGTCTTTTGTATACTTGATGTTGTACTTACCGTTAGTGTAGACATTATCTGTCCATTTGCCCTCGGCAAATGTGGGATCTGTGCCGAGAACGACAGTATAGTTCACGCCGTCCCACTCAACGGGAATGTCCACAAGGCCGGACACCGCACGGATGGGGAGATATGTCGTGCCTTCATAGACTATGGGGTATACGGTCTTGCCGTTGACATCGGTAAATGTCATGGTTGCGCCGTTGTAAATAACCTTGATATTGGAGTCAAGCACGGGGTTTATGGTGACATTGATTGTATCGGGTGTACCGACGGGGTCTTTCTTGCCTTCAGCGTCGCCCTCGCCGCCGAGTACTACGGAGTAATTTTCACCGTCCCATGCCACGGGAAGGTCCACAAGAGCCGACATTGCGCGGATGGGGAGATAAGTTGTTCCCTCATATACTATGGGGTATACGATCTTTCCGTTTACATCGGTAAAGATCTGCTTTTCGCCGTTATAGGTCACTTTAATTCCTCTGTCGAGGGTGGCCGTAATGGTTTCGGCGCCTTCGACTGCCAGCACGGCAGTACTCATAGAGAATACGCATGCAGCCGCAAGGACTAATGACAGTAATCTTTTTTTCATGTTCTTCCTCCTAAAAGTTTTTTATATCTACATTATATCACCAAAAACAAAAAATGCAATACCTCCGTGAGATTTTACATCTTTTTCTATTTTTCTCCGATGTGGACATCGAGCTGATTAAAGGGTATTGAGATATCTTCTCTGTCAAATGCCGCCTTTACCTCCTCCAAAAGAACACATTTGGTCTCGATAAAATCCTCTTTCTTTACCCAGCATCTCATTATGATATCGACAGAGCTTGCACCGAGATTCCACACTCTTACATATATGTCCTTTTCGAGGTCGACATAGGGACATTCCTTTACCATCTGTTCCACTATGGCCTTTGCCTTTTTTATGTCGCATTTATATGAAACGGGAAAAATTATCTCCCCCTGCCTGTGGCTTTCGGCTGAATAATTTATTATCTTGTCTTTTGACAGGGTCGAGTTGGGTACATATATCTTTTTGTTGTCTATCGTCACGAGCAATGTGTGTATGAGTCCGACCTTTTCCGCCGTGCCGCTCAGACCCGACGCCTCGATAAAATCTCCCGCCTTAAAGGGCGCCGTATACAAAAGCAGCATTCCGCCCGCGATGTTGGAAAGGCTGTCCTGCATGGCCAGCGAAAATGCAAGGCCCATGGTGCCCAGCACTGTGACCAGCGATGTGGGAGGCAGTCCGAGGATGTCGGCGACTATGGTGGCCACTATAAAGTAGAGCACCATTTTTATAACAGAAAGGCTTATGCTCCTTATCGACGGGTCGACAGGGGTCTTTTTCATGAGCTTTGATACGGCCTTCATTATGTATTTCACCACAACATAGCCTATCACTCCGACGAGAAGAGCCCACAGCAGATTGTTGAAATTCATTTTAGCCAGGGCTCCCGTAATGTTTGTGACTATATCGTTCAAGTCGATTTCCTCCGTTTTCATTTGATTTACAGGCTATTTTCATATATTTTAGCATATTTAGCCTAAAAACTCAATATAAAATATAGACATTTGTAAAATAACATTGTATAATAAATACAACTACATAATAATGCAGGAGGCAGATATATGAAACCTATCACAATTCAGGACATAACTACTTATAAGTTCTTGTCCGGTCTCGCCTTTTCGCCCGACGGCAAGCATGTGGCAGTCGTCGCCGCCAAGGCCGAGGTCAAAGAAAACAGATACCGCCGCCACATCTATGTGGCCGATTCCAAGACGATGAAGTTCAAAAAGCTGACCGGCTCTGTTCCCACGGGAATGTTTGTATGGAGCGACAACAACACGATAGTTTTCCCCCGCATGACCGAAAAAGAGGACAAGGAAGCTATCGCGGCAGGTGAAGAGCTGACTGTCTTTTGTTCCATAGATATAGACGGCGGCGAAGCCTCGGAGCTTTTCCGTGTCGAGGCCATGGCCACAGGCATTAAAAAGCTCGGCGATGACTTTGTCATAACGGCCAAAACAGATCTCAATCGTCCCGACCTCACAGGTCTCAAGGGCGACAAGCGCAAGGCCGCTCTTGCAAAATACAAGGCCGAGACAAAGGATTTCCAGGTGGCAGATGAGCTGCCTTTCTGGTTCAACGGCATGGGCTTTATAAACAAGCTCCGCAGCCGCGTATTTATCTATAAGACTTCTTCAAAGACCCTTGTGCCCGTCACGGAGCCGGCTTTCAACACCTCTTCGGTGTCGGTTTCGGAAAACGGAGATTTCCTGCTCATCACAGGTGTCAAATTTGACAAGCTCAATGCTGCCCGCAAAGACGGAATATATAAGTACTGCGTAGCAGACGGCAAAATGACAGAGCTCGTGCCGAGCGGAGTATACGGCGTAGGTCAGGCCGCCGTTATGGGCGATAATGTCATATTCATGGCTTCTTATCAGGAGAACGACTATGATTTCGTCTCCCCCGATTTCTACTCTGTGCCTTTGGACGGCTCCGAAAAAGCCAAAAAGATCATGGACTTCGACGGTGACGCAGGCTGCCAGACAGGTTCCGACTGCCGCCTCGGCGGAGGAACATCATTTAAGGTCGTCGGCGACTCCCTCTACATGATAAATACCGAGGACAACATGGCGGGAATAGTCGAGATCAAGGACGGCAAAATCAGAACAATAACCGACAAGTCGGTATGCTTCGACAGCTTTGACATAAAGGACGGCAAGTGCGTTGCAACAGCCATGACCGATGTGACCCTTCAGGAGGTCTACACCGTCGACCTCGAAAGCGGCAGCCACAAAAAAGTGTCGGGCTTCAACAAAAAGTCTCTCGACGGCAAATATGTCGCTCCCTGCACTCCCATGTCCTTTATAAATAAGGACGGCGTCAGAATAGACGGCTGGGTGCTTTTCCCGAGAGACTATGACCCCGCAAAGAAATACCCCGGTATTCTGGAGATTCACGGCGGCCCGAGATCTACATACGGCGCTGTATTTATGCATGAGATGCAGGTCTTTGCCTCCGACGGATATTTCGTATTCTTCTGCAACCCCAGAGGCGGCAGCAGCCGCGGCAACGAGTTTGCACATCTTGCGGGCAAATACGGCACCATCGACTATGAAGATCTCATGGAGTTCACCG
>CAJKFC010000055.1 GCA_905199135.1 uncultured Eubacteriales bacterium
TCCCGCAGCCCGACTCGCCGACTATGGCGAGGGCTTCACCTTCCTCAACGGTGAAGTTTACACCTCTTACAGCCTTTGCCTCGCCTGCGTAGGAAGCGTAGGAAACGGCGAGGTTTTTTACCTCCAAAAGCCTGCTCATATATTTTCCTCCATATATGTCATGGCGTATTCGGCGTAGAGCATGGCTCCCATGCCGAGTCCCTTTTCGTTGAGCTTAAAGAGCTTGTTGTGTATGGGATACACCGTCTCCCCTTCGGGCATTACACCGAGGAATGCGTAAACTCCCGGCACTTTTTCAAGGTAGAAGGCGAAATCGTCAGAGCCGGTAAAGCAGGGAAGCTCATTGAGAGCGCCCTCACCTGCAACCTTTTCAAGGGCTTTCAGAGCGATATCGGCGCATCTCCTGTCGTTGACGCAGGGCGGCAGCATACACGATGCCGATACCTCGGCGGTGCATCTGTAAGCCGAAGCGATATCGGATATTATCCTCTTGACAGAGTTTGGCAAAAGCTCCTTCACGGCGTTGTTGTAGTATCTCAAAGAGCCCTTCATCTCGACTTCCTCGCAGATTATGTTGCTCTTTGTTCCGCCGTTTATGGTGCCTATCGAAACGACTGCCGAATCGAGGGGAGATATCTCACGGCTCACTATCGACTGGAGACCCATGATGACGGCGCCCGAAGCCACTATGGCGTCTATTCCGCCCGAGGGGTTGGAGGCATGTCCGCCCATACCCTTTATCTTTGCGGAAAATCCGCCGGCTCCCGCCATTCTTATGCCGGGAGCTATGTTTGCCTTGCCTGCCTCGATATTTGGGTCTATATGTATTGCGAATACCGTATCGGCATCGTCCAAAAGTCCTTCTGCCACAATGCCTCTGCCCGCTGCGCCTATCTCCTCGGCGGGCTCAAATATGAGCTTTACTTTTCCCTTTATCTTGTCTCTGTTTTCGGTGAGATATTTTGCGCAGCCCAAAAGCATGGCTGTGTGGGCGTCATGTCCGCAGGCGTGCATTACCCCTGTATTTTTAGATTTAAAGGCCACATCGGTCTCTTCCTCTATGGGCAGGGCGTCGGTGTCGGCTCTCAGAGCCACCGTCTTTCCGCTCTTTTCACCCTTTATTTCGGCGTAGACGGCTGTGGGATACTTTTCGCTGAAAAACGGAACAAGTCCCATTTTCTCCAGCTCTCTCACTATCTTTTCCTTTGTTTTGAACTCGTTGAGGCTGAGCTCGGGACATTCGTGGAGCTCACGCCTTATATTTACGACATATTCCTGAAGCTTTGTATCAATATTCACGGTGTCACCTCTATTTCATAATTCTCGGCTCTAAGGCGTTTCTAAGTATGTCACCCAGGATATTGAAGCTCAAAACCGTGAGCAATATGAAAAGTCCCGGGAAGAATGCCAGAAGAGGCAGCTCAAGTATGTATTTCTGGGCGTCCTGCAGCATGCTGCCCCATGAGGACATGGGAAGCTGAACGCCGAAGCCCAAAAAGCTCAGCGAGGACTCTGTAAGTATGGCTCTCGCTATGCTTATGCTTGCCGCCACTATAACGAGGGGCACCACATTGGGAATTATGTGCTTGACTATTATCCACACATTTTTTCCGCCCATGCTTTTGGCGGCGAGGATATAGTCTCTCTCCTTTATCGACATTGTCTCTGCTCTGACTATTCGCGCGACGCCCATCCAGGCAAACATACCGATTATAAAGATCATTGTGCCTATATTCGGGGTTATGAGGGTGTTTATTATGATTATCAGCAGGAAGCTGGGCACAGACATGAAAATGTCCACAAAGCGCATCATGAGGGTGTCGACAACGCCGCCCACATAGCCTGCTACCGTGCCGAAAACAGTGCCGACACACACCGATATAATCATGGCAAAAACACCCACGGTAAGCGACACTCTGCCGCCGTAGAGAGCTCTTGTAAAGTAGTCTCTGCCCAGGTTATCAGTTCCGAAGAGGTGCTTTGCGCTGGGAGTCTGCAATTTATTGGGCAGATCCATGGCGTCGGGGTCATATGGCGAAAGAAAGGCGAAAATTGAGGCCAGAGCTATTATAATCAGAACGGCGAGACAGACTATCGCCAGCTTATTCTGCTTTAAAGCGTATCCTATCCTCCACAGAAGGCTCCTTTCATAGTCCACCTCGGTCTGCTCTATCTTGTGCTTTACTCTTTTGAAGGAGTCCTCATTAAAAACAATATTTTTTTCCATCTATCTCTCCCCCGCTATCTTTATTCTCGGATCGGCTACGCCGTAGAGAATGTCGGCGACAAAGTTTCCTATTATCAGAATTATACACGACAGCATGGTAAAGCCCATTATCATCGGATAGTCTCTCGAGTTTATGGCGCTCATGCCCAGAGTACCCATGCCCGGCCAGCCGAACACCGACTCTATTATAAAGGAGCCTGTAACAAGGCTGACGATATTCATGCCTGCTATTGTTATGACGGGCAGCAGACAGTTTTTAAGAACATGCTTGAAGAGTATCGCCATCTTTTTAAGTCCTTTAGACTTGGCCGTAAGGACATATTCCTCCTCCAGCTGACCTATGGTGTTGGCTCTTATATATCTTGTAAAAACGGCGGTATTTCCCAGGCTCAGTGTGAGGCTCGGCAGAATAAGATGCCACAGAAGATCTATGACAGAGCTTTCGCCCGTGCTTCTCATGCCGTTGGTGGGCAGTATTCCGAGTTTTAATGAGAACACCACTATCAGCATGATGCCGTACCAAAATGATGGGATGGATATGCCTATGTATGAGAAGAAACTTATAACATTGTCTATCACCTTGTTTTTATTGAGACCCGCCACGAGCCCCAAAGGTATCGAGATACAAAGGGACAGCAGCATTGATGTGCCCATGAGCAAAATAGTAGCTCCCAGCTTTTCGGCTATCTGCTCCGAAACAGATCTGCTGTTTATAAGTGAATATCCCATATTCCCCTTGAGAATATTTTTTGCCCAGCCTATGTACTGATCGAACACCGAACCGTCAAGCCCCAAAGTTTCCTTGAGTATTTCGATGTCCTCCTCTGTCATGTCCTCTCTGATATACATATTTATAGGGTCGCCGGGAGCCAAATGTACTATCATAAAGGAAAAGATCGACACGAGTATCACGACAGGTATCATCTGCAGAAATCTTTTTAAAATATATTTTCCCATATTAGTTCCCCTGACATCAAATTGCAAAAATACGGGAAAGATAACTTTCCCGTATTTCGGTAAATTGCAAAGGCCTGTTAGTTCACCTTGTGAATGAGTGTATAATCCTCAAACACGGGAACTTTCTCTATTTCGTCAAGTCCTGTGTAGCCCTTTTCGACAGCCATAATAAAGTTGGGGCTGGAGATGGGGTACATCATATATATATCGCGGATTTTTTCCTGAAGTGTCTTATAGATCTCGGCACGCTTTTCGGGATCGAGAGTTGTGTTGCCCTGCTCCCAAAGGTCCTCTATCTCCTGAGAAGCAAATACATTGTCACAGAGGAAACCGTCCTGGCTGAACATGTATCTGTCGCCCTGGTTGTCGCCGTTTGTGGAGTAACCGTTGAGACCGAGATCCCAGTCGCCGGCAGTTGTGTAGAAGAATACCTCAAAGAAGCCCTGTGTCTCATAGCCCTGAATCTCGACATTTACATCGATGTTCTTGAGCTGCTGCTGAATGATGAGTGCGCAGTCTTCCATGTTTACGCGGCTGGAATTGTAGACGAGCTTCAGTGTCTTGCCTGCAAGTCCGCTCTCCTGAGCCAGCTTTTTAGCCTCTTCCAGGTTGTGCTCATAGCCTTCCACATCGCTGTAATAGAGGTTCTGCTCGCAGAATACTGTCTTGGCAGCCTCGGAAATGGTTGTGGAGCCGTAAGCGCCTTCGATTATCTCGTCAACATTGAGAGCGAGAGCGATAGCCTTTCTGGCGTTGATGTCCTGCATGTTGGCGCTGTTGGAATTGAAGCCCATGTAGTTAATACGGCCTTCGGGTATCGAGTATATCTCGTACTTGTCGTCGTTGGCGTATTTGTCATACTTGTCCTGAGAGGAAATTCTGAAGAGATTTACCTCGCCGTTCTGGAAGGCGATCTCCTGCGAGCTCTCGTTGGGAATGATCTTGAATACAACGCTTTCAAGTGTGGCGGGCTCTCTGTAATAATCGTCAAAGCGTGTGAGTGTGAGGGACTCACCCTTTCTCCACTCCTCAACCTTGAAAGGACCTGAGCCTATGCCGAGGTTGTTCTTTTCGGAGGACTTGATGTTTTCCTCACCCTCGTAAATGTGCTTGGGAATTATTGTCAGCTTGCCGAGAGTTTCTTCGTAGTTAGCGGAAAGGCTGGGAAGTGTTACCGAGAAGGTATAATCATCAATCTTCTGATATGTAACAAACTCTCCGTTTACCTTTACGGCACTTGTAGAGCTGTTGTCGGGATTCATTCTGAAATCAAAGTTGAAGATGACATCGTCAGCTGTGATGGGCTCTCCGTCGTGCCACTTGAGGTTTTCTCTCAGCTTTACAGTATATGTGAGTCCGTCCTCAGATACTGTATGGCTCTCGGCCAGATAGTATCTTGTGCCCTCGGGGCTGAGTACATAGAGAGGATCGTATACCGGCTTGAGCATTGTCATGCCCTCGTCGCCTGTCTCATATATGAGGTTGAGGCTCATAACATCTGTCGGCATTGCTCTGACAAGAGAGCCGCCCTCTACGACTTCTCCGCCTGTGGATTCCGTTTCGGCCTCGCTGCCCGTAGTCTGGGCTGCCGTTGTCTCGGTCTCTGTCTTTGTGCAGCCGGCAAAAAGAGTCAGCAGCATGACAAGAGCCATACAAAGTGAAATAGCTTTTTTCATTTTCTTTCCTTTCTCGAAACATTTAATATTATATCTTCTAAGCCATGCCCCCTTGCAGGAAAAAGGCGCATTACGCTCAATGGGACAAAAGCCCCGAAACGGTTTATATTATAATATGACTTTTTTCGCCCGTCAAATGATATAAGAAAATCAAATACCAAGTCAGGAAGTGATATGTTTCTTCAATATTTTAATGAACTGTAAATACATTTTTAATACATAATCTATGTAAAATAAAAACGGCAGGGCAAGGCCTGCCGTTTTCAATCATTTATGGGGTCATTTTTAAGATTTATTCGTCTACTTTATAAAATCCAGCACTTCTTCTTTTGTCATGTATCCCACTGTATGCTTGGCTATCTTGCCGTCTTTTATAAGGATAAGAGTGGGTATGCTCATAACTCTGAACTGCTTTGCCAGCTCGCGCTCCTCGTCTACATTGACCTTGCCTATCTTTACATCTGTGACCTCATTTGCAAGCTCTTCGATTACGGGCAGAAGCTTCTGACAGGGGCCGCACCACGATGCCCAGAAATCAACCAGAACGGGCTTTGAGGACTCTATGACTTCCGACTGAAAATTATCTTTTGTAATGTGTATGGCTGACATTTTTAAAATCTCCTTTAACTTATTTTTTCTGTCTCTATTATACATCTATTTTATCTTTTTTTCTGTAACTTAATCACATATAATTTCTAAATTTTATTTTTGCCGCTTGATTTTAAATTTACATTTTGTTAAAATGAATTATGGGGAAAAATAAAACTTTATGTCGATATTTCCTGTCTTAAAATCAGAAACAAATAAGGAGATTTCCCATGCGCAGCTATACAGATTACGGCATAAGGCCGTCATTACATAGATCACACCACAGACATCGTCTGAAGGCGTTTTTTTATTCTCTCATAATAGTTTTTTCGGTTTTGGCAGCCATTTTTATTACGGCTGACCTGTTCATAATGCCCGGTCATAATCTCCGGGCAATTTTCAGCCGAAATGATACATCTTCCGAAGCTTCTCAAAGCGAAACACCGTCTTCTTCATACGAGGAAAGCAGCGAGACGACGGCTCCCGCTACAACCGCTCCGACTTCCGCCTCCCTTGCAACAGAGAGCACGGCAAATCCCGATACCATCCTTTCCGAATATGATTTTTCATCTCCCGTTCCCCAGCTCGAAGCGGTGGATAAGAGCTATTTTGACGATTCAGTATTCATAGGAGATTCCATAACCCACGCCTTCCTTTTATACACGGGTCTCTCCAACGCCAAGTCCTACGCCTACAACGGTCTCAATGTTAAAAGCGTCTTTACAAAGACCTTTATAGATATAGACGGCGAAACCCTTTCGGCGGTGGATGCTTTGAGAAAAACGCAGTTTTCCAAAGTCTATCTCATGTTCGGCATAAACGAGACCGGCTGGAATTACAGCAGCGTGTTTGTCGAGAAGTACGGTGAGCTCATCGATACCATAAAAGAAATAAATCCCGACGCCAAGATATATCTTCAGTCGGTATTGCCCGTCACCAGAAAAGTCAATCAGAGCCATGATTTTATAAGAAAAGCCAAAATAGACGAGTACAACTCGCTGATTCTCCAGCTTGCGGCGTCCAAAGAGGTCTATTACCTCGACTGTCAAGCCGCTATTGCCGACAGCGAAGGCTATCTGCCCGACGACGCGGCAGCCGACGGAATACACCCCAACAAAACCTATTGTCTCAAGCTTTTGGACTATATCATGTGTCACGCAATATAAAATAATATTAAATAAGGAGCCGTTATGAAAAAAATACTTGTACCTCTCATGCTTTTTGCCCTTTTGCTCTGCCTCTCCGGCTGCAGCAGCAAGGACATATCTTTAGATGTAAATGAACTGGCCGAGGATGTTCTCAAAAACGCCGAGTTTACCGACGATCTCGCCTCTGTCGACGCCGAGGTTGCCGCCTCCCTCTACGGTATTGAAGGAGCTGTAAATCAGGTAGTCTACATGGGCAGCGGCGCCACTGCCGAAGAGATAGCCGTCTTTGAGTTTGAAAGCGAAGACGAGGCAGGCAAAGCCATCGAAAACGCCAAAAAACGCATAGATGATCAGGAAAAGGCCTTTGAGGACTATGCCCCCGCCGAGATACCCAAGCTCCAAAGCGCCGTCATCAAGACGGGCGGCAAATATCTTGCTGTCTGCGTAGGCGGCGGCAAGCAAGCCGAGGAGATAATAAACAAATACTTTGAATAAGATAAAAAAGTAAAAAGACACCGGAAAGATATCTTTCCGGTGTCTTTGTTTTTAGCATACTGCGTCTTTGAGGTCGGCCTCAAACAGAGCCTTGAAAAGCTTTGTCATATAGTACTGGTCGTCGGTGCCTGCCAGTTCTCTTATGGCGTGCATGGAAATCATGGGGTTTCCGATGTCGACGGTGGTCACTCCGTTTGCCGAAGCGATCATCGGGCCTATCGTTCCTCCGCCTCTCATGTCACTGTGGTTTGTAAACACCTGATAGGGTATGCCGTTGTTCTCACACAGCCACACAAATATCGCAGAACCTCTGGAAGAAGTGGCATAGGACTGATACTGGGCGGTCTTGAGGACGGGGCCCTTGTTGAGATAGAGCTTGTGGTTGGGATCGGCCTTGGAGACATAGGCAGGGTGTGTGGCGTGAGCCATGTCCGCCGAGAACATTACGCTCTGAGCCAGAGCTCTGTACTTATCCTCTATCGAAAGTCCCAGCTTTTCGCATATTCTGTCCACCGTCATCATGAGGGAGTTGGACTTTGCGCCCCTTGTGGAAGTGGAGCCTATCTCCTCATGGTCATAGGCTACCGCTATGCAGGTATAGGGTGTTTCGGCCTCAAGAAGAGCGGTAAAGGAAGCGTGGACCATAGATGCGTCGTCGAGCCTTGCCGTCGAGATAAAGTCTTCGTCGGGGCCTACAAAGCAGCCGTCCTGATACTCATAGACCGTCAGATCAAAGCTGAGTATATCCTCTTTTTTGACCCCTGCCTTTTTGGCTATATAATCGGCGAATTTCTTTTCGCCGCCGTCATTCTGGCAGAAGAAGGGCAGAACATCGGTCTGCATGCTGAGTTTCGCGTTCTCGTTGACCTCTCTGTTGAGATGTATGGCCAGTGAGGGAATTATGAGCAGGGGCTCATGGATATTGATGTTTACAGCCTTTATGCCCTTTCCGTCGCGGACGCAAAGTCTGCCTGCCACCGAGAGAGGTCTGTCAAACCATCCCCTTGTTATCATGCCGCCGTATGGCTCTACGGTTATTCTCTCAAAGCCGCCGCCTATTTCCGACATAGCGGGCTTTATTCTGAAACCTGGGTAGTCGTGGTGGGCGCCCGACATTCTGAAACCTGTCTCGGCAACATCTTCTGTGCCCATTCTGAATGCCACAAGCTGGCTGCCGTCCTTTACATAGTAGTAAAGTCCGCTCTTTTCAAGATTCCACACTCCGTTTTCAGAAAGCTCCACAGCTCCTTTTTTGCCGAGCATCTCTTTGAGAAGCTCTATCGACTGAAAGGGTGTGGGAGCCTTATTCAAAAACTCCAAAAGTGATTTTGCATACTGCTTTTTTTCCATTTTTATGTCTCCAGCTATATAATAGTTACATTGTCAAAGGCTATATACGGAAGCTCCGAGCCGCCGTCGTTTACCTTCTCTTTTGATATGGCCTTTATGTTCATCAGCATATCGGAAAGGTTGGCGGAAATCACGGTCTCTCTTGCCGCCCCGGCTATCTTGCCGTTTTTAATGTAAAAACTGTTTTTGGCTATGCCCGAAAGTTCACCCGATGCGCCTGCGTTGCCGCCCGAATACCTGTTGATGAGTATTCCTTCCTCAATAGAGGACAGAATATCCTCAAATGAAGTGTCTCCTGCCTCGACAGTAAAGTATCCGCCTGCGCTCTTTCTCCTGTCTATTCCCGTCTTTTGAGATGTATACATATCGGGCATCAGACTTTTGAGAACTCCTTTTTCTATTATCGTCTGCTCCTCGCACACAAATCCGTCGTCTGTGAACATGGTGTTGTACGCCATATTCTCATCTGCGGGGCAGCTTTTAAGGGTCAGGCTGTCACAGGCGACCTTGCTGCCGACAGCATTCTGCCACCTGCTGTTTCCGCCTATAAGGGCGGAGGAAGATGCATAGGCGTTTATAAGCTGTCCCAAAAAATCCCTCAGGCAGTGAGGCGCCACAAGCATTACTCCCACCGTCTTTTTGCCTGATTTCTCGGTGTTCACCATATGTGCGGCCTCTCCCAGCCTCTTGTCCACAAGACCGAGCTCTATGAACGGGGTGTCAAGGTCCTTAAAGGACATATTGTATGTGTTAAAGGAGGAATTTTTATCTCCCTCAAAGCCCGAGAACATGATCGACATGCTGTAAAAATCGTCGCTCTCTGAAAGTTCCGCGCCGAAGCTGTTGCAGTACACTCTCTCCTCCTGTGTATATAGCATCACAAGCTGTCTTATATGCACATTGGGGTGTCTCTCCTTGGCGTTTTTAAGGAATTCCTCTGTTCTCTCTATGAGCTTTTTGAGCTGAGGCTCTCTGAAAGCCTTTCCGAAGGAGGCCTTTTCGGCGCTCTCATTAAATGAGACCGTGTCGTCTGCCTTTCCGCCCTTTGAATTTTCAAGGCACTGTACGGCCGCCCCATCTACCGTCTGCCTGTCGCCGCTGCTTATGGAGGCAGCTCCCATTTTGCCGTCGAAATAGCCCTTCATGGCTATGCTTGTCTCGTCATTTACCGTCCTTAAAAGCTCAATTTTTCCGCTTAAAGCCGTTAGATCCCATGTTGTTGAGAAAACTCCTTCGCACTGGGCTTTCTGGGCTCCCGAGTTTTCGAGAGCCTTGAGGGCGTATTTTACCGTTTCAAGATTTTTCATATTATCTGCCTCCCAAAACTGCGCGGCATTTGAGAGCGGGGCCGCCCATGGCGTTGCCCATCGGCTGGTTTTTGCCGCATCTTCCGCTGGCCTTCCACTTTACGCTGTCTCCCACCATGGACACCGTCTTGAGCATGTCAAATGCAACGCCGCAGAGAGTTGTGTCCTTTATGGCTCTGCCCAGCTTGCCGTCCTTTATCTCATAGCCCATGGTGACGCCGAACATGAACTCGCTGGTGCCGTCGGCCTGTCCGTTGCTGGGAGTTATAAGGTAATATCCCTTTTCAACCGTGGCTATCATGTCTTCCAGCTTATCTTTGCCGGGCAGTATGCAGGTGTTTCTCATGCGGACTATCGGCTCGTCTTTATACGAAAATGCTCTGCCGTTGCCCTTGGGCGTCGTTCCCACTATCGGTGCATCAAAGCGGTTGCACATGTAGTCCAAAAGCACGCCGTCCTTTATGATGACCACATCTTCAGCCTTTGTGCCCTCGTCGTCGACAAATATGGACAAAGGCGCCTGCTCTCCCAAAGCGGTGTGTGCAAAGTCCACAAGGGAGACCTTTTCACTGCCCACCGCCATATTTCTGAAGTTCTTGGCTATGGAGCCGCCCCTCACAAGGTCGCTCTCCACAGTGTGTCCTATGGCTTCGTGAGCGAGAATACCCGCCATCTCGCTGTCGAGTATCAGGTCGTGTTCTCCCGCCTCGGCGTAAACTCCGTCTCTCTTGTCCATAAGGCGGCTGTAAAGCAGGTCGAGCTGACCGTCAAAATCGGTGGGCGACTTGAAGTACATATCGAAAAGCCCTCCGCCGCCCAAAGTTACCGAAAGGTCCACAGGGGCACCGCCGCTGTCCTTTACCGTAAAACGCACAACTATATGACATCTTGGCAGCACTCTCTCCACATCGAAACCGTCGGTTACGGCGAGAGAAACGCTGGTGCACTCCTCCAAAAGCCTTACGCTGCGGCCCGAAAGTCCCTTGTATCTGGCGGCGATGTGGGCGTCGAGCTGCGTCACAAAATCGAGAAGATAGGACTGGGGATGCTTTACAAAGGCAATATGAGCCTTCGCCTCTCCGTTTTTCACCTCGCCCAAAATATGTCCTCTGTGCTGAGAGGAAAGGGCGAGGACATCGGCGTTGAGCTTTGCGCCTTCCAGGGCTCTTTTCACGCTGTCCTCGTTTATTCCGGGATAGGATGCGGCTCCGAATACCCCGTCCTTATAGATTCTCGCGAAGACGCCCGAAATATCCGACCTCTGATTCATCGTCAGATTTCCGTTGGTAAACATTATTGTATTTGTGTAGTTGGTATGGGCTCTCAGCTCTCCGTGAGCTGTCATACCCGACAAATACGGTTTCAGTACATCGATGTTCATGGCTCCTCCTTATGGTTTTATTGATATAATTATATATCTTATTCACCAAAAAAGCAAGAAAAAACCGTCTGTCAAATGGGCAGACGGCAAAATATCAGAGGATATTCAGCACAATATCCTCTGAATCTTTTTTATAAAATTTCATTTTCCACATGATGCTCAAAGGCTCCTCAAAATACAGCGACGAGCATGCGCTATGCACTGTGCTCTGCCCTAAATATATAGCGGTAGGGCCGTCGGCTCCTCCGATTATACCCACACAGCAAGACGCCTCGGGAGATATTGGATCCTGCACCTTTACTATCGGTCTGTCTCCCCCGCTGTTATCGCTTATCATCAGTTCACCGTCGGGAATAGGCGGCTCGACAGTATAGCTTATGACGGCATAATTCAGGGGAAACTCCATGTTCGGCTCATTGAATGTCCAATCGGGCAGTTTTTCCGTTTCAATATCCGTGACGGTAAGTGTGTGCTTTATGCCAGTTACGGGAGATATGAATTCCACCTTGTCACCCTTCTGACCCTTAAAACGAAGACCTTTCACCGCTCTCGGTCTTTGACTCAGCCCCAGCTCTATATGGTGATTCTCGTCCTTTTTTATCTTTACGTGAAAGGCAAAACGGTTTATCACCCAGTCCTTTTCCATGTCCAGACCGTAGTGCTCCGCCACATATTTTCCGTCGTTTATACCCTCATCGTTCAAATGACAGAAAACAGTGCCGCAGCCTCTGTACTCTTTTATCTCTTTTCCGTCGATAAGGAAAGTGGGCGCTATATCGATATCGAGGGGATTTTCTCCTTCAAGCTCCTCTGCTCTGCCTGTTTCCTCAAAAGCTTCTGCCTTTTGGGCAAAATTATCTGTCTCTTCTCTCTTTACGGCGATACAGCAGTCTATTACAACGCCTTTTCCAAAGAAATATACGGCGGGTATCACGCCCTCTTTGCCGTCCCATTCAAAATCAAGGTTTACGGGGATTTCCCTGCCTCTTCTCGCCTTTCTTCTATGGCTTGTAAAGTCTCCTTCAAAGGTGACCTTCCACTTTGGCATTTTAGGTTCCTCGGGCACCCAGTCATAGTATTCATCTTCATATTTGATTTTTGAGCCGTCAAACCCATCCCTCATCGCTTTAAGATAATCATAGGGGTTTTCCATGGGCTTCACACCGAAGTTTTTCAAGTCATCAAAGGCTTTCTGCATTTCCTCTGTCACCTCTGAAGATGAGACAAATTCTTGGAACTCGTCCTTCGTAAACATATTTACCTGCTCTATGGCGGCAAGGTGACGGCAACGCAAAAGCAGAGACAGAAAATCTTCAAAACATTCAGCCGCTTTGGCCACATGTTTTCCCGGCTCATTCATTGGCGATACGGTAAATACGGCGTCCTTAAATCCCCTTATAAAGCAGCAGTGCACCCCGTCTACCCCTTCATAGCCGATAATATCGGCGTATTTGGGCGTGCAGAAATATCTGACCTTCTCACCTCTCATTTCTAAACCCAAAGGAGAAAGGTCTATGCCCTTTTCAATCAGTTTCTTATATGTATTCTTCATACTTCTCTCCGATTTCGAGACAAAATAGCAAAAAGGAGAGTACAAAGTACTCTCTGGTGCGGGTAACAGGAGTCGAACCTGCACATCTAAGACACCGGAACCTAAATCCG
>CAJKFC010000056.1 GCA_905199135.1 uncultured Eubacteriales bacterium
TAGTCAATATAATGATGTATATTCTCTACAAAATAGGTATATTGCACAAATATATTCTCTCCCCCCCTATTCCCCGAGAAATGATTACAAACAGTATATTTCCGACAGAGTATTACATTTTTATCCCCCTCGGCGGTGGTACAATCAAAGGGAAAGGAAGTGATAAAATGCTCAGTTTTAAAAAGGAAAGGCTGCCCTTTCGGGAAATAGACATAAATCTCATCTCCCCCAACCCCAATCAGCCGAGAAAGCGCTTTTTAAAGGAAGACCTTGAAAGCCTTTCAAAAAGCATAAGGCAGTACGGCATAATAAATCCCCTGACGGTGAGGGAGGTGAAGGACGGCTTTGAACTCATCTCGGGCGAGCGCCGCCTTATGGCGGCAAAGCTTGCAGGGCTGAGGGTGGTGCCCTGCCATGTCATAGAAGCCGAAAGAAAAAAGAGCGCCGAAATAGCCATTGTGGAAAATGTAGTCAGAGCCGACCTGAGCTTTTTCGAAGAAGCCATGGCATTTGCCCGTCTGTGCGAAGAGTTCGGCATGACCCAGAAAGAGGTGGCCGAGAGGATAGGCAAAACCCAGTCGGCGGTGGCAAACAAGATAAGGCTTTTGAAGCTGTCAAAGGCGGCTGTGGCTGAAATCGAAAAACACGGTCTCACCGAGCGCCATGCCAGAGCCCTTTTGAGGATAGAGGACGAGACCTTGCAGGCGGCGGCCGCGGCCTACATAGGTGAAAAACAGCTCAATGTGGCAAAAAGCGAGGAGCACATCGACATGATACTGAAAAATTCCTCAAAAAAACAGCGCTCCGCCCCGAAAATTCTCCTCAAGGACATAAGAATTTTCGCCAATACGGTAAAAAATATGACCGACAGCCTGCGTCTTTCGGGCATATCCGCCGTTCTGAACACCGAGGAGAGCGACGATTTCGTCCTCTACACGGTAAAGATTTCCAAAACCGCCGATATGGCTGTTGCAAAGAACGGCAAAGTGTGATAGACTTTTGTTATAAAACAAAGGAGGATATCCCATGAAGCTTACCGATATGACGATAAAGGCCTTTACCGAAACTTTGGCTTCCGATGCCCCTGCCCCCGGCGGCGGCTCTGTTGCCGCTCTTTGCGGAGCTCAGGGCGCAGCTCTCTGCGCCATGGTTTGCCGTCTGACCATAGGCAAGGCAAAATATAAGGATTTCGAGCCCCTGTGCCGGGCCGCTCTGGAAAAGGCCGAAAAAATCAAAGAGAGATTCATCGCCCTCATAGACGAGGACACCGACGCCTACGGTCTTGTTTCGGCCGCCTTCAAGCTGCCCAAGGAGACCGACGAGGAGAAAAAGCTCCGCTCTGCCGAGATTCAGAAGGCCACCATCAAGGCCACCGAAGTGCCCTTTGAGACCCTCACTCTCGCAGGAGAGGCCCTTGCCCTTTGCCGTTCCCTCGTTGGCAATTCCAACCCCAACACCGCCAGCGATCTGGGCACCGCCGAAAGCTGCATAAAGACGGCAGTGAGGGGAGCTTACCTCAATGTGACGATAAACACTCCCTCCATTAAAAATGCCGAAATAAAAGAAAAATTTGAAAAAGAGGCCGAAAAAATTCTGTCTCTTGCCGAATAAAAGACGAAATAACGCGCAAAATATCACCACGACATATAGTCGCGGTGATTTTTTTTGAAGATTTCAGCATACAGGATAATTTTTCCTGTAATATTTCAAAAAAATATACCGAGAATATATGCGTAACGACAACGATTACAGAAAAATAAAGGAGAAAAGTTATGAACAAGAACAGTAATCTCACACCTTCCGCAAAGGACGCTCTTTATAACTTCAAGATGGAGACAGCCAAGGAGCTGGGCGTAAACCTCAAGCCGGGCTACAACGGCGATCTCACATCCCGTCAGGCAGGTTCTGTCGGCGGTTATATGGTTAAAAAGCTCTTTGAGCAGGCCGCAAACAACATGGCTGCACAGCCCGGCATGACAAACAGCATGAACCAGAACTACCCCAAGAACTAAGAGCGAATAAGAAAAAGACCGCCCTCGGGCGGTCTTTTTTCGGTATTGTATCTCATATAGGGAACGGCTTAAATGCCCATTTACCCCGTTGACCTTGTCAACAGGGACCCCGAAGGATTAAATAGGGTTCGGCGGCACTCGCCGCCGGGCGAGCCCCGGCTCTCCGTTTAGATAAATCATTCCAGAGGCTTTGCGGAACGACACAAAGGTCGTTATTTTACCCCACCCGCCTTGCGTGCGGAGATCCCAAGATATTTTATACTCGCTCCGCTCGGGCGGCGATACTCATCGCCGTGCGGAACGACACGCGGTCGTTATTTTACCCCACCCGCCTTGCGTGCGGGGACCCCACGATATTTTATACTCGCTCCGCTCGGGCGGCGATACTCATCGCCGTAGGGAACGGCTTAAATGCCGTTCCGCAATTTTTCCTTTATACTCCCAACAGTCTTTTGAAAAGCAGTCTCAGCCATCTCTCGTCGGCTGTCTGCTCTCCCATGAGCACCGATTTCCAGTATTCTGTCTCGGTTATTGCGCCTTTTTGAGTGAGGGCGGAGCAGATTGCCTCACTCTCCTTATAGGCGCTGTATTTTTCCCACACCAGCTCTTTAAAGGCGTCAAAATCGTTCCAGGGATAGGCGCCGCCCGAAATACCGGTGCTGTTTTCATGCATGGTCTTGGGGCAGACCTTTTCGGTGACATCGTAGTGGCGCACAATGTCGGCAGGGGTGAGACCGTATTTGAGGCAGGCATACACACAGCAGTCGGCGGCGTTCTCCACAGCCTTTTTCATATCGGCGCCCTGCTGTATACAGTAGGCGACGCCGACGCTGTTGAAATTGGTGATGTCGGACTTTTTGCCGTCGGGTCTTATGCCGCTTTTGCCCACTCCTGCATGATAGGCGGCATAGCCCTCGCCGACGCACTCGATTATCTCGTTTTCGTCGCATACATAGTGATAGCTGGCCTTTGCCGTCTTGTCGCAGAAATATCGTCTGTGGGCGTCGGCCGAAGCCGACGGCGAGGCGTTGCCCGTGTCGTGGAGCACTATGTACTTCATTTTTTTGTCGGTCTTTTCAAAGTTAGCCGTTATATGTCTTTGAATAATCGGATACATATCCCGCTATCTCCTCCTTTTTTTCATCGCTCAAAGCCTTGTAGCTTGCGAAAATATCCTCAAGGTTTTCGCCCTTTGACATTCTGGCGAGAATCACCCTCACCAGAAGAAAATCATATCTGTCCATATACACCTCCGAAAAGCATTTCGGTCACCATCTGCTCCAGAATCTCCACCCTCTCCGATACGCTCGGCATGGGTGTGAGAGCCTTTTCCCTCTCGTCGGCTGCAAAGGTGTCGTCGAGAGATACGCCGAGGCCGTCGCCCAGCACTATGGTCTCGCCGCCGTCGGTCTTTATGGTGTCTCGGTCTGTGAGTACGCCCTCCAGTGTCCTCACAAGCTTTATCTCATTTTTGTCGTATATATATAAAGTCATATGTCCCCCTTAATATACCCTGATATAGGACGGCTCGGTGGCCGAAGACCTGCCTATTTTATAAGAGCCGCCCGACATATTATAGCTCATATATGAAGTGCTGCCGTCATAGAGCTGTCCCGCAAGGCATACGCCCGAGCCGTCTTTGCAGTGTACCGTCATATATTTTCTACCCAGCATGTCCGACGCGGTCTGATCTCCCGAAGGAGTGAAGTCGAATTGCACAAACGACCTCTCGCCCGCTATGCCGTCGGCCGAGCCTCTCGATGTGTTGAACACCGTGTCCTTGTATTCCAGCCTTGAGTTTTTTATCTCGAATATATCGGTGCCCGAATATGAGGCGCCGACCTTGCATTTTTCATATCTGATGAAAGGACAGTTTTCGCCCCACAGGGCCTGAAGATTTTCATTGGAGTCATCCATATGCTCAAAGTCCTTGATTATCAGGGGCACCGTGCAGTTTTTTACACATATTCTGCCCAATATCGTGTAGACGCTGCCCTCATCGCCCGCATTGGATATTATTATCCTGCCGCCGCCTCCGATGTTCTCAAGAGTAAAACCCGGCACCCAGCTTGTATCCGATTTTATCTCGTAGTCACAGTCGACGGTTTTCGGAATATTTTCCACCGCCGAGGTAAAATCCGACGGAGACGACACCGAAACCGTCACCGTTGTGCCGTCATGGATATACAGGCTCTGCAGAGCCTGTGAAAGCTCTTCATGGCTTACGCACCCCGAGGGCATGAGCTCCACATCGCCCGGATTTCCCCCGAGCTCTGCGTCCTTAAAGGTAAATGTCAGGGTGTGAGGCTGAGTGTTGTCTATATATATCTGCTCGGACAGCTTGAAAATCTTGAAAAACTTTTCGCTGCCCCCCGTCTGTTTTACATAGAGCGCTATCTCGTTGAGATAGTAGGGCGATGACGCCGACGCCATGTTGAGGGTCGTCCTGACCTCTCCGTCCGTTCCCACCGTAACCGACAGGCTCTGCTTGCTGTTGTAAATGTATGTGCTGCTCACGGGGGTGTCGGAGTCTCCCGCCGCCGCCCTTGTCACCGAATACTCGGTGCCGTTCAGCTCGTATTCAGCCAGTATTTTCCTGCCCTCGTCCGTGAGATAACCCACAATTTTCATATGCTCTCCTCCTGTATTTCAAAATCCATATCCATTTCGATATAGCTGTATGTCCTCGGAAGGCTGACCGCCTCAAAATTTGAAAAAAGCCTGTAAGAGAGGGCCACATGGGCGGGCAGAGCCTTTTTGAGGGCCGTTTTTACCGAGAGGAAATCCGAAATGATGTCATCGTCTGTGACGGTCAGATAGACCGTGCAGTCCTTTTCCTCTATCTCGACCTTCGCCCCTTTGAGTATGCTCTCGGCAAAGGCCTTTACCGTCTCCACCGTCTGGGTCTTTAAAAGACCCATTCGGGCCAAAACCGCCCGTTTTCTCTCGTCAAAGCTTCCCGAGGGGTCTTCTATTGAGAATTCCCTCTCCCACAGTTCAATGCAGCTCACCGCTCCCTTTACGGTCAGGTTTTTAAAGGTCTCGTCCCCCTTTTCACAGAGGAGACCTATCTCCTTTGAAAGAGAATCGAGAACGGCCCTCGTCTCATAGAGCTGCGACATATACGGGGGCAGCGCCGTCTTAAGATCCACATTTTCCATATCAGCTCTCCTTTGTCATGCTGAGCGTGCCCACCACAGGATACTGTCCTCCGTCCAGCAAAAAGCCTGCGTTTTTGCCGTCCACATATACATATGTGGCGTCCAGAACTCCGTCTGCCGACGCGGCCGCCTTGGCCACTCCCGCAGTGCTGATATAGGGCACATCGTCGCTCTGGGAGAGGGAATCGAAGTATTCGTTGATCCTGCTCTCCACCGCCGATTTCACGCCGTCCACCGTGTAGCCCTCGTCAAGGTAGACATCCATTGTAACCGACATTGTCTTTTGGGAGGCGAAGGCCACCGTCACCTTGGCCCCTATGGGTCTCATGCTCTCCACATAGTCGGATATTTTTTTAAGGAGGGCGTTGTCGTTCTCCCCCTCGCTCACTATGTAGACATTGACCTCGCCCGCCTTTTTGGACTCGACCTGCACGCCCTTGACGCCGCCGAAGGCGCGGCACCACTCGCAGTAGTCGGCCCTGTTGCCGCTGGAGGACTGCTTTTTGAGGCTCTCCGTGACCCTCTCTCTGAAATCGTCGTCGCTCTCGCCGCTCTGTCTCTCCATGCCCCAGTCGGCGGCCGCCGCATCTAACCACTCGCCCTCGGCCGTATGGACGAAGGCCTTCTGATAGACCGTCTCCAGGTCTATCGAATAAAATTTTGCCAGCTCGTTGGCCACGGCGCACAGAATGTCGCCGCAGAAGCTGCCCTCTATCACCGATATATCGGAGGGCATGGCGTCCTTGAGCCTTTTGAGTATCGAATCGTAGTCGTTGTTCACTCTTTGATTACCTCCGTCATCTCTATTTCGTCATAGACCGTGGTGACGGTCAGCGTCGCCGTAAGGCTGTCTCCCTCAAAGCTGTATGACTTCAAAGCCACATCCAAAATATAGGGGTTGGCGCACAGAAAATCCCTTATGCTGCCCAGAATTACCGATGCCGAGGCGCTGCTTCTCCCTATCTCGGCCCCTATCTCGTGGCCGTAATTTTTGCCGAAAGCCTCGTAGCCGTATCTTCTCGAAGTGGGCTGAAGGGCCTTGTGAAGCCATATTTTAAGGGCCTCTTTGCCGTATGCCAGCTTTATTTTTCCGTTTTCCGTCCGGAACCTGCCGTTTTCGTAGTCGGGCACAGGCTCACAGAAAATTTTAAGATATTCCTCCATCTGTCCTCCTACCACACCGCCGTCACCACGGGGATATCCCCCATGAACACTAAACATCTGTTTCCCGCCTCAAGGCTCTCGCCCTCGGACAAGAGCCCCTTGGCAAAGACGGCTTTTTGCAGCGCCTGACCCGAGATTACCGGCATCAAAGGCTCGCCCGCAAGCTCTCCCACTTCAAAAAGGGAGTTTTGGCGCTGTCTGCCGTCGATTATCTTTATTATCTCGCTGTAAGGGTTCATCTCTCCTCCCTTTCCGCCGTGAGGGTGGTGAGAAGCACTCCCTCCTCGGCCGTGTGCAGTACATTCACTATGTCGTATCGCCCCGAAAGTCCGTATCTCTCGAGGGAAAAGTCGGTCTTGCCCCCCTTTTGAGGGACAAATGTCCCGATCAGAGTCACTTCGGCCCTTTTTATCTCCCCCTTGAGGGCCGACTGTGCAAGGCTTTTTCCGTCGGCGTTTCTCGCCGCCGTGATGTATTTTGTGACCTGACCGTACTTTTCCGAAAGAGCCTTATCCGACGCCGAGTAAAGCTCCCTTCCCCCATAGTCGACAACCACCGCTTTGGAGCATATGTCCTCGGCGTCGTCCTTTGACACTATGGAGATTATCGACGAGGAATCTGCCGAATAGACCGTCGTTCCCTTTTTGATGATATCCGCTGCCGAGCCGTACTTCAGATAACAGCTGTCTCCCGCCGCCTTTTTGAACACATCCCAGGCGGTAAGTCCGCCCCGGGACGAAAACGGGGCGTAACTGAGGGCGGGGCAGCTTTTAAGGGTGATTCCCGCCTGAGAAAATGCCCTTTCGAGCCCCTCTCGCCCCTCAAAATACCCCTTTACATGGGATTTTGCCAGAACATGGCTTCTCTCCATGGCCTGTACCTCGAAAACTCCGTCGGCGCCGTAGGTGGTCACCGACACCGCTTCCCCCGAAAACACGGGATTTTCGCCGTCGTAAAGCCGCACATCGTCTCCTGTTTTCGCATAGACGGGGGGCAGATAGCCGTCGTGATTTTCAAATATTATGCGGCAGGTGAGAACATCGGCCGCCCAGCTTATGTCCGACTCCAAAGTCATGTACTCGCAAAGCGATGTGAAATCGTTTCCGCCTATCACCAGTTTCAAAGCACTATCACCGTCCCTATCTGAAGCTTTCTCACATCTTTGACATTGTTTTTGACCTGAAGCTCGTGCCATTTATAGGGCGTGCCGTAGTACATCTTGCTTATGCCCCAAAGGGTGTCGCCCTTTTTGACCACATGGGTCTTGCTTACGGTCTGCCCCGTGTCGCCCCTTTCGGCAAGGCTGTCATATGAACTCACACTCACGGGCAGGGCTGTGACAAAGCGGTACTGGGCAAGGCTTATGTCCACATATGTGTCGCCGTCGCCCTCACGGAATATCTCGCTCATGTCCTCTATGAGAAATGCCTCGTTTATGTCGGTGTCCGATATGACAAGCCTTATGGGCTTCCTCGTGTCCTGCCACATTTTGAGAAGTCTTATTATCTCGGAGGGCTCCTTGAAGCCCCTTAAACCGTACACATCGTAAAGGGGCAGAAAGGTCGATATGTTCACCCTGCTCAGCCCCGCGCCCGCCGAGAGATTTATCTCCTTGCCGTCTATCGTCACATATTTTTTGGTGTTCTGAGGTCTTGTTATCCTTATGCTCTCGGGGGTGACGGGAAAGGAAAACATATATTCTCCGTTGTTAAAGCTCATTGTAACCTGTCTTGTGCTCTTCATCTGTCCTCCTACATGTTGCCCGCCGCGAGAGCGAGGTTTCGTGCGAATTCCTCGGCGGTGAGAGCGGCTCCGCCCTTTTTGTCATAACGGGGGGTTTTGCCCGCCTTTTCCGACCTTTTTGCATACGGCACCGAGGTCTGTTCGGCCGTCTCATATCGAGGGGCGTCATATGCGGGCATTTCGCCTGAATAGGCCGCCGTGTCTAATCTCTCCGCTTCGGGCTGTGCCGAACCCTGCATTATGCCCCCCTCGCTCAGTACATTGGCCCTCACCATGGCCTTGCCGTAGCCCGATATCTCCTTTATGAGCTCATAGCAGGCCATTATGTCGGGCATGCTCAGGGCGTCTGCTATGTCCTCGGGAGAGCCTATCTCCCCCTTTTCAAAGAGCTCATATCCCTCTTTCGCCATGTCCTTTGACGAGAGGTAGAGGGCGTATTTCGCCCCTCTTTTAGAGCCCATGGCGGCGCACTCCTCAAGCTCCTCCGGGGTAAGGGGCTCAAATACCGTCGTCACATTGAGCCTTTCGAGCTGTACCTCGGCACGCCTTTTGCCCAAATGCTCCTTAAACATTTTCCGCTCCGTCTATCTGTGAGATGCACTCCAAAAGGGTGGGCGGGAAGCGGAATTTTATCACCTGTTCGTTTATTCTGCCCGTCTCGTAATCCACAAGGGGCAATTCTGTAAAGGCTATTCCCGAAACCTTGTATCGCTCCTCGGCGCCGCCTGTGCTGTCGGGGTCTTTGAGGGCGGTCATGAGGGTCATTCTCATGTCTTTGCCCGACTTTGCCTCATTCAGAACATCGTAAAACCTCGTATATACCTGTTTGAGTTTGAGCTCGCCCTCGCCCAAAAGACCCACTATCTTGCTGTCCACATCGAGGCCTATCTGCACATCGCTTCTCACAGGCTTTACCGTGAGCTTTATGTGCTGGGCCTCGGCCACCCTCGAGCCCTCGACCCATATCTCGGCAAAGGAGCCCGAAAGCATTCTGTTGGCTGTCATCACTTTTCCTCCTACATCTCAAGGGTAAAGACTATGTCCTCCATGGCGTCGACAAACCTGACTTTTGCCTCCAGAAATACCGAAGAGCCTGTGTTGGCCTTGAGTATTTCGGTGTCGCTCATGTTTTCGGTGTCGATGCCGTGCTCCGTAAGATACTGTCTCTGCATCTCAAGGGAGACTCCCACATAGTTTTTGTAGCTGCTGTCTATCACCGAATCACCAAGACCCTCGAGATAGCCCGAAATGGCGGCGCAAAGCAAAAGCTTTGAGTCGTAGTCGTTTTTGACCCTGCCTATGTAGCTGCTCTCAAGGGAGCTTTTGATGTCGGCGCGTATGGTGTCCATAGTCTCGATAATCTTTATCTTTTTAAACTCGCCGCTGCCCGAATCACTGACAAGGCTGTTTATGCCTCTCGCTATCTTATAGCCCTGCTCGTCTCTTATGAGCACCAGCTTTCCGTCTTCGATAAGGTCATTTTCCTCCCCCGAAAGGGTATAGCCTGTCACGGCGGTCAGCCTTTTGTATGTGAGGCTTTCGCCCAAAGCCGCGGCGGCGGCACAGCCCGTGATGAGGGGCACGAGACACTTCGCGCCGCCCGAAACCGAGGTCAGAGTCACCTCGGCGCCCCCAAGAGCCACCACAGCCTCGCTGTCAAAGGCATAGTCCAGATGGGACACCGCCTTTATGTATCTGCCCTTGTCTCTCATCTTTTTCACAAACGCCGCTATGTTCTCGCCCTCCAAGGCGTCGGTGCAAAAGCCGATCCAGTTATAGTCAAAGCCCTCCAAAAACTTTTCGTGGGACGAAAGGGAAGCTTTGCCCTCGGTCTCGGGCAGAATGAACACCGTGACGCTTTTGGGACTTTGGGAAAAGCAAAGCTCGGCAAAGGTCTTTGTCTCCCCCTCCAAATCGGTACATTCCTCGGCGTTTTTATAGGTCTTGCCGAAGGGCTCCAAAAGCCCGTCTTTTGTAAATACCAAGGCGGCGTCGCCCCTTTTGCTTCTCGAAATGGCGCTTACGCCCTTGGTTTTAAAGTCAATTATAATCTGGGGAAGCCCCATAAACTCCTCCTTTACGGCCTCATGCCGTGTGCAAACTCGAGCTTTATGTCGCCCATAAGCTCGGTTTCCTGTATCTCTCTTATAAGCTCGTCGCAGAAATAGAGGTCAAAGCTCACTTTTCTCACTCCGCCCTCGTCAAAGGCCTTGAGATAAAGGGGAGAAAAGCACCTTTCGCCGCACCTGAAATATGGCATTACGGCCCCTATCACCTTGTCTCCCATCTGACAGGGGGCGGAGCTGTCGTCGTCATTTGTAAAGCAGGACACCTCAAAGCTCACCTTTCGCTCTATCTGTCTGCCGCCGTCCATGACGACCCCTTCGCCCTCCGAAGCCTTTACGGCGAAAAAGGGACTTTTGCCGCTCTTTCCCGAATCGGGCAGGGTCAGCACGCCGCAGCTTTCAAAGATGGCGGCGCACACCGCCTGTTTAAGCTCAGTTATATCAGTCATGCTCTATCCTCTCTATCTTTACGATGCATATGGCGTGGCTGTCGTAGCGAAAGCCGTCGGAGCACACGCCGAAAAAAATCTGTTCTCCCCTCTTTATCTCGACCCTGTCCCCCAGCCTGAAATCAATTTCAGGGGCGGCATAAAGCCTTAAATTGTATTCGGTCTTTGCAAAGGGGCTGTTATAGCCCACAGGCGTGGGGGAGTGGGCGTAGGCCGAGCGGGAAAGGGCGCAGGGCTCGTTCTCATATATGAGCTCCTCCCTCTCCTCGTTTCCAACCGCCCTGTATCTTTTGAGATCAAAGCGGTCGGTGTAGGTCGCGCCTATTATGTTCCTCATTTTACGCACCTCAGCTTTACAAAGGGGGCGAGAGCGTTTTTAAAGTACTCCATGTCCCCCGAGGCGTAAGTCACCGCCACATCTCCCCTTTTGAGAGAGGTGACCGGCTTTGAAAACCCGTCCTTCAAAAGCCCCGCCAGGACGACTGCCACAGCGGTTTCCATTTCATAAGGCACATCGTTCCTGCCGCAGACCCCGAGGGAGTAGGAAAGGGCGGCGTCAAAGAGAACCTCCATATGAGCCGGCTCTTCCGTGCCGCTCAAGGCTAAGGCCTTTTCCTTTATTCTCTCGGCCGCTCCGTCCTGTTCATAGATGATCTTCAACCCATCACCTCCTCAAAATTAAGCCTCGGTGTGTACCGCTATGGCGCACACCTTGTTTTTGGGCACAAACAGGTCGTAGAGATATCTCGCCTGAATGGCCGTGCCGTCAAAGAGCTGGTTCTCCTCGGGAGGGAACTGCTTGAGGCTGTCTATCTTGGAAACTGCCAGCACGCTGTCGTAGGAAGCCACCACAAAGTTGATGTTCTTGCTGCCTGCTGCGGCGGCAACGCCTGCCTCGTCCTCGTCTCGGCCTGTGCCCACGGTGATCTCGGTCTGCATTCTCGCCTGAGGGGCAAAAAGACAGGGCAGGTCGTTGAACATCATGACATTGTCATATTCGACGCCGTTGATCTCAACTCTGTTGCCGAATGTCACTGTGGAAAGGGTCTGATTGGAGGCCTGAAGAAAGGCGTTCTTGTGGTCCTGACTGATGATGGCCACAAAGCCCGAAAGCATTTCGGAGCTCTTCTGGGCGGCCGAAAGGGTTTTGAGAAGCTCGGACACGGCGTTTTCCGTTGTAACAGTGCCTGTCAGCACATTTGTGCCGGCAAGGGAAGAACCCTGTACCGTCTTATATATCTTGTTGATGCGGTATGTGTCCTGCTCCTTTGTCAGCTGAGTTCTGGCGAACTCACGCATGACATTTTCCGCCGTGGCGATGAAGTTTGTGTCGGCGGGGTCTGTGCGGTCAAGGGCGAACTTGACGCCTCGGTCCATGGCCAGAGTGTAGGGCGTCCATGTGTTTGTCACGGCGCCCTGAGGATAGGCCGAGCCGTCGGTCTTTGTGGCGTCGTAGCTGCCCAGTCCCGTTGTCTGAAGCTCGGAGATCTCGATGTCCTTGCCGCCGTCGTATCTTATCTGACCTTCGCCGGCAGTCATCCACTGGGTCATCGAAACGCTCGAAAGCTCCTCGTCGATAAACTGCTGATATGCCTTTGCATAATCAAGTGCCATTTTAAAATCTCCTTTTTGTATTTTAAGCAAGCTTGCAAGGCTATTTTAAAACACATGAAGGGAAACAGACATTGAAACGCTTTATAAAATAATTTCTTTTTTCACCCCAACGGACAAGTCCGCCGGGGACCACGGTAGATTGAATAAGCTGCGGCGATACTCATCGCCGTGTCGGGCATTCGCCCTCCCCATGTGTCAGGCCGCATGGGGTCCCCGATTATCGGA
>CAJKFC010000057.1 GCA_905199135.1 uncultured Eubacteriales bacterium
GGTCGAGCCCCGGCTCTCTGCCCCTCTTCCCCACGGCGGCGAGTGCCGCCGCAGTTAATCAATCCACCGGGGTCCCCATCGACAAGGTCGATGGGGTAAAATAACGACCGCGTGTCGTTCCGTTGGATTTGTCTATATGCCGAGCTTCACGGAACGGCATTTCAGCCGTTCCCTACGGGTAAAAATTTTATGTTTCCCCGTTCCTGCTTCAAGCCTTTATCTGCCTTCAACGAAAGGAGAGCTTATGGACATCACATACGAAAGGGCGGAGGTTTCCGACATTCCCGAGATTTTCCGCCTGTGCAGAGAGCTCATTTTAAAATGGGAGGACGATAAGTCCCTCGACCTTGAAAAGGTTTTGAGATGGTGTGAAAACAAGATCACAAAAAACATATCCCGATACCGCCGCATAATATGTGACGGCAACCTCGCAGGCTTTTACCGTTTTTTTGAAACAGACGAGGGGTGGGAGATAGACGACCTCTATGTCCTGCCCGAGTTTCAGGGCAGGGGAATCGGCACTTTTACCGTAAAAAAATGCCTTGAAGAGGGGGAAAATGTCTTTCTCTATGTCTTTTCAAAAAATCAGGGGGCGGTGAGGCTTTACAGCTCTTTGGGCTTTGAAATTTCCGAAAAAGTTTCCCCCACAAGATACATCATGAGATACAAAGGAGAAAAAATATGACCTACTGCACCTTTGAAAGCCCCATAGGCACCCTCTACATAGGGGAGGAAAAGGGGTACATCGTATATCTTTCCAAAATAGAGCCCCAAAACGCCCAAAAGGGCATGAGCATTCTGCTTTTGACGGCGACTTCGATGCTCCGTGAGTATTTTGCAGGCAAGCGAAAGGACTTCCCCCTGCCCCTCAAAGCCGAGGGCACCGAGTTTCAGCAGAGCGTATGGCGCGCCCTTTTGAAGATACCCTACGGCGAGACCAGGAGCTACAAACAGGTGGCCGAAATGGCAGGCAACGAAAAGGCCTGCCGCGCCGTCGGCATGGCAAATCACAACAACCCCATAATGATACTGATTCCCTGCCACAGGGTCATAGGCTCTGACGGATCGATGACCGGCTTCGGCACGGGCATTTCCGACAAGGAATACCTTTTGAAGCTGGAAAGCGAGCACAAATAACATTCTTTTCAATTTATTTTCATTTTTTTCTTGCATCGATGTCAAATATTACAGTATTGCCTCTGTAATTATTGACTTTTATGTTGAAATATGGTATATATAAATCAATAATATTTATACCAAATATCACAAGGAGGTCACTATGAAGATATTTATCGCTTTCGCCATGGCCCTTACCCTTGTTTTTGCCTTGACGGGCTGCAGCGAGAAAAATGTAAACGAAAACGCGGCAGAGATCATAAAAGCCATGGTCTTTGCTCCCAATGACACCCTTTTTGACCCCGATGCCATTGTCTCTCTCGGTCTCGGCACTCAGATGAGCGAGGGCGACAGGGTAAAAGCCGAGCACGCCTCGAGAGCCATGGAAAAAGCATGGGAAGACGCCGTGGGCGACTGCTTTGAAGAGGGTTATTTTGAAAAATTCCTGACTTCGGGCGGAGCCTATTCCTTTTTGACAAACGCCTACACCCTTGATCTCACATATAAAGTCACCGAGATCAAGCTAAATGAAAACACCGATTCGGGTCAGTCGGTCAAGGTGGTCTACGAGGTGAATGACAAAGAGGTGGAGTCGGTATTTGAGTTTGAAATAGCCGACAGCGGTCTTATAAAAACCGTCACCGCCCCGAAACCCGACATGGGAGAATAATCCCTTTAAAGGGGTGATACTATGAAAATTAAGCTCATTGCCGCCGCTTTGGCGGTGCTTGCCCTGATTTTTCTGCCCGACTGGGGAGACAGATACCCTGTGGGCACCTCCTATGACTTTCCGAGCACCGAGGGTCTCGAACACGAAGAGGCTCAAAAGGCTCTGGAAATTCCCCAAACGGAGATAGAAAAAATGTCGACAGCCGCCCTTTTGGAGACCTATCTGAACTATCCCTTAAAACGGGATATGTTTCTTCGAAACACCTTTTCCTCGGGCTTTGGTCTTTTGCAAGGCAGGGGAATCGGTCTTGACGAGCTCATGGAGCGTGACGACCTGTGCGGCGCCGTTTATTCCAGATATATCCAGCTCTATCCCACCGTCATGCGCAAGGTGGAGGAGGGCAGCCATATCTATGACGACGCCACCGAGGATTTTAGGAGGCTCACCTGTCTCGAAGTTTTGGCAGCCCACATGGATCTGGATTTTACCGACAGGGAGGACGCCAGGCTGATAAGGGAAATCGAGCGCAAGGACGCCCTTTACAAGGAGTCGGACACCAATTTCCGGGGAATGTCGGCATACTTCTGGACACTTAAAGATCTTGAATACAAAAGCATATTGAGACAATAAAAACCGAGGTTTTACCTCGGTTTATTTTTTTACCGTGTGCTCTATGGCTTTTTGCACGAATAGTGCCGTGCCCTCTTGGCACCTGTCGATGTTTTTGAGGAATCTCTCGTCGGCGGTATACATCTGCCCCAAAGACAGCAGTATCTCGTCGGTGCATCGGTAGAAGTTTTCGGTTATAAAGCTCTGCCATTTTCTCACAAGGCTTTGGGCGGCTTTGCTCTCAAAGCTTTCGCCCTTTGCCATAAGCTCGGCAAACTCTTTGAAAATGCCCTCGGTCTCCCTTTGAAGACCGTTCATCTTGTCTTCACCGTACTCCGCCGTCTTTTTCTCGCTCTCCTTATAGGCGTCGGTACCGCCCCATCTCGCCTTTACCTCGTCGCGGTATTTGAGATACTCGTCCTTTTTGAAAATTTCGGTGTCCACCGTGTTTTCTCCTTTCTCTGCCGATTCTATGGCGGCAATCAGCCTTTCGAGCCGCTCTTTTTTGAGCTTCAAAAGCTTTTTCTGCCTTGCCATAGCCTCTTTTTTGTCGTAATCGGGGGAGGAAAGAATGTCCCCTATGGTCTTGAGGGAAAAATCCAGCTCACGGTAAAACAGTATCTCCCGCATACGCTCGAGATTTTCATCTCCGTAAAGGCGGTAGCCGGTCTTTTGGTCCACCTGCAAAGGTTTCAAAAGTCCCAGCTCCTCATAGTATCTCAGCGTTCGGGGGCTGACGCCCGTAAGTCGGGCAAACTCTTTTATGTGTATCTTTTTTCACCTCGGTAAGAGTATAAGCCATGACGGAGCGTCAAAGTCAATAGGAAAATCCGTAATTTTCAAAAAATTCTTCGGTGTCGGGGAAAGAGCCTTTTACCATATTGTAATACACATCTTTTGTCTTCTGCCCCTCGGTGTAAAATCTCACGCACAGCATTCGGTAGCTGACATCAAAGACGGTGACCGACACCTCTTTTCCATCATATTTGCCTTTGAGTACCAGCCTTTCACCCTTGTCGGCGGAATCCTCAAAGGATTTTTTCAGCTTTACATCGGAAAAAAGCTTTTTCGCCTCTTTTATGTCGGTGCTTTTAAAAGATACGCTGTCAATAAGACCTCCGCGGGAGGCGTAAAGCCCGAGAGTGGTCCACTCGGTTTCGTCTGTATCCACGCCCATGTCCTCAAGGCCTTTCATGGCGGTCTCCCACAATGTGTCGCCTTTGGGAGTAAGCAAAAAAGCGGTCAGCAGCAGGGCAGAGGCAGCCACCGCCATGGCAACGAGGACTTTTTTGATATTTATTTTCATATGGCATCCTCCTTTTGAAATTACCCTCTCGAGACGAAAACCCTGTCTTCCACCTGTTTCCAGTAGAGACCGTCCAGATAGGGCGACTGATACCTCAGCTCCACAAAGCCGTTTCTCGCCGTGTTGTAGGCGAAACGGCGCTCTATCTCGGTGAGTATGCGCCTGTCGGTCTTTTCGTCCATGTCGAGACCTATGGCGAGGGCGAGATTTTCCAGCTTGTCGGCGTCTCTCTGCACCTCCTGCTCAAAGCCCGAAAACTCAAAGGCGACACGCTCGGTATAAAACACCCAGTCTGCCCACGGGCTGTCGAGACCGCAGTATTTCTCATACAGCACCTTTTTTATGTCGGGGCGATCTGCCAGCATTTTTACGCCGTTATCATACTGTTTCTCCCCCGTTTTGACGAGAAACCGTTCGTCTATCCACACATTTTGAAGATATGTCTCCAAAAGAGCTTCGGTAGTCATGTTTTGGGCGATTTCAAGGGGCACCGCCCTGTCCAAAATGTTTGGGTTTTCCCCTTCCGCAATGACCGGCTCATAGGGGGTGTCTATGGTGTATTTATCCGGAATGAACAGAGCCGCCAAAACCGCAAACAAAATTAGAAGAGGGGCATATTTTATAAATCTTTTCATATGGCGTCCTCCTTTCAAAAAGAGATCTGCTCAGCACTATTGCTTAATTTATATATATCATATATTCACAATAAAGTCAATCTGAACAGAATATTTTTGTGCAGTTTTTTGAGTGCGCGGATTGGTGTTTTTTTAACATTCAGCGTTAATTTTTTGCCATTCGCCAAAAGGGGCGAAAATGAATAAATATTCACTTTTCCTCGGGGTTTTTCTGTAAAAATCGGTAAAAAATACAATCTTATGATTGATTTTTCAATTTTTCGGTTCTATAATTATACCCGGAAAAATTGTGAAGGAGTTTAAATATGGAACTTTCATCGGTAGATGTGGGCCGGCTTTCCATTTTGCCCCCAATCATCGCCATCGGACTCGCCCTCATCACAAAAGAGGTCATCTCCTCCCCGGTTCTGGGAATCCTCTCGGGCACTCTCATTTACACCGTCGCCATGGGTCAGAACCCCTTTGTCGACACCTTTAAAAACACTGTCGAGCTTTTAAGCGACAGATTCGACATCAACATCATCGTCTTTCTCGCCCCGGTGGGCGCCCTCGTCGTGATAATCACAAGGGCGGGCGGCTCCAAAGCCTACGGCGAGCTGATGAACAGAAAGCTTAAAAGCCGCGGGGAGCTTCTCTTGCAACGGCGGCTCTCGGCGCTCTCATCTTCATCGACGACTACTGCAACTGCCTCACCGTCGGCACGGTCATGAAGCCGGTAACCGACCGCTACAAGGTTTCGAGGGCAAAGCCGGCTTACCTCATCGACGCCACAGCCGCCCCCATATGCATCATCGCCCCCAACTCCCGCTGGGGCGCCGCCGTCATCTCCTCTCTCCCCGAGGGCAGCAACCTTTTCACCTCGGGCATCGGCGCCATGCCGGCAACCGTACCCTTTAATCGCTACGCCCTGCTTTCCATAATAATGGTTGTGGGTCTCTGCCTTTTCAAGCCGGACTTCGGCCCCATGGCAAAATGTGAGGCCGCCGCCGCAAAGGGCGACCTCGGCGCTGTCGACAACCGATGTCGAGACCGAAAAAGGCTCCGACAAGGGCACTGTGTGGGATCTTATCCTTCCCGTCATAGTCCTCATTGCCGTATCGGCCCTCGCCATGCCGGAAAACGGCGGATATTTTGAGGGCGGAATTACGATAGCCGAGGCCTTTGCCGACTGCTCGTCGGGCCCCGCTCTGCTAATAGGTTCTTTCGCAGGTCTTGTATGGGCTCTCATTCAGTTTGTGCCGAGAAAGCTCATCAGCTTCAAGGGCTTTATGGACAGCATCGCCGACGGCGCCAAGGCAATGGTCACCGCCGACATGATCCTCGTTCCGGCATGGACTATCTCGGGCGTCTGCCGCGACCTTCTCATGACAGGTGAATTTGTCGGTGAAATGGTCAAGACGGCCAACATTCCCATCGGAATCCTTCCTGTAATCGTCTTTGTCATCGCGTCTGCCCTGTCCTTCTCCATGGGCACATCATGGGGTACATTCGGTATTCTCATTCCCATCGTCTTTGAGATATGCGAAAAGGCGGCTCCCGAGCTCATGATAATCACCCTTGCCGCATCTCTTGCAGGCAGCGTGTTCGGCGACCACTGCTCTCCCATTTCCGACACCACCATAATGGCGTCGGCGGGCGCGGGCTGCGACCACATCTCCCATGTCTCCACACAGATACCCTACTGTCTGACGGTGGCGGCCTGCTGCTGCGTAGGCTACATAGCCGGCGGCTTTACGGGAGGAAACCGGATCGTCACCTTCGGCGCGGGAGTTGTCTCCCTTTTGGCGTCGCTCAAGTTCCTCCACGCCAAATACGGCGCATAAACCGATTTATATACTGAAAAACCGCCCAAAAGGGCGTTTTTTTGTTTGGAGGAAAATAGAACGCCATAGCGAAATACGGAACGACACTCGGAGGGCATACGCCCGACACGGCGATGAGTATCGCCGAATACTATTCAATTCCACGGGGTCCCCGCACGCACGGCGGGTGGGGTAAATTAGTTCCCTACGCAAAACAAAAAAGGAACGGCTCGCCGTTCCTTTTTATTTTATTTTGCCGAGTTTTTGTATTCTTCCACATCGGATACCTTGCCGACAGCCGAGAGGGAGACTTTGGAAAAGTCGAAAATCTCTTTGGCGAGGTTCTTTATATCCTCCATGGTTACGCTGTCATAGCCTTTTTCCATCTCTTCGGCCGTGACGGCTCTGCCGTAAACTATCATGTTTTTGGCGTTGTTTGTCATTCTTGTGGCTGTGTTTTCAAGACTCATGAGGGCAGAGGCCTTTATCTGCTGCTTGGCTCTTATAAACTCCTCTTCGCTTACGCCCTCTGTCATCTTGCGGCACTCATCGCATATGAGCTTTACCGCCTTGTGCTCGGTGTTCTTGTTTGTGGCCACATAGATGCCGAGAACGCCCGTGCCCGTCGCCGACGACACAAAGGAATAGACTGTATAGCAAAGGCCGTTTTTCTCTCTGACCGTCTGGAAAAGTCTCGACGACATGCCGCCGCCCAGAATATTGTTGAGAACCTGGAGGGCATAGCGTCTGTCGTCTCCCAGAGGAATGGCGGGGAAGGCCATGTAGATGTGATTCTGCTCGGTGTCCCTCTGCTTTACGGCAAAGGCGCTCTTATACTGAGCCTCGGGCATTTTGGGGCCGTCGCCGCCCTGCATTTTGGAAAAGATTTTCTTTATCTTTTCAAGGCTCTCCTCGGAAAAGCCGCCTGCTATCGACACCAGAGTGTTTTTGGGTGTGTAATTCTTCTTGTAGTAGTCCATGAGGACATTTTCGTCTATGGCTTTAAGTGTCTCTCTTGTGCCGAGAATGGGTCGGGCGAGGGAACAGCCCTCGTACATGGCGGCTGTCAGCAGCTCGTTGGCCACATCTTCGGGAGTGTCCTCATACATGCCTATCTCCTCGATGATGACACCTCTCTCAAGGTCGGTATTCTCCTTTGTGAACACCGAATCGAAATACATATGGGCCAAAAGCTCTGCGCCTTTGTCGAGATACTCGTCCAGTGTCTTTACATAATAACAGGTGTTTTCCTTGGTGGTAAAGGCGTTTACGCCGCCGCCTATGGCGTCAAACTCCTGAGCCAGCTGCTCGGCGTCCATCTTGTCGGTGCCCTTGAACATCATGTGCTCGATAAAGTGGGATATGCCCGAAAGCTCGTCGCTCTCATGTCTCGAGCCGTTTTCGCACCATATGCCCAGAGTGCAGGAACGCATGGAGGGCACATGCTCGGCCACTATCCTCACTCCGTTTTCCAAAACTGTGCTTGTTATCGACATAATTTTTCCTTTCGCTTTACTTTTGTGAGTATTATATGCGTTTTTTATGTATTTTTTCAAAAAATATCAAAAGCGCGCCCTAAGGCACGCTTTTGGGGCTATTTGTTTTTCTGCAGTTTTTTCTTGTAGCCCTGGGGAGCTATGACGATTTTGCGCCTGGGCTCCTGGCCTGTGGAAAATGTAGTGACCGCCTTGTTGTCCTGAAGAGCCGAGTGGATTATTCTTCTCTCCTGGGGGCTCATGGGCTCCAAGGCGATGCTCTTGCCTGTCTTGACGGCCTGATTTGCCGTCTTGTTGGCCAAAGCTATGAGGGAGGCTGTGCGCTTTTCGCGGTAGTTCTCGGTGTCGAGAGTTACCCTCCAGCGGCTGTCCTCCTTCTTATTTGTAACTATTGTTGTGAGATACTGCAAAGCGTCCAAAGTCTCACCGCGTCTGCCTATGACAAAGCCCATATTTTCGCCCGAAAGCTCTATATGCACTGTGTTTTCGCTTCTGTCCACACGGCTCTCAAGCTTGGCGTCGACGCCCATGACCTTGAGCACGCCCTCTAAAAACTCGCCTGCGGCCTTTTCGCTTCTCTCGGCCTCCTCTTCGGAGACGAGGGGCTTATCCTCTTTCACGGGCTCCTCTTTGACCCCTTTTACCTTTTTGACGGGCTGCTCTCTCTTTACGCTCTCCTTCTGAGGGGCGAAAGTCTCTTTATGAGCAGGCTTCTTTTTGACCTCGGCGGGCTTTTCTTCCTTTATCTCCTCTTTGCCGTCGTCATAGGTTATCTTTACGACGGCGTCCTTTTTTCCGAAGCCCAAAAAGCCCTTGCTCTCGCGCTCAACAACCTCTATTGTGGCGTCGTCGCGGTCGATGCCCAGCAGCTCGATGCCCGAGCTTATGGCTTCTTCTATGGATTTACCCTTAAATTCTTTAGATATAAGCATTTATTTTTTCTCTCCCTTATAGTTGCCCAAGGTTTCTTTGGGCTTCATGACTCGGCTCAGAATTATCTCCTGAAGGGTCGTGAAAATGTTGTTGGCTATCCAGTAAACGCCGAGACCTGCCGGCAGGATAAAGCCGAAATAGACCGACATCAAAGGCATTGTGTAGAGCATCATCTTCATGTTGCCGGCCTGCTCCTGGCTTATGCCCTGGAGCTTCTGTGTGACATAGGACTGCAAAAACGCCGTAAGGCCGGAAAGCACCGGAATTATCCACAAGAGATTAAAGGCCTTAAAGGAGGGCGTAGCCGCAAGGTTCATGCCCAGAAAATCGAAGTTTACCTGCATGAGATTCGGGGAAACATGAGCCACCTTGTCGAAGTTACTATACAGAAGACCTGCGACCTCTATCTCCATGGTGTAGGCGTTCTGAGTTGCGACGCCCAGAATATCGGCGAGAGAAGTTATCTCGGCGGCCGTAAGACCCATAAAATAGGTGAGGGGCTTGGAGATGACATAATAAAGACCGATCATGATGGGGAAGGTGAGAAGTGTGGGAAGGCAGGAGCCCAGGGGATTGACCCCTTCTTCAGCGTAAAGCTTCTGCATTTCCTCGGCGTATTTCTGCTGATCCTTGCCGTATTTCTTCTGCAGCTCGTTGAGCTTCGGCTGGATCCTCTGAATGTCCATCATGCTCTTTTTGGTCTTGACGGAAAGGGGAAGCAGGACAAGCTTTGCCAAAAGGGAAAAGGCAATTATCGAAAGGCCGTAACTTCCTATGACCTCATAGATAAGGCGCATTATGTACCCAAATGGCACTGCTATGAAATCTAACATATTTTTCTCCTTATTTGTTGTGACTGCGCTTGGGGGGCACGGGGTCGTACCCGCCCTTGGAAAAGGGATTGCATCTCAATATGCGCCACGCAGCCAAAAGAGAACCTTTGAAGGCTCCGTGGATTTTAACCGCCTCAAGGGCGTACTGAGAGCAGGTGGGAATATAGCGGCACACCGGACGCCTTTTTAAAGGCGACAGATATTTTCTGTAAAACTCGATGAGAAATATCAAAAGGGTTTTCATTTCTGTTCCACTGTCATTCCCAGAGAGGACAGGCATTTGAGAAGATCTCTCTCTATGTCCTCAAATCGTGCCGAACTTGCACGGGATCTGGCGACGACCACGATGTCGTGCCCCTGTTTTATGCGCTCTTCCGAAAGGCGGTATGCCTCTCTTATCTTGCGGCGCACTCTGTTTCGCACATGGGCCTTGCCTATTTTGGTGCTTACCGTTATGCCCAGGCGATTCTCTCCGTTTTTACAGCGGTTTTTGCCTGCGTACACCACAAGGCACGGGGCAACCTGTGATTTGCCGCGGCTGTATAGCTGGCGAAACCTGTAATTTAAACAAAGGGAGACAGTATTTTTCATTCACTTACCTTTTTCTTTTAAATAATTTCTTTATAGACCAAAAGACGCATTCCTAAAAAATGCGCCTTTATTTAAAATCTAAGGATCAGTGTGTGAGACGGGCTCTACCCTTTGCACGGCGTCTTGCGAGAACTTTTCTGCCGTTTCTCGTCCTCATTCTCTTCATAAAACCGTGTTCCTTGCTGCGCTGACGCTTTTTCGGCTGATAGGTACGAATCATGTGTACACCTCCTATATTTCGGTATCGGCTCTGCCGTGAATTTCGTTTGCATAATCACAGTTACGCAAACTAAATTATACATTACGCAGTGACCGTTTGTCAACTGAATTTTTCCAAAAACGATTATTTTTTTATCTTTTGGAAAAAATAGTGTAAACACAACTAGTGTAAACACAACATTTGAAAGGCTACTGAATGTAATTATTATGCTGAGTATTACTTATCGCAATCTTAAAAACGGCAGCTGCGAGGCCGTGCTCCAGCCCTCGGGATATGATTTTGAAATAGGTCAGTCCCTCTCGCCCTCCCTGGTGCTGCCCGTAAAATATGTCAGGCTCATTCTGGTGGGTGGAGTCATGCTGTCCATGCCTGTCTCTCTTTTCGCCTCGGCTTTGGAGAAAGAGGACATGGAGGGCTTTGCCTCGGCAATTTTCGACACCTCGGACAGAATGTCCATGAGGGATTTTATCAAAAGGAGCGACAGACCCCTTTCGGCGGTGACTCCCCCTTACTACACTGTAACCTCGGACGGCCTCAAATGCTCCGAGATAAGCCGCGCCTTCAGCGAGGAGATGCAGCAAAGCGGCACGGCGGTGCTGCCTTTGGTGTCGATAAACACCTCCTTTTCGTCGGTAAAAGCCGACGAGATCGCCTCGGAGCTTCGTGCGCAGGCCAAAATGTACTCCCTTGACGGCTTTGTCTTTGACGCCCCCATGTGGACGGGTGATCAGCTTGTGAGCTTTCTCACATCTGTGGAAGATGAGCTTCAAAATCTCTCGGTTTCGGTCAGGGTCTATCCCCTTGACAGGGAATACGACTACAAGGTTTTAAATCGTCTGTGCGACGACCTCTATGTGGAGTGCACCCCCTTTAAAAACTCCTACGGAGTCCCCAAGTACTCGGTCAAAAGGGGAGAAAAGGCGGCTCTTGCGGCGATAAACGGCGGCTTTGACAGGGGAAGGATAATTCTCTCCCTCGACATGGGCGGCTCGGTGACGGGTCCCGGCTGGGACGGCTCGATTATCGCCACCCCGAAAGAGGTGGAGACCGTGGCGGAAAATTTCGCCGTAAAGGAGAGCTTTGACAGGGCAGAGGGGGCGGAATACCTGTCCTTTACCGTCAAGGCGGGGCAGACCTTTCACATCGGCGGCAAAAGGCTATACCCGGGAGACTACAAGATGAACATAGGCAGCTCGGTGTACTGCCGCGAAATGCTCATGCTCAAAGACAGGCTGGGGCTCAAGGGCGCGGCCCTTTTGAGAATGCCCTTTTCCCAAAAAGATCTTTTTGACTTTTTCTACGACTGGCTTTCGGGTGGATATTTTTCCGACATCTCGGGCACCTTCGGCCGCGACGAGATTATGAAAGCCTATGTGGGCGGCATAATGGAGGGCACGGGCGGACATCTGTTTTCCCCGTATTCCGACCTGACGAGAGCCGAGGCAGCCGCCATCACGGTGAGATTTCTCAATCTGCCTTTGGACGGAAAATCCCCTCCCTTTGACGATGTAAAGGGTCACTGGGCGGAAAAATACATCGCCGCCGCCTTTAAAAGCGGTCATATGGTGGGGGTAGAGGGGGGCAGTTTTATGCCCGACGAGGTTCTTACAAGGGAACAGGCGGCAACCCTCATATGCCGCATAGCGGGCGTGCCCTATAAATCCCCCAAAAACGGCATTTTCTCCGATGTGGAGCCTGACAGCTGGAGCTCGGGTGCCATATACGCCCTCCACGCGGCTGGGATAATCAAGGGCTATGAGGACGGTACCTACCGCCCCAAAGAGGCCGTGACAAGGGAGGAGATGGCCATTTTGGCAGGCCGATTGGACAGGCTGATGCAGAAGTAAGAGAAGATGCTCTGCGGAACGGCATTTCAGCCGTTATTTTACCCCATTGTTCAGGCACAACGAGGACCCCGTGTAATTAAATAGGGTGCGGCGGCACTCGCCGCCGTGTCGGGCATTCGCCCTCCGTTTCCTATCCATCTCCCGTATGCAGGGAAATACTATATGGGATTTATCATTCCGCAGGCTCTGCGGAACGGCATTTCAGCCGTTATTTTACCCCATTGTTCAGGCACAACGGGGACCCCGTGTAATTAAATAGAGTGCGGCGGCACTCGCCGCCGTGTCGGGCATTCGCCCTCCCCAACGGAC